>CAZBTI010000050.1:1163-21432 GCA_964494395.1 uncultured Acidimicrobiales bacterium | reverse complement strand
TTGTCGAGCGGGTCGTTGCCGTTGCCGCACTTGGGTGATTGCACACATGACGGGCATCCATCGGAGCATGCGCAACTGCGGATCGAATCTCGCGTCGCTTTGAGGTGACGGTCGCGTTCTTTGAAGCCGAGCTCGGCGACACCGGATCCACCCGGATGCGCGTCGTAGATGAAGATGCTTGGACCGCCAGCTCCGGCGTGCCACGGCGTGGATACGCCGCCGACATCCCAACGATCGCAGATCGCAAAGAGTGGAAGCATCCCGATGCCCGCATGCTCGGCGGCGTGTAGTGCGCCCGGAACAGCGGACGCGTCGATGCCGGCCGCCTCGATGATGCCGACCGGCACCACGTACCAAAAGGCTCGCGTGTGGAGAGTGGAGGCGGGGAGGTCGAGTGTCTCGTTGCTGAGGATGCGACGGCTGCGGACCTCGCGACGTTGATAACCGGTGACCTGGCTCGTGACTTCGACCGAACCAACGAACACTTCGACCTGGTCGTTGCCCGTGAGCACACCGACCAGCCCTTGGTCATCGGCTTTCACGATGGAGATCTCGACCTTGGTTCGGGCTTGGGTGTACTCCTCGCCGGTCGAGTCCTCGACCGTCGCCACACGATCGTCGAGATCGAGGTCGGTCACCCGATACGGCCGTCCCTGATGCAGGTAGACGGCTCCGGGGTGTGTGACCGAGCACGCCCGGGCTGCGTCGACCGTGCCCACGATGGAACCATCGACGCGCACGATCTGCACCTCGTCGGCGCTTCCCGAACGCAATCCAATGCCACGTGAGGGTCGACCCCTTCCCGAGTAGACCGCGAGAGGTGCTCCGGTGCCGGAGGGTTTCAGCTTGAGACCATCGTCGATCACGAGGTCGCGAACTCCATCGTCGAGCGCGTCGCCCCAATAGGCATCGTCGTCGTGAGCGAGCGGCTTTTCGAAAGCGGCGCACTTGAGGTGGGGACCCAGGATGAAGGGGTTGGTCGGGTTGATCACGGCCCGTTCCGGTTCGCGGGTGAGCAGCTCGTGTGGGTGGGCCATGATCCATTGATCGAGCTGATCGTCGCCAGCGACGAGGACTGCGGTGCTCGATTGGTGACCGCGTCCGGCCCGTCCCATCTGCTGCCACATGGAAGCGACCGTCCCAGGGAAGCCATTAAGGACACACGCTTCGAGGCCACCCACATCGATACCGAGTTCGAGGGCAGAGGTCGCGACCACACCGTTGAGCGTGCCATCGAACAGTTCGTGTTCGATCGTGCGACGCTCGCTGGCGAGATACCCAGCACGGTAGGCGCGAACCGAATCTTGCTGATCTTTCGGCAAGCGCCGGGAGATATCGCCGGTGACGAGTTCGGCGCCTCGACGGCTTCGACAGAACACGATCGTCCGGTGATCGCGCTTGATCAGCTCGGCGGCGACACTTGCGGCCTCGGTGTTGGTCGAGGTGCGGATGCCCTGCACTTCGTCGACGACGGGCGGGTTGAGCATGACGATCGTGCGCTCGCCGCGCGGCGAACCGTCGTTGGTGACTTCGGTAACCGGCACCCCGCACAGTTCGCTGGCGAGTTCTCCCGGTGAGCCGATTGTCGCGGAGGTGAAGATGAAGGTCGGGTCCGAGCCGTAGTGATGGCAGAGCCGGCGAAGGCGCCGGAGCACATGGGAGACGTGGGTACCGAAGACCCCGCGCAGCACGTGCAGTTCGTCGATGACCACGTGGTCGAGTCGAGACAGGAAGGTCGACCAACGGGCATGGCCGGGCAGGATCGCAGCGTGAAGCATCTCGGGGTTCGTGAGGACGACGTTTGCCGTCGAGCGCACCCACGATCGCTGTTCGGGGCTCGAGTCTCCGTCGTAGGTCCCCGCAACCACTTGGGGGAACTTCATGGCGTGCATGGCCCGCAGTTGATCCTGAGCTAGGGCTTTGGTGGGGAAGAGCATCAGCGCTGTGCCCATGTCGCCAGGGCGTGCAACCGCTTCGGCAATGGGAATCTGGTAGCAGCGCGACTTCCCCGATGCGGTTCCGGTGGCGATGACGACCGAGTGGTTCGCTCTGATGAGGTCGATCGCCTCGGCCTGATGGGTGAACAGGCACTCCTCGCCGATCGCTTTAACCACCCCGTCGCTGATCGGCGCAATAGCGTTGGCGAAGCGAGCAGGGCGACTGGGTTGATACTCAACATGAGCGAGCCGGCCGTCCTCTGCGAGCTGCTCGATCAGATCGGCGAACGGGGCGTCGTGGCTAGGGGTAACCGCGTGTGTGGGCACCTCCAAAATGGCCATGTCCAAGTATCGCATCTTCCCCTGACAACGAACGTCACTAGATGAAACCTGTGGGTATCCACCCCGAGCATTTAAATGTCAGAGGTTTCGGCCGTTAGGATCAGATGGTGCACATTTCGCGGACGACCGATCCGCTTAACGAACAGATGATCATCACTTTGGTGGGCGACATTGATCTCAGCGCGGTCGCGAACGTGCGCTCTACTTTTCATGAGGTGATCAACGACGGCTTCTACTCAGTGCTCGTCGATCTCGCCGACGTCACCTTCGTCGACTCCGCCGCACTCGGGATTCTCATCGGTCTTCACCGACGATGCACCGAGAAGGGCGGAGCGTGCGTTCTCGTGAACCCACGACTCGAGGTATCACGAATCCTGTCCTTGAGCGGTCTCGACGTTCTGCTGAACATCGCTGCCAATACCGAGACCGCCATTGCAGCAGCAAACACTCTTGCCACTACCGACTCTGCGACCAACGGGGCGGGCGCGTCCAGATGAGAGGCGGCGACGAGGTCATCCTTCGCGTACCAGCGAAGTCCGACTACATCGCCCTCGTTCGCGTTGTCCTCGCTGCTGCTGCCGCAATCGACCCCGATTCACGAAGTGATCGGGTAGAAGATCTTCGGGTCGCGGTATCTGAAGCGGTAACCAACGCAGTCGAAGCCCACCGTTCCGCAGGAACCGATAGTCACGTCGAAGTCCACTGCTGGACCAAGGGTCACGAAGTCGAGGTGACGGTGCGAGATCGCGGCCCTGGATTCGATCCAGACAACGTCCCTGTTGTTCCAGATGCCGAGTCCCCAGAACGAATGTTTTTTGAGAATGGCTTAGGGCTACCCCTAATGCGTCGATTGGTGGACAAGACTGATATCGAGACCGGTGACGATGGCACACTCGTGCGCCTCGTCATCGACACATCAACCTCCCCAAAGGGATGAATTTGCGACAAATGCGGGGTGAAGTTCCTCGCAACAAGCCAGAATGATTGTTTGAGTGCGCATCAGCTAGCCGTGCTCAACACTAGAAAGACCATGTCCGGACATAATCTTCCTCCTTCAAAACTTACGTGGATCGGTAGCGACCGAACGCTTGCGAGCAAAGTCGGACGCCCGTTCCTGAAGTTCACCGAGATCGAGGCCGCTGGTGGCATCGTGCTCGTCGTAGCAACCATCGTCGCGCTCATCTTGGCTAACTCGCCGCTGGCCGACATCTATCACGACATTCTCGACATTCACCTCGAGATTGGCTTCGGCTCCTTCGAAGTTCTCGATGAGTCCATAGAACACCTCATAAATGACGGCCTGATCGTCATCTTCTTCTTCGTCGTCGGCCTCGAGATTAAGCGCGAACTTGTTACAGGCGAGCTCAGCTCGCTGCGGGCGGCCGCGCTACCAACCATCGCCGCGGTTGGCGGCATGCTGCTTCCCGCGCTGTTCTTCTTCATCTTGAACCCGGGAAGCCCTGAGGTTCGTGGAGCTGGCATCCCTGTAGCGACCGATATTGCCTTTGCGCTTGGCATCATGTCGCTGCTTGGCAACCGGGTCTCGGCGCAGCTCAAGCTGTTTCTCCTCGCACTGGCCATCGTCGACGACATCGGTGCAATCGCCGTCATTGCGATCTTCTACACCGAGTCGATCAACGTGCCATGGGCCACGACCGCAGTGATCTTGCTCGTGCTTATTTACATCATGCAACGAGCAAAGATTTGGTACACACCGATCTATGCCATCATCGGCGTAGTTGTTTGGTACGCGGTGCTCGAGTCTGGCGTGCATGCAACCGTGGCCGGCGTGGCGCTTGGACTGCTGACGCCGGCGAGGCCTCTTCAAACCAAGGTGAAGACGCACGAAGTCGTCGGAACCGTCATAGATCCCGAAGACGTGAGCGCCGCAGGTACCCGTCGCGCCAATCTGTATGTGCGTGAGACGGTCTCGGTCGCCGAGCGGCTTGAGAATCTGCTCCATCCATTCTCAAGTTTCCTCATCCTGCCGCTGTTCGCGCTCGCGAACGCTGGCATTAGCTTGTCCGGCGAGACGATCGCCGATGCCAGTACCTCGACGGTGACACTTGGCGTGATCTTTGGCTTGCTCGGCGGAAAGACCATCGGCGTTACGGTCTTTACCTTCATTGCGGTGAAAAGCCGGGTCTGTGTACTTCCTCAGGGAATCACGTGGTCGCAAGTGGTTGCTGTTGGCATGCTCGCAGGCATTGGATTTACCGTTTCTCTCTTCATCACGGGCTTGGCATTTGACCAACCTGGACAAGAGGCGCTTGATACTCAGGCTCGAATAGGTATCCTTGCGGCGTCCTTCATCGCGTCGACTGTTGGTTTGTGGTTACTGTCTCGATCTACCAAGTCGTCGGAGGACATTCCTGATGCCGAGGTGGAATCGGCTCCCCAAATACCGCTAGAGGTTTCCTAAATGCCCGCACTCGTCATTGTCGAGAGCCCTGCCAAAGCCAAAAAGATCGCCGAATACCTAGGAGATGACTTCCTTGTCGAGTCCTCCATTGGTCACATTCGCGACCTTCCACGAAACGCCGCCGACGTTCCCGCTGCCTACAAGGCCGAGAAATGGTCTCGGATGGGCATCGATGTCGAGAACGACTTTAAGCCGCTCTACGTCGTCTCTCCAGACAAGAAGGACCAGATCAAAAAGCTGAAGTCACTCTTGCAAGACAGTGACGAGCTCTATCTCGCAACCGATGAGGATCGCGAGGGTGAAGCCATTGCATGGCATCTTCTCGAGGTCCTGAACCCGAAGGTTCCGGTCAAGCGAATGGTGTTCCACGAGATCACCAAGAAGGCGATTCTCAGCGCACTCGAATCTCCGCGCGAGCTCGATCGTCACCTCGTCGATGCGCAGGAAGCTCGCCGCATGCTCGATCGCCTCTATGGCTACGAAGTGTCACCGGTGCTTTGGAAAAAGGTCATGCCCAAGCTCAGCGCCGGTCGTGTGCAGAGTGTTGCAACCCGCATCGTCGTCGAGCGTGAACGCGAACGCATGGCGTTCATTCGCGCAAGCTATTGGGACCTCGAAGCAACGTTTGCGAAGCAGGGAGCATCGAATGGTGCCCCCTCGACGTTCGCTGCCAAGCTCCTCGAACTCGACGGCAAGCGCGTTGCGTCTGGCCGTGACTTCGATGAGACCGGAGCGCTCTCCAAGACCGATGCGGTCGTGCTCGACGAAGCCGGAGCAACGACACTCGTCGACTCGCTGAAATCTGCTGACTTCTCGATTCGTTCGGTCGAACCAAAGCCCTACCGCCGTCGTCCGTCGCCGCCCTTTATGACGTCGACCTTCCAGCAGGAAGCCGGCCGCAAGCTGAACATGAGTTCGTCTATGGCTATGCGTGGAGCGCAGGCGCTCTACGAAAAGGGCCTCATCACGTACATGCGTACCGACTCGACGACGCTCAGTCAGACGGCCATCGACGCCGCTCGCAGCGTCGTCAAGACCGAGTACGGCGAGGAATTCCTTCCCGCCGAAGCCCGGACCTACACGACGAAGTCGAAGAATGCCCAGGAAGCTCACGAAGCCATTCGTCCGGCTGGCGAGAAATTCGAATCTCCAGCAGAGGTCGCCAAACAGGTTCCAAAGTCAGAAGCTCGCGTGTACGAACTCATTTGGAAGCGCACCATTGCCTCCCAGATGACCGACGCCACCGGCGAGACCGTCTCTGTTCGGGTTGGCGCTACGACGAGCACCGGCGGCGATGTTGCCTTCTCCGCGAGTGGCACGATCATCGATCACCAAGGTTTCCGTCGGGCCTACATCGAAGACACCGACGGCGAAAAGGATGAGTCCGAGAGCAAGCAACTGCCACCCCTCGCTGTCGGCGATTCGGTCGACTCCGATTCACTCAGCGCAGATGGACACGAGACGCAGCCTCCCGCCCGTTACACCGAGGCATCCCTCGTCAAAAAGCTGGCAGAGCTCGAAATCGGTCGTCCGTCGACGTACGCGTCGATCATGGGCACGATCCAGAACCGCGAGTACGTCTGGAAGAAGGGTTCGGCTCTCATCCCGTCGTTCAAGGCCTTCTCGGTCGTGGGACTGCTCGAGCAGCATTTCCCTGACCTCGTCGACTACTCCTACACCCGCCGCATGGAAGAGGACCTCGACTCCATCGCTGGCGGCACCGGTGAAGCAATCCCGTGGCTCAGCAAGTTCTACTTCGGCAACGAGGAGATCGAAGGTCTGAAGCACAAAGTCGACGAGCGCCTCGGCGAGATCGACGCTCGCGCCGTCAACTCGATTCCGCTCGGCGTTACCCAAGACGGCGAGATGGTCGTCGCCCGCGTCGGCAAGTACGGACCGTACGTGCAGCGTGGCGAGAGCGACACCGCTTCTATCCCCGATGACATCCCACCGGACGAACTCACCGTCGACAAGGCCGTCCACTACATCGACGAGGCCGCAAAAGGTCCGGTCTCGCTCGGCGATGACCCCGAGACCGGCATGCCCGTCTATGTTCTCAACGGCCGCTTTGGCGCATACGTGCAACTGGGCGAGATGGTCGATGGCGAAGACAAGCCAAAGCGCGGTTCATTGCTCACCGGCATGACCCCGGAGACGATCACGCTCGAGGAAGCGCTCAAGCTCCTCTCGTTGCCCCGAGTCGTCGGTGTCGATCCGGCTGACAACGTCGAGATCACTGTCCAAAACGGCCGCTACGGCCCGTACCTGAAGAAGGAAAAGGACTCACGTTCGCTCGAATCTGAGCAGCAACTCTTCGATATCACGCTCGAGGAATGCCTCAAGATCCTCTCGCAGCCAAAGACCCGTCGTGGCCAGGTAGTCAAACCGCCGCTTCGCGACATGGGTAAAGACCCTGAGACCGAGTTGGACATGGTGGTCAAAGACGGACGATTCGGTCCGTACGTGACCGATGGCGAGACCAACGCTTCGCTTCGCAAAGGCGACACGGTTGAAGAGCTGACCGTCGAGCGTGCATCGGAACTATTGGCGATTCGTCGAGCAGCTGGGCCGGCCAAGAAGAAGAAGAAAAAGAAGAAGGCTCCTGCCAAGAAGAAAAAGAAGGCAGCAGCGAAGAAGAAGGCTCCCGCGAAAAAGAAAGCTGCGGCAAAGAAGAAGGCTCCTGCCAAGAAAAAGGCTGCGGCAAAGAAGGCCGCAGAGCCCGCCTCATCTGACGAAGACTCCAACGAAATCAACGAATAGGCGTTGCCAACGGGGTCATTCGACCCATGAATATGGCTTCATGGCTACGGCTTGTCGCCGATTTAATCAGTATGCAAGATCCGCTTCACAACGACGCGCCTGAGCCCGCTCCGGGTCTCTCTGGCGTGCCGGAACTTCCAGGATCTCCCGCGGCAACTCCTTCGATCGACGATGCGTCCAGTTTCGAGCGCCCTGACCTTCGCCTGGTACCGAACGAATCAGCAACAGTTCCCGATTCTGAACCGAGTATTCCCGTGGTGCCGGCGCCAGTTACTAATGCGGGAGCGCCCGAAGCGGTGCAACCTACGGTGGGGATGGTCGAGAACACCGAGCCGCCGACCGAAGCAGTGC
Source organism: uncultured Acidimicrobiales bacterium (assembly GCA_964494395.1). Lineage (GTDB taxonomy): Bacteria > Actinomycetota > Acidimicrobiia > Acidimicrobiales > SHLQ01 > SHLQ01. The sequence continues at coordinate 13,620 of CAZBTI010000050.1, read as the reverse complement.
CCGAGAAGATCGACTACTTCGCCCACCTCGAAGATCTGCCACCTGAACCTGCCAAGGCAAAATCAGTCATCGAAGCGGAACGGTCCGGAGAAAATGCCTCTGGCTTTGACGCCCATCAAGTGTTCGCGGCTGCTCCGGTCGGCGGGACTGAAGAACCCGGTATTGACGAAGGCGAGACCGAGGCGCTCGAGGAAGCGGAGTCATCGGCTGATGTGCCCGTGGCAGAAGCGTTCGACGTGGAAGCCTTCAAGCAGAATCAGACCGCCGCGTATCCGTTTGAGCGACTTGACCCGATCAATCAAGCAAACCACGACGAACTGCGAGCGCTCGTTCCTGAGACCGAACCGCCGTCCACCGCGCTGTCGCCATCAACCGGGCTGCCTTGGCACCGACTTGCGGTATACGTTGTCACGTTCATCGTTGTCGTAGCGGTAGCCCTTCGCTTGCTTGGCTTCATCGGAACGTAGCTGCGGTTGCGCTACATCGAAGCGGCGAACGCGTGTCTACGCAATCTCGGCGACTCGAGAGAAGCGAGTCCGGAATGCCAGCCAAGCAAAAAGCCCGCTTGCAATGGGGAACCACAGCGATACTCCCCGGTAGGCCAGTACCGCAACGGCTGCTGCGTCGCTCGGGATTCCTGAAAGCGTGAGAACACCGGTGAGTCCAACCTCGACGAAGCCAAAGCCCCCTGGGGTAATGGAGATCATCGAGAGGACGGCGCCCGAAGCATATGCAACCATCACGAGGCTGAGTCGAGGTTCGGCTCCGACGGCGTATAACGCAAACACGAGAACCAGGTAATCGAAGGTCCAGTTCAGTGCGCTCGCCGCTGTGGCCTGCGGCCAGCGCTTTCCTAACAGTTTCGCCAAGCGGTCACGCTCGGTCACGAGCGTCGATGGTTGAACGCCCCAGTCCTTGCGGAAGATTCGGCCGGCCATGTCGAGGATGCGGTCGACGATCGATCCAACGACGAGCAATGGGCGGGTGTAGCGAATCGCGACGTATCCCACGCCGAGGACGAGAACACACATCACGGCTGACGCGATAGCGATGGGGGATATGCCCTCTGGGATCGGAGCTCCGAATAGGGCGATGGCAAAACCGACGCCGGGGATCGCCGCAAGGGCAGCGGTAGAGAGGACCGACGTTGCGGCCAAGGCGCCCGCGGCTTGGGTGGGATGTGTGCCGCTGACCGACAACATCTTGTAGAGCGCTGCGCCACCAGCGGCCGCGCCACCTCCACCGGGGACGACCCTACTGATCGAGTTTGAGGTCAGTTGGCTTGTCGCAGCGACGAACCACGACGTCTTCGGCAGGAGAATTTTGATGAGCCACCAGAGGCTGGCGAAGCTTGCAACCTCTGCGGCGATCATCGCAGCGAACCAGCGAGCTTCAATGTTGCGAAGTCGCTCTGCGCTGCTCAGTACCTCGAGTAACCGGTCAAAGAGCTGCGGCGCAAAGAACGAAAGTGCAATTGCGATAGTCGCGAGCACCATGGCTCGTCGGACGAGTCCACCGATGAGGTCGAAATCACGTGCTGTCGATTCGGCGTCCGCGACATCGACAGGAAAAGAGACGTCGGCCTCTTCGCGACCCGCTGAATCGATGGACATACCCACAATCGTACCTCTCAGACGTACCTACCGATAGCCTCAGCTTTCGATGACCTCTTCAGACTTTCCACAGAAGCGGGGGCGATTTATTGCTTTCGAGGGGGGCGACGGATCGGGAAAGTCCACACAGGCTGCCCGTTTGGCCGATTCGCTCGACGCAGTACTGACGCGCGAACCCGGAGGTACCTCCATCGGTAGCAAGATCCGAGAACTCGTTCTCGACCCATCGCATCACGAGTTGACGAGCCGAACCGAAGCTCTCCTCATGGCTGCAGCGCGTGCCCAACACGTCGAAGAACGGATCCTCCCTGACCTCCTGGAAGGACGGGACGTGATTTCCGACCGTTTCGTCGCCTCATCGCTCGCGTACCAAGGGGTCGGCCGGGGTCTTGGGATCGAGGTCATTTCCGAACTCAACGAGTTTGCAACGAATGGTCTGGCTCCAGATCTCACCGTGCTGCTCGATGTTGACCCAGATGCAGCGCGCAATCGCTTGGGCACCGAACTCGATCGAATCGAGGAAGCCGGCGCCGACCTTGGTCGCCAAGTTGTCGAGACGTATCGTGTGTTAGCCGCAGCCTCGCCAGACCGCTGGGTTGTGGTCGACGCCAACGGGGACATCGATGAGGTTGCCGAGCGTGTACGAACTGCCGTCGCTGACCGACTTGGGTCGCAGTGACGACAGACGCAGAAACTTCGGTGGACCCGTTCGACGACGTCATTGGCCAGGACCGCGCTGTTGCTCAGCTTCGGGGAGCGATCACCAACCCCGTACACGCGTACCTCTTCGTGGGACCTCGTGGCTCGGGAAAGCGACGGGCCGCATTGCGAATGGCGGGCGAGTTGGTCGGCGCCCCCGAGGACCGCGACCGAAATCGAACACTCACCGTGCGCGGTGAGCACCCCGATGCTCCGATCTTCGAGCCGCTGGGTCCGAACTACCTCATGGACGATGCCGAGGCGATCACCGTCGAGGCATCGAGATCCCCGTCCGAGGCTGGGCAAAAAGTGCTCATCCTCGATCGTTTCCATGACGCCAGTCCGCAGGTGGCAGCCAATCTGCTCAAGACGATCGAAGAACCGCCCGAGTCCACGATGTTTATCCTGCTCACCGAACAGGTACCGGACGGGCACATCACGATTGCGTCGCGCTCGGTGAACATCGAGTTTCCGGCGGTGTCGGAGGCGACGATCTCGGCGGCGCTCATCGAACGCGGCATTGGTGAAGAGCGGGCCATCGCGACAGCCCGAGGGGCGGGCGGGGATGTAAACCGTGCCGAGCTCCTCCTCACCGACACCGCCTTTGTCGAACGGCGTAACCTCTGGTGGTCGATACCCACCCGGCTCGATGGGACCGGCTACACGGTCACCGACATCGTGAAGGAACTCATCGCAGTCGTCGATGACGCTCAACGTCCGCTCGATGAGAAACACGTGTCCGAAACCGAGGCCATGGACGAGGCTGAAGAGCTCACCGGAGCTCGCGGCTCTGGCCGAAAGGCCATGGGCGATAGGCACAAGCGTGAGGTGCGACTGCATCGTCACGATGAATGGAAGATGGGCCTGTCCACCCTTGCCCATCGATATCGCGAAACTCTGCTCGACGGCTCAGGCGGTGCAAACCCCGAATTGTTCGCGCGACTCCGTGACGCGTTGTCGGCGCTCGGGCGAAATCCGAGTGAAGAGCTCTGGCTAACAAATACCCTCATGGGGCTGCCAGCTCACCGTCGCTAGTGAAACGATCGCTATTTCTGAATCGACACGCTCGTGACTTGATGTCGATCGCCTTTTGACAGAATGCAGCTGGCACGGTGCTTCGTGGGAGCGATGTTCGACCGGAGATTTGGGGCGTTGATCGACTCCCAGATGCTCACTGCGGTCGTCGTTGCCTCCTCAGTATCGAGGCTTGCGTAGTTCCGGAAGTACGAAAGCGGGTTCGCGAAGAACGATTCGCGGAAGGCCAAGAAACGATCGATGTACCACTGTTTGATCAATGTTTCGTCCGCATCGACGTAGATCGAGAAGTCGAAAAAGTCTGAGACGAAGAGGTTCGACGACGTGGGATTTCCCTGGAGCACGTTGAGGCCCTCGACGATGAGGACATCGGGTTGACGAACCTCGTAGGTTTCACCAGGAACAATGTCGTACTCGAGGTGGGAGTACGTCGGCGTTTCGACGACGGGTTGTCCCGACTTCACTGCACGAAGCGCACTGATGAGTGCGGAGGTGTCGTAGCTTTCGGGAAAGCCTTTCCGATCCATCAATCCGCGTCTCTGAAGCTCGGCATTGGGGTAGAGGTAGCCGTCGGTCGTGAGTAGACCTACACGTGGATGATCATCCCAGTTCGAGAGCAGTGATTGGAGAACGCGAGCCGTGGTGCTCTTGCCCACTGCAACGCTGCCGCCGATGCCGATGATGTATGGAACCGGGGCGGGATCGGTGCCGAGAAAGGTGTCGGCGACTGCGGCGAGCTGTTGGGTTTTGGTGATGTGCAGGTTCAATAACCGTGACAGTGGCAGGTAGACCTCTTCGACCTCGTCAAGGTCGAGGTGCTCGTTGATGCCTCGAAGGCGATCGATATCGCTCGACGCGAGAGTCATTGGAGTGGAAGACCGGAGCGCCGCCCATTGCTTCCGATCAAACTCTTCGAACCGGTGATCCACAACGCAACTGTGGCTCAGGAGTGCCTACATCACGTAGTTAGCCGTCGAAAAAGATCGGTTCGCTCAACTTTCTTCGATTTATCGCCACACGGCTTGGCGTGTGAAACCTAAACGACCAGTATGTGGTTCGCTCACGACCGCTCCGGAGTTCCTGTCTTGCGAACACGAACCTTTTCATTCGTCATTTTGGTCGTCGCAATCCTTACTTCGCTCCTCTCAATTTCGCCGCTGGCAGCACAGGGGCAAGTCCAAGAATTGTTGTTGCCGTTCTCCGCGGGAGTTCTTGAGATTCAGGCGGACGAGACCTACGAGGGCAACCGCCTTCATCCTTCGATCGGGGAGATCGCGTTCGACTTCACCGACATTGAGCGGACCCCCAACTCCGCGATCCTGTCTATGGGACACGGTCGCGTCCGGCTTGCCTGTGTTGACCGCCACGGTTCTGCAGTGGTGCAGTTTCAGGCAGATGGGTACGCGGGAGACATCTACTACGCCCACCTCGATCAGGCGACGATTCCTGCGCGGATCACCAATGAGTGGAGTCGCATCCAGCGTGGCGCTCTCGTTGGACGGCTCTACCCGTACACGCTCCAGAGCAGCGATGGTGATAACTGCGCTCAGGACTCAACCGGCCCGCACCTACACCTCGATTTGCCTCGATCGGGGATGATCATTGACGGCATCCGCTTCGACGCATCCGGCCCAAATGACACCGACCACGTCGTTTCCACCAACAGGTTGCCTAGCGAACGAGACACCGCCAGTTGTTCAGATGAAACAGCAACCATCGTCGGAACCTCCGGCGCTGACGTACTTCTGGGCACACCTGGTCGCGACGTCATCGCCGGGCTTGAAGGAAACGACGTCATCTTTGGGTTGGAGGGCAACGATCTCATCTGCGGTGGACCGGGAGCGGACCGCCTCGTTGGCGGCGACGGCGTCGATGTCATCTTCGGTGCCCGGGGAAACGACACGATCATCGCTGCGAATGGAACTGCAGCGGACGAACGAAACGACTCGGTCGGAGGAGGAAAGTTCTTTGGCGGCGGCGGAGACGATGTCATCTTTGGCTCCAACCATGCAGATAAAATCAACGGCGGTCCCGGCGACGACGCGGTCACCGGCTTCGATGGCAGCGATGTGATTCGCGGCGGTGACGGTGAGGACCTACTCGAGGGTGGCGGCAGCGTCGACAACGTGGGTGGTGGCCGGGGAGCCGATGTGATCGTCACCGGTGGAGGAGACGTGGTCCACGGAGGCGCAGCCCGAGATGTTTGTCAGTTCGATGATCGTCCGGCTTCAATGACCTCGTGCGAGGTCACTGGTTCGCTGTAGCGGGCATCGACTTCTTTGACTCGGATTTCGATCGAGGCAGTGGGAGCAGCGTTGCGAGTTCCCGGTTCTCGAGCGGATCGAGAATCCCGTGTTGCACACAAGCCGGAATCAGCTGGTCGGTGTCGGGATGTCCCATCGTGTAGGCGCAGGCTTCGAGGCGTTCCTGAGCCTCTAGGATCCGATCATCGGTCGCCCGAGTGCCGTTCTGGATATGTTCCCAGCCGGCTGCCGTATCTGCTGCGTCGATGAATTGGTGCATCACGAAGGTGGTCGCCGATGCTTCCCACCAGCGCTGCTTCACGCCGCCGCCGCGTTCGGCGAAGCGTTTGGCAAACCGAGCAATCTCGGGCACGATGGCCGGCTTCGAGGCCAAGCACCGGAGGATTCGAGCCGCCGATTCACCACGTTCACGCAGGATGAAGTTGCCGGGAAACGCGTCGTACCAATTCGCCACCATCTGGTGGTCGAGTGGATCGTCGTCATCGAGGAGAGGCACGTAGCGGTCACCGAGGTATGCACCCCACGTGACCCGGTTGCAGCGGGTGTCGCCCACCTGCATGGCGTTGTACCCAAGGGTTGTTCCGGCACCGCGTTCGACTTCGCCCCAGACAGCGTCGGATGTGAGCTCGCGATAGCCATCGGCCCAGCGTGATTCGTTGCCGATGTATGCGGCCGGTTGGAACGAGAACATGCGCCATCCCTGCGAGTGACACGTCGACACAATGTCGGCTACGTCGTCGAGGTTCTGCGGGGTGACGGTCATGTTGTGGGCGAGGTAGTGGGTAATTCCGTACTCGTCCTCAAGTCGATTGAACATGTCGCAGAAGCGCTCGCGGTACTCGTGAAGCTCTTGTTCAGACTGCGGCTTCTTGATGCCCTTACGACCGACCATCGTCGTGTCGAAGTGTGCAGCGAACGACAGATGAGGGAAACGCGGTTCGCCATTCTCATCGAGGGCGATCGCACGGAGGTAGTCGTAGTCGAAATCACCGTGGGTGAAGCTCATTGGGATGCGACCGTGAGCGCGCATCGTGGCGATGGCGGCGGCGTGATCCTCAGGCTCGAGCAGGCTGACCTCGCCGCCGATCAACTGGGTGTACGTGCCCCACCCGCGTTGGGATGACAGGTACTTCATCTGGCGCTTCACGTGCTTGAGTGTGTGTGGGCCGTCGACTCGTACTTTGTTGGCGTCGGCGGAGTGGTAGCACGGCTTGCACGAAAAGTTGCACTTTGGAAACACGCCGTGGGTGGCTTCACACCCGGTCGTCTTTCGACCGAGCATTTGCCCGGGAACACGGTTCCGCTCGGGCAGCGTTTCCCAACGGCGGGCGAGTGCCGCAGCTGCGTCGGGGTCGACTGGGCGGGTGCGTTCCTCGAAATTACGAAACCTCGACTGAAGGCTCATGGGGAAAGATCTTTCGGGTTCATCTACATGGTGAAGGGGAATGCCTCTGTCGTGCCCTACCATTCCCTTGGAATGCAGAGCCTATGAGACGTCCGCAAATTTCACTTGCACTACTTCGTCTGATCGTACTCACGATCGTCGTGGTTGGTGCCGCGGTCACCGTTCTCGTCGTTGGGACAGACGGCCTTGGAGACTTGCTCGAAAGCGCGGCGGACAGCCGCCTCGGTATCGCCGCCTTTATGGGCTTATACATCGCTGGCGTAGTGCTGATGGTGCCTGGAACATTGGGGACCTTCACCTCAGGAGCGGTCCTCGGTTTTGCCGTCGGCTTTCCCGTTGCGGTCGTTGCGGCGCTGATCGGGGCAACCATTGCGTTCTTCGTGTCCAGACTGGTCGGCAAAGAAGGTATGAACGAACTGCTTGGCGATCGGTTGACGTCGATCGACGACTGGCTGATGGACAACGACTTCGTTTCGATTCTGATCCTGCGTCTCATGCCGGTCGTGCCATTCAACGGCCTCAACTACGCCGCGGGCCTTACGTCGGTTCGCACGAGTCGGTACATCCTCGCCTCCGCCATCGGAATCGCGCCAGGAACGGCGCTATCCACATTCGTTGCGGCGAACTCGAACGACATGACCGGAACTCCGTTCATCGTCGCATCCATCGTCTTGGTGCTGGTGATCGTCGGTAGCACGCTCTTCGCCCGTCGATTCATGAAGACCCGCCGCGCCGCGCAGAACAATCCGCAGACTCCGTAGCGACAATTTCGACGGGTTAGAGGGGCAGAGCGCCCTGGTTGCTGCGCTGCTTCTGCGACAACGCAAGAGCGACCAACGGCGGTGCGATAAAGATGATGTCGAGCACCGCAGCGACCTGCGGATCTGAGCGGACGAGTGGAACCAGCAGCAGGGGAAGCATCGGAACGCCGGCTCCAACGCCAAGGCTGGTGCCGTACTGCGCCCACGAGATGGTGAAGCCGAGTGCCAGTGCCAATGCGACCTGTCTGCGAACAGCGGGGAGGGTCACCGATACGAAGCGCTGCCGGAGGTCGCCGGTGAGCACCATGGCTGCAGATTCACGACGAAGAAGCTCTGGAGTGAATCCAGGGGTGAGAATCATGATGCAGTACGGCATGACAAACACGAGGTGAGCAAGCACCAGTCCAGCCAACGAGTCGGAAAGACCGATTCGTAGAAACCACACGCGCAAGCCCTCACCAATGACGAGAGGCGGCAATAGAAGAGGCAGCAGTATTGCGAGCCACGCGATGCGAGTGGTGTTGTGTGTCGCCAGCGAGCGGGCGGCGGGCCACCCGAAGACCACACCGATACCGGCGGCGAAAATGCCCACGACTATCGAATTGCCGACGGCTTCGACCAGCAGCCCGTCCTCGAGTACCCGGGTGATACCGCGGAGGCCAAAGCGCTGGGGGATGATGTTGGGCGCTCGCCACTCGTCGGCGAACGCTCGAATTGGAAGCAAGGCAAACGGACCGATCAGGAGGGTGATCATCGACCAGATGAGGATGCGCGGCGTGATCGGTGACGAAGCGGCGCGAGATACGCGGCTACTCATGTTGGTTTCCTCGCACGGGTTCGCATAGCGAACCAAATCATCACGATCGCGAGCGCAATGACGAGCACCGAGCTCACGACAAGACCCGCCGCTGCGTCTGCGCGAGCGATCGGCCCGCGAATTCGAATGATCGTGATCGAGTACGTCGTGAGCACCTCAGGCGTGAGCGGTCCGACGACCAAAGGGACTTCGGTGCTCCCGATCACGAATGCGGCGACGACGAGCGAACCGAGGGTGAGCGGTCGGTGGAGTTGGGGCAGGAGCACGCTCTTCCAACGGGCCCAGCGACTTGGCGACAGGGTCCTCGCTGCCTCTTCTCGAGATTCATCTTCTTCGCCGAGCGCGGCGAGGATCAACATCGTGAGGAACGGAACCTCCTTCAGGATGTAGACGAGGATGACGCCGATTCCGAACGAGTCGCGCACGATCGGCAATGTGAAGAACACCCGGTCCAGGAGCCCACCGGGGCCCAGCCACAAAACGACAAGAGATGCCGTCACTAAATGTGGGATAGGGATCGGCGCGCCCACGAGGGCTCGAGAGATGCCAGTGTGGCGCCGCAGCGCGAACGCTAAAGGCACGGAAATCGCTACCGAAAGGACCGTAGAGATTGCCGCAGCCCGAATTGTGAAGATTAACGCTTCGACAAAGTTGGGGTCGTTGAATAGGCGGGTCCATGCATCTGTACCGTACGCTCCATTAAGGATCGCATTAGGACGAAGCGATGCCGATACCACTCCCACCAGAGCAGCAACGCTCAAACCACCGACCAAAAGAACCGCTGGGAGTAAGCCCACTAAGGACCGCTCATGTTTGATGCGTCGATTCGTCAACGCCTACACCACCCACTGGATCGCATTGCTGAAGCAATGGCGATGCGTGGCGTAAGCCCAAACGTACTTACGGGAATCGGCTTCGGCGTCGGCGTGGCATCTTGCGTGGCGATTGTGGCCGGCAATTGGTGGTTGGCGCTTGGGCTGTGGCTCATGAATCGGTTCATCGATGGACTGGATGGTTCGGTAGCCCGGCGTGTGGGCCCGACAAGGCTCGGTGGGTTCCTCGATATCATGGCCGATTTTGCGATCTATGGCGGCATGGTGGCCGCGATTGGTTTAGCCGTGCCGGAGGCTCGTGTCGCTGCGTTGGTCGTCTTTCTCGGCTACTACCTCAACGGCGCGTCGTTTCTTGCATGGTCGAGTTTGGTCGCCGAAAAGACACTGTCGGACAAAGGCACTGATCACGAGGGCGACGAGCGCAGCCTGAACTTCCCTGCGGGGCTCGCCGAGGGGTTCGAGACGATTCTTGCGATGTCGATCATCTTGGCCTTCCCCGGCTTCACGGTGCCGCTCCTGTGGATATGGGCAGCGATTGTCGGCATCAGCATCATTCAGCGCTTCTCGTTCATCGTTATTGGTCTGAGCGAACTCAGCCTCACCGATATGCGCGCTGAATTGATGCGCCGAGCCCGTCTCGGCCAATAGCTCGCCTCACAAAGCAGCTAATCGCCAGCTGAGTCGAACTTTCCAAGGAAGGCCAAGACCTTCCCAGCGACCAACTTGTTGCGGTCGTTGAAGAACTCCTCGCTGAGCGTCACGTTTGCGGCCTTCGCAATCGCCTCGCCATAGGTCGGATATGGACGGATCATCGAGGCAACGGTGCGCAGCTTGGCGCCATCGTTCACTCGGGCGGTGAGCTCGTTGATGGTTTCCCCAGCCGATGGCCCAACGACGGTCGCACCGACGATCTTTCCCTTTTCGGTAAAGAGGTCGATGAAACCTTCGGGCTCGCCACTGGTGACCGCACGGTCGAGCTGGTCGTAATCGAAGTGGTGCTGTTCGAGATCTGCGCCCTCGATCTTTCCAACGCTCGCCACCTCAGGATCGCAGAAGATCGCAAACGGAATGTTGTCGTGATCGAACTTGCGAGGGATCTTGAACAACGCGTTCATCACGACAGCTGCGCCGTGATGGCCAGCGGTATGGGTGAACGGCGATTTTCCAACGACATCGCCGCCTGCGTAGATGTGCGAGTTGCTGCTCTGCAACATGTCATCGACGATGACATGACCTCGTTCGTCGAGTTCGACGCCGACCGTCTCAAGGCCCATGTTCGCGGTGTTTGCTCCACGGCCGACGGCGACCAGAATCTGATCGCATGGGACACGCGTCTCGTCATCGATCACGACGACTGCCGTGCCATCGGTGGTGCTGCCTTCGACAGAGGTGACCTTTGAGCCTTCCAGAACGGTCATGCCTTCAGAACGAAACTGCGCGCCGACTACTTCTGCGACCTTCTCACCGACAAATGGCAAAATTCGCGGCCCTGCCTCGACGAGGGTGATCTCCGAGCCGAGACGACCAAAGGCTTGGCCCAGCTCGCATCCAATTGCACCTGCGCCAATCACGACCATGCGCTCGGGAAGAGACTCCAGGTCCCAGATGTTCTCGGAGGTGATAGGGCTGGATTCCCGAAGGCCGGGGATGCCAGGAACGATGGGAGTCGCACCGGTAGCGATCATGGCCTTTCGGTATTTGATAACCCGGTCGCCCGCCTTGATCAGGCCGTCGCCGCAGAACTCACCGCGAGCGGGGATGACCTCGGCGCCGAAGGTTTCGAGCGTCTCGACCGAATCGTGATGTGAGATGTGCTCTTGAGAACCTCGGACCGAATCCATAACGGCGGTGAAGTCGATCTCTGGCTCCACGTTCTTGATGCCGTGCTTTGAGGCTGTCCGCATCACGTGCGCTGCGTGAGCTGCCGACAGGATGCTCTTGCTTGGGACACAACCAGTCCACAAGCAGTCACCACCTGGTGGGTTTGGTTCGACCATCACGACCGATGCCCCCACGTTTCCGGCGCCTTTGGCTGCGATCAGTCCTGCGCTGCCGCCGCCGATAATGACGAGGTCGATCACTTCGCCGTCACCGGTCGCCGTGCACTGATTGGTTTCTTCACTGGTGGTCTCTGACATGGTGTGTTCTTTCTAAAATTATTGCGTAGCGGTCGAGCTGTTGCTTGATTCTAGACGGCGGTGGTGTTGGCTGGTCGGTCGTTGTTCACACGTCGTCTGGTTTCGTCGAAGGTTGGTTCGATCAGGTTGGCCTGTGCGACGCTGCCGACAGTAGTTCGCTGCGGTCTAGCCGTTCATCGACGCCACGCGTGGCAATCACGTAATCGACTACTTGGCTGGGCGTGAGCATTGTGCACTCTAAAAGACCTTTGGCGATCGTGGTTGCATAACCAAGCGAGGGGGAGTTTGGTTTGAGGTCGGTCCGTTCGGTAGTAAGCGTGACTATGGGGTGGCCATCTTCGTGGGTACCCAGGTGGAGTGCAAGACCGTAAAGTCGGTCGTACTGAAGAAGCGAGCCTTTCGCTACCAGTTCGTCAACGTCGAGCACTGCGGGCTCGCTCATTCCCGTTTCTTGGGCGTGGACGTCTTCGAACTGTTCGATGGTGATCTTGTAGAGGCGACAGGTGGTAGTGGCAACTGACGGCGACGGCGAAAGAAAAGCAACGCCGCCCCCGTCCCACTTTTGGGCTTCCCATGCGAAATAGAGCTCATGGTGAGCCGTCATGGTGGTCTCAGCAATGGGGTCGCTGTCATCTCGCGCACCGGGTTCAAGCGAGTGCGAGGCAAGCTCAGCCGAGCCTCCCTTCAGGTATTTCTCAAAGCGAGCGCGCGACAGGTTCGAACCAAAGGCTGCGTACCAGAGGTACACGCCGGAGGAAGATGTGAGTTGGTCATCGGGCACGACGCCAACTTAGCTATTGCGCTGGGACTAGCCCCGCTGGGACTAGCCCAGTGTTGCGCTGGGACTAGCCCAGTGTTGCGCTGGGACTAGCCCAGTGTTGCGCTGGGACTA
>CAZBTI010000050.1:0-1063 GCA_964494395.1 uncultured Acidimicrobiales bacterium | reverse complement strand
CGCTGGGACTAGCCCAGTGTTGCGCTGGGACTAGCCCAGTGTTGCGCTGGGACTAGCCCAGTACCTCGGCACGCCAGCGCTCATCGAGCACAGGAACCTGATCGGCGGGCAACTCTTCGAGCGGTGTACCGAAATTGGTGAGACGAAGGTCGGATGCTTCGGCTACGTCGCCAATATCGACAACAGCTGGAACACCGACCTGGTTGAGCTTCTCGGCTTGGAGCTCAGTGCCGAGCATGGCGTTCATAACAACGCGGGCACCAGCAGAAGAACCAGCGTTGGCAGGCATCGCGAGGAAACTCACGTTCTGGAGCGTGCCGCTCTCGAACACGTACGGACGTGTTTCACCGGCAAAGATGCCCTGATCGACGTTCACCTGAACGAAGTTCGGGTTGTAGCTCATGGCAATGTCGACCTCGCCGTTACCGAACAAGGTATTGAGCTCGGCTTCGTCAACGGGGTGATCGCCACCGTTCCACAGGTTCGGTTCCATCTCGGCAAGAAGGGCGAAGGCCTCTTCCTCGCCAAGTGCCTGAACGGCCTGACGTACAAACGCTGATCCGGTGAAGTCCGGTGGAGCTGGATACGTGAAGCGACCGGGGTTTGCAGCTACCCAGTCGGCGAGTTCTTCGAAGCTGGTCGGAGCGTCTTCGATGGTTGCAGCAAAGGTGAAGGCGGCGCGACTCCAAGGAGCTTCTTGGCCGTCGGTTGGAACACCGAAGTCGTTGAACAGGGTCGGGTCGTCAGCGTTGAGCAGAGAGGCGTTGGGCAAGCCCGACACCCAATCTTGAGCCCAGAGGCCAGCGTCCTTGCCTTGCGAGAAGTTGCTTCCGTTGACCCAGATGAGGTCGACCGAGCCGTCATCGGTGCCGGCTTCGGCTTCGGTGACGATCTGGTTGATGCCATCGGCGGTTGCATCGATGCGGATTTGTTCGAGGGTTACGCCTTGTTCGGCAACGATGGGGGCAACGGTGTCTTCGATGTAGCTGTTGAGGACGGTGTCGCCTCCCCACATCCACAATTGCACGGTCTGACCATCAGCGGAAGCGAGTGTTGCTTCCCA
>CAZBTI010000049.1:0-22724 GCA_964494395.1 uncultured Acidimicrobiales bacterium | reverse complement strand
TTCGTCGTCCGCGTCGGGTTCGTCGTCCGCGTCGGGTTCGTCGTCCGCGTCGGGTTCGTCTTCTACGTCGGGTTCGTTTTCGATGGCTGGTTCGTTTTCGGCGTCGGGCGCGCTCGTCTCTGGGAGCTCGGGCTCGTCGGCGAACGGTAGAGCCACGGGGGGCTCCTCTTCACTGGCTGTTTGGGCAGCGGCGAGTTTGCTCTCCGTGGTTGCCAAGGCGCTGGAAGTATCTCCAGGCGTGGCAAGAAAGAAGAGTAGGCCGACGACGATTCCGGCAACGAGAGCGCCGGCGGCGAGGAGGTGCGATCGATATTGCATGATATTTCGTGAGTCGACAACGAAATACCACTTGTTGAGCTAAACGGGAAGAGAATGACCGTCCGGACTAAATGGGCGATTCACCATGGTCCGTCCGAACCATGTACGGCCTCTTTTGCCCTTTGTTTGAGGCAGCCTGGACGATGGCTACGACGAAGAGGACGAGGGAAATATCACGTCGGATTACGCCTACTTCAGTAAGGGAGAAGATAAATCCGTACGAAATCATGAGGATCGGGAAAAGCCCAACAGCGCCCGAAACCGCACGGATGTTGCGCGCTCCCCAGATAAGGCCTCGGCCGTAGATGCCAGCCAGAAGGATTGCACCGATTGGACCGATGAACAGCCACGCATCGATAAACGCGTTGTGAGCGTGCGGCACGGCAAAGTTGGATCGCACCAGAACCTCGAACCGTGACACCTCGTCGGTCCAGAACCCGATCCAGCCGTAGCCGAGCCACGGTCGTTCGGCGATACCGAATTCGAAACTGTTCTGCCAGAGGGGGAGTCGCCCGGTGAACGTGCCGTCTTTGCCCACCAGCGCTGTGGCTGCCGTAAGGTTTGTGGCCGCAATGACGGTCAGCACCGTGAAGACCGAGGTCATCGCAACGGCCGTTGCGCCATAGAGCGTCTTGCGGCCTCGGAAGCCGAGGAAGACCCCAGCGAGGGCGATCACACCCGCTGATGCCCCGAGCGAAGTTGCTGAATCGCTGGCGATGATCTGTACGAGCGCTAAGAGCGTCCACATTGGCCAGATGAAGAAACTACGCCGTTGTACGGCGTTGAAGGCAAAGATCATGGCGCTGAGCGACGCAATGCGGCCGAGTTCGTTCTTTGTGACGAAGACGCCACTCCATTTTGCGCCGCCGTCGGTGCCAACGTTGATGGTGTCGAGGCCGAAATCTTGAAAGACGAAGATGAATGCGTAGTTCGCGACGACGCCTACGGCCATAGCGATCGATGCCATCGCGATCACTTCGCTAATTCTGTATCGAACAGCGAAGTAGAAGCCGACCAACAAGGTGATCATCATGACCACAGCGCTCGAGAGGGTTTCGACGAAATTGACCGACCACAGCACGGAGATTCCCGCAATGCTGATAAGCGCAGTGAGCAGGGGCTCGCGAGCGGCAGCGGCAGCGAGAAGATGCCAGTTGCCGTTGAAGGCTAACCAGACGACACCAAGGAAGCTGAGGAACGTCAGCGTCGTCAGCGGGCTACCGCCTTGAACAGTGCCGGCGGAGCTCCCACCCACCCGGACGAACCAGTCGAATGGCAGTGCGAACGCAAAAACGAACAGCATGCCGATGGCGACAATTCGTTCGGGCATCCCCGGAGCGCGAACGAACGGTTCGGTCGCTCGCGGTGCGGTAACCGATGAGACGGTAATTGGGACAGCGGACATGATGAAAGGTTAGGCCGAATCGAGCTAGTTCGTAGCTCTCGATGCGCCGACCTTTTCGTATGCGTAACGGTCTTTGCGGAGCACGCTTCGGCCCGAGTCGCTGTCGTCGCGGTTGAGGATTGCGCCCATGACCTTGCCGCCGGAGCGGTCGATCTCTGCTCGGACCTTGAGCAGCGTGTCGGTGTCGGTGCGGCTGCTGTCGACCACGACGATGGTTCCGTCGACGACCGGTGCAATGGTGGAAGCGTCGGCGATGTTGATGACCGGTGGAGCATCGACGAGAACGATGTCGAACTGGCTGGAGAGCTCGGAGATGAGGTCTCCAATGCGGCCGCTCGCAAGCAGCTCACCAGGGTTCGCTGGCGGGTTTCCGGCTGGAACGACGACGAGGCCGGGAGTTCCTTCAACCGACACCATGATGTTCGTGACGCTCTGGTCGACGAGCCAGTCGCTGAGGCCCTGCTGCTGCCCAGAAATGCCGAGCACTTTTTCGATGGTTGGGCGACGCATATCTGCGTTGACGAGGCAGACGCGTGTTTCGCCCTGTGCAAGTGCGATGGCCAAGTTGGCGACCGTGGTCGACTTGCCCTCGGTCGGCCGGGCGCTGGTGATGAGGAAGGTGTCGGCATCGCGGGTCGTGCCCAAGAATTGGAGCGACGAACGCAGGCGTCGGAACGCCTCTCGTGCTCGTTGCACCCGGGCTGAACGGCCACCGGCGAGCATGACGATCGCCGACGAGCCACTGCGGTGTGCCATGCCGAAGGACGGGATGGATGCCAGCACGCTGGTGCCGAGTGCGAGCTCGACATCGGCCGAATCTCGGGCGGTGCGATCGAGTCGGTGCAAGACGAAGGCCAGAGCGACGCCGCCGCCGAGCCCGAGTAGCAAGCCGACGGCTCGAAGAATGTTGTCAGAGAACCCGATCGGAGAGGTAGGGACCGCTGCGCGCTCGAGCACCTCTGCAGGAGCAGTTCGGGTATCGCGATCGATCGTCGCGCTTTGAAGTGCAGCCTGCTGTTGGTTGAGCGTGTTGCGCAACGCGTTTCGTTCGGTCCGGAGTTCGGTCGCCGACGCGGAGAGCGAGGTAGAAGTGGCTGAGTTCTGCGCGGCCGCTGCTGCAGCTTGGGCTTGGGTGGTGGTATCGATCTCGGCTTGCACCGTATCGATGTCGATTTGGAGTCGATCGACTTCGGCTTGGACGGAGTCAATCTCTGCATTATCGAGATCAGTGGATTGCTCAATGCGCTGAGCGACGTACTGCGCGGCGAATGAGTTCACGACCCGTTGAGCCTCTTCTGGATCGCCGTTTTGATAGAGCAGTTCGAGGGTGTCGCTGCCTGCGACGAAGACGACCTCGAGGTCGCGGAGCAAGAGGAGCGATGATGTGGTGATTCCGAGGTCCTCGGCGACGAGACGGGCCACCGCCTCGGAGTCGACGATTTCGCGTTCACGTTCGAGTTCTGGCGGGACGAGCCGGTCGTCGATCGCTCCCACGTTGGTGGGGTTCACAAGGACCTTCGCTGCAGCCTCGAACGTGGGCTGTTGTGAGCTTGTGAAGAGCACCGCCGCGGCTAAGCCGAGGACGGCACAAATAATAATCAACAGCTTCCGCTGTCGAATCGCTGCTAGGTAGTCTTCGAGTCCCGGCGTTTCCTTCGCCTGGGAACCTGTTTCGTACATCACGAGAGAGTTCTCCTCCGGGTCAATGCAAATAGTAGTTCGCGAATCGCGAATCTCCCATTCGTCACTCTGAGCGCTTAACTCCGCTTTAACTACACGGCCCGATGTCGGTGAGTATCGGGTGGTGGTCAGACCAGAGCGTGTCGACCGAGACTGCGTTTTCAGTGCACAATCCGGGTGACATCAAGACATGGTCAACGCGTGCGTAGAGCAGCGATTCTGGGAACGCACGGTCGGTCGTCGGTCCGGCGGAATCGGCGTGACGGATCCCATCGACCAGCGTGTTCGTAAGCGCACGGTAGGCCTGGCCACGATCGACGGCGTTGAGGTCGCCAATGACCATGGTCGGCAAGGTTTCGGCCGCGACTGCATCGGCGATGGCGTCAGCGATCGCCACATGCTCCCCGGCGGAAACCTCGAACAGACCGTCACCGCCGAGCGGACGAGGAATGTGCAGCGCGTACACGATCATGTCGCCCGAATCTGTGGTGACCTGCAAACGGAAGCCCGGCAAGCCGCCTTCGATCACGTCTGCGATCGGGTCGTCGAGTTGGATCATCTCGAGATCGGAGTAGACCCCAATGCTGGGTAGGCCGTTTCGGCGAAAGGACGTTCCCTCAGGCTGTAGCCCCGCCTCGTTCTGCTGCATTCGTTCGACCGGGATCACGTCGGTCACGGCGTTTGTGAATCTCGACCGGAGTTCGGTGTCGTGCGATTCGGCGATTTCAACGCCAACGATGAGGTCGGGCTCTTGATCAAAGACGAGGAAGCCGAGATCGTTGTCGCTGAACCAGTAGAGACCCGCGTTGAACGTGCCGACCCGAACCGAATCGACCGGAGCTGGCCCGCTGGTTCCACGAAAGGGAAAGAGGACAGCAACGACGAAGAACAACCCGAGCGATGCTGCGAGTGCAACGAAGGGTAGAGACCGGGCGAACACCGCAACCGCGAGCGAACCGAGGATTGACAGAAGGACGATAACCGGCAGCGCGACGGCGACCTGGTCCATGAACGCGAAGAGGGAGCGGACGAGGTACCACAGCCACGGAACGATGGGCAGCGCCCACCACGCCCGATTGCGTTTCACTCTGGCAAGAGCCGAAGAGAAACCAAGTGTGTTTTCGTCATCCTCAATGATACGAATATCATCCACGCCAGTAGAGGAGCCCGCCGATGCGCTATCCACTGAAAGAGCCATACATAGGGGAACGGTAACGTTGAACGCACCGATCGTCCAGATGGCCTGTTGGTGTGGCCCGAATGGATGCTTGGGTTAGTGAGCGTGTGCGGGGTCGGGTCGGCCGGGGTCGACGCCGTATCGAGCAATGGCATCGGCGACCGCGCTCCGGTCGATCTTGCCCTCGTCGGCGAGCGCCGACAGCGTTGCGATGATGACGTTTGCCGTGTCGATCTCGAAAAAGGACCGCAGCGCTTCGCGGGTGTCTGACCTGCCAAAGCCGTCGGTTCCGAGCGCAACGAAGTTTCCTGGTACCCATCGAGCGATCTGATCGGGGACCATCTTCATGTAGTCGGTGACCGCAATGATCGGTCCGCCCACACTTCCGAGCTTGAGGGCGACGTCGGACTGCGCCGGTGGCCCATCGACCCGCGTGCGGTTTGTGCGCTCGACGCCGAGCGCCTGCTCGCGAAGCTTCTTGTACGACGTTGCTGACCACAGTTCGACGCCAACGTCGTAGTGCTCGGCCAGTTCGGCTTGCGCCTCTCGGGCCGCGCCTTGCGCCGATCCGGAAAACAAGATCGCTGCCTTGTGTGCACGCTCGGGAGCGTGGTTCCACAGGTAGAGGCCCGAGACGATGTCTTCATCAGAGACATGGTCTGGTCGAGCGGGCATATCGTAGTTCTCGTTGTAGATGGTCAGGTAGTAGAAGATGTCCTCGCCGCCGCCATCTTCTACAGGTCCGTACATCCGGCGGAGCCCATCTTTGATGAGGGCGCCGAGTTCGTAGGCGTAGGCGGGGTCGTAGGCTTCGCACGCTGGGACGGTCGACGCCAGCACAAGGCTGTGTCCGTCTTGGTGCTGGAGACCTTCGCCCATGAGGGTCGTTCGACCAGCGGTTGCACCCATGAGGAAGCCGCGGGCCCGTGAGTCGGCAGCTGACCAGATCAGGTCGCCGACACGTTGGAATCCGAACATGGAGTAGAAGGTGTAGAACGGAACCATCGGCACGCCATAGTTGGCATAGCTGGTCGCCGCAGCGATGAAGCTCGACATTGCGCCAGCTTCGGTGATGCCCTCTTCGAGTATCTGGCCGTCGGTGTCCTCGGAGTAGGACAACAGAAGTTCGTGATCGACGGGTTCATACAGTTGGCCGTGCGGGGCGTAGATCTCGAACTCGCGGAACATCGAGTCCATGCCGAACGTGCGGGCCTCATCTGGGATGATCGGCACTACCCGCTCACCAAACTGCTCGTCGCGCATCATTGTCCGCAACGTTGCAGTAAATGCCATTGTGGTCGAAACTTCGCGACCGCCCGAGCCCTTGTCGAGGTCGTCGAAAATGCTCTCGGAGGGAAGGGTGAGGGGGCGGCGGGTTCGCACGATACGGCTCGGCAGTGGACCGCCCAGTTGGGTGCGCCGCTGACGCAGATATTGCGCCTCTTCTGAGTCGGGAGCTGGCCTGAAGTACGGAGGTACGCCATCTTCGAGCGCCGACTCGGGAATCTCGTCCTCGAGGTAGAGGCGCGCCCGCATCTCCAGCATTTGGTCCTTGTTCATCTTCTTCATCTGGTGGGTGCTGTTGCGAGCTTCGAAGCCCTCGCCGAGCGTCCAGCCCTTAATGGTCTTTGCGAGGATGACCGTTGGACGGTCGGTTTCCTCGACAGCAGCCTTGTAGGCGGCGTACAACTTCTGATAGTCGTGTCCGCCGCGGGGAAGGTTGGTGAGCTCTTCGTCGGAGAGGTGCTCGACGAGCTTGCGCAGGCGAGGGTCGGGTCCAAAGAAGTGCTCACGGATGTACGCACCATCTTCGACGGCGTATCGCTGGAACTCGCCATCGACGACTTCGTTCATCTTGTTGAGCAATACACCGTCGACGTCGCGGGCGAGGAGATCATCCCACTTGGAACCCCACACGACCTTGATGACGTTCCAGCCAGCACCGCGGAAGTTACCTTCGAGCTCTTGGATGATCTTCGAGTTGCCTCGGACCGGTCCGTCGAGGCGTTGCAGGTTGCAGTTGACAACCCAGATGAGGTTTCCGAGGCTTGCGCGACCAGCGAGCGAGATTGCGCCGAGGGTCTCTGGTTCGTCGGTTTCACCGTCGCCGAGAAACGCCCAGATCTTTCCTTCCGATGCATCGTCGATACGGCGCTGCGTCAGGTAGCGAGCGAAACGTGCATGGTAGATCGAGTTGATTGGGCCAAGTCCCATCGACACGGTCGGGAATTCCCAGAAGCCAGGCATGAGGCGTGGGTGAGGATAGGACGACAGGCCGTTGCCGCCGATCTCCATGCGGAAGTTGTCGAGCGTCGACTCGTCAAAGCGACCCTCGAGGTAGGCGCGCGCATAGATACCTGGGGCTGCGTGACCTTGCATGTAGATGTGATCGCCAGCGAGGCCATCCTCTTTGCCACGCCAGAAATGGTTGAACCCAACGTCGTATAGCGAGGCCGAGGAGGCAAAGGAACTGAGGTGGCCACCAATGCCGTCAGCGACCTTATTTGCGCGCACGACCATGGCTGCAGCGTTCCATCGGATGAAGGCGCGAATTCGGCGCTCGATGTGTTCGTCGCCAGGGAAGAATGGTTGGGCCTCAGCGGGGATCGTATTGAGGTACGGGGTCCATACAGATGGGGGCGTACCGATCTGGCTCTCTTGGGAGCGAGCCATAAGTTTCGACATGATGAATCTGGCTCGCTGCTTTCCAGATCCAGCCGCGACTGCGTCAAGGGATTCAAGCCACTCTTGTGTCTCGGCTGGGTCGATATCTGGAAGCTGCTGGGAGAAGTTCGCGTGCATATATACCTATTCTCTCAAGCAAGTCGCGCGCGCGGTAAGTTTTGCCGATCTTTCTCGACAAAGTAAGGAAATCGGCACTGAACGGCAGGAATTCGCTATGAAAACGAGCAGGCGGTGGCCCGACTCATCAATAGATGGCCTGCTAGGTGATCCGGTGATTGGGCCGCGAGCAGTCGTTGGTAGGCCCGAGGAGTTGCCTAGGGTGGTTGCCACATGAGCTTGTTCGACATCGACCCCTTTGAATTCGAGGACCAGCCACCGTTGGAGGAACCGCCGAGTGATCAGGGTGCCGCCTCGAGTGCGTCCACTGCCGACCGTCGCTCGGTGTTCACCGATGGGGCATGTAAGGGAAATCCCGGTCCGGGCGGTTGGGGCTGGGTCATCCCCGGCGAGGTGTGGTCCTCAGGGGCTGAAGATCCCTCCACGAATCAGCGGATGGAAGTGCAGGCGGTCCTGCACGCCATTGGAAACCTCGAGGGCCCGCTCGAGATCGTGAGCGATAGCACCTATGTCGTCAACTGCTTCAAAGATGGCTGGTGGCGCGGCTGGGAGCGCCGAGGATGGCGTAATAGTCAGAAGAAAGATGTTGCCAACCAAGATCTGTGGAAGCCGTTAATTGCGCTCTACAAGGAACGCGACGTGACCTTCCGATGGGTCAAGGGGCACGCTGGTAACGAGTGGAACGACAAGGCTGACGAACTCGCCGTCGCAGCTGCTGCCGGCGAGGGCGCAGACGGAGAGATTCGCTCGCTCACGTAGCGGTGAGTCAGCTCTCGCTATTTCTTAGTCAGTCACTCAGTCAGTGACGTTGACGACCCCGTAGAACGCAACGCGGCCCGCGACATCTTCTGCGCCCGGCTTTGGGTCGGGGTAATACCACGCCGCGTTCTCCGCGACCTGACCATCGACATCGAGCGTGTAGTACGAGGCAGCGCCCTTCCATGGGCACGAGGTTTGACGGCTGGTTTCGGTCACGACGCTCTTGTCGAGCGAGTCCAAGGGGAAGTAGTGGTTGCCTTCGACGAAGGTGGTGTCGTCACTTTGCGCAATGACCTTGCCGTTGAATGTTGCTGTAGCCATGATGTTCTCCTGTCGCTGGTGGGGGGATAACTCGCTGGGCGCTCGGGAGCATTCCATCTACCCGCGAAATTGCTCCGTCGTCGACGTCCTAGTCGGTTGCGGTGGCAGCTTCGCTCTCGACGAGTTCGGCTAAACGCTCCAAGGTGCGTTCGATGTTGCCCAAGTGGGCCTTTGGGTAGCCGCCTACCTCGATCGCTTTGGGAATGCGCGACGTCGACCAGTCGAAGGTCTCGGTGACGAGCGTGGCATTGTCGACCGCTTCGAGCTCGTAGCGCCAGCGATGTTTGCCGAAGTGTTCCCAGGCGATCAGGCGGTTCTCGTCGAACTCGACGACGGTGTTGCCGATCCGATAGGGGAGCACCTTGAAGGTCATGTTCATTGCGAACTTTGAGCCGAGGGTCAGGCGTTCGGCGCTGCCTCCTGCTGAATTGTTGACCATGTCCGATCCGTCGAACAACGCGTGCTTCGACGGATCGGCCAACACGTCGAAGATTTGCTCGGGTGATGCCTCGATTCGCCGTGAGGCGGTGGTGCGTCGGGCCACCATGTCGATCATGCCGGTTGTGCTCATAGGAGGGCCTCGAATGCCTTGTCGATAGTCGGGTGTTTGAACTCGTAGCCAGAGTCAGTGAGTGCTCCAGGCACAACCCGCGTGCTCCAGAACAGCATGGCTTCGGCTGCCTCCTTGCCGAGGCGAAGGTCGACAGCGAACTTCGGTGTCGGCAGAAAGGTCGGTCGACCCAGCGCCTTGCCGAGCGCAGAGGTGAATTCTGCATTGGTTACCGGGTTCGGCGCCACCACGTTCACCGGGCCCGACAGGCCGCCGTCGATGATGTGCAAGATCGCTCCCACCTGATCATCGATCGAGACCCAAGACCAGTACTGAGAACCATCGCCGATCTTTCCGCCGATTCCCATTTTGAAGAAGGGGAGTTGCTCTTTGAGCGCTCCGCCCTTCCGGCTCAAGACGACTCCGGTTCGGATCATGGCGGTGCGAATACCAGCATCGATAGCAGGTTGCGCTGCTTGTTCCCACGCCACAACGACATCGGTGAGGAAGCCCTGACCCCGTTCGGCTTGTTCGGTCAGCTTGGTATCGCCGCGATCTCCATATATGCCCATTGCTGAGCCGCTGACGAATACGTCCGGCTTCGATTGCAGACCGGC
This sequence comes from uncultured Acidimicrobiales bacterium, assembly GCA_964494395.1. GTDB lineage: Bacteria > Actinomycetota > Acidimicrobiia > Acidimicrobiales > SHLQ01 > SHLQ01. The sequence continues at coordinate 13,095 of CAZBTI010000049.1, read as the reverse complement.
GAGAGTGTCGGCGAGCAGCGCAGTGCTCAGCGTTCGGCTCTCGAGAATCTTTTTCTTCTGTTCGGGAGACCACTTTGCCTCGCCGATACCTTCGCCCGCGAGGTGAACCACAGCGTCGACGCCCTCAAGTTTGTCGCTATCGATCGTCCCGGCGTTGATATCCCAGAGGACATCTGCTTCACCAGCCGCACTGCGGACAATGCGCACTGGTGTATCACCCCGAGCAACGATGGCTTCCCTGAGTGCGGTTCCGATGAGCCCGCTCGAACCCGTAATTGCAATCTTCATGCTCCGACCATACGCCTCAGAAAATGATGGCGTCGGACTGTCTGCGAGTTTGCCCCAGCGCGGACTGCGGTTCGCTCGTCGATACACATCGAATTCCCGAATAATCGCCTGAATCCACTCAAATTTGAATAGGCCAAACCGACTAGAGAGGTATGGGTCTGGGCTGGGAATTATTCAGAAAACGTCGCGTGCGGAGTGGGCATGCCAGCCCCCGGGATCTTGAGGTCCCGGGGGGCGCCGCCCGCTTTGCTTGGACAACAGGAAAAATTCTCGTCCCCGTACTCCTGATCCTGTCGGGGTACTTTGCGTCGCGGTTCGCCACTCCGGCGACGGGGCGACTCATCGTGGTCGGCGCCTACCTGCTCGTTGCTTCTCTCACTGTTCTCGCAGCGCTCCGCGATCCGCTCCAGCACCTCTTCAAACGTTCAACGACCGCTGTCGAGAAAGACTTTGGCGTCGTGCAGTACCGCGGTGGGAAAGTACGATCGAAAAATGCTGACGTGATCGATATCCGAGAGGCCCACGAGATGACGCGGGCGAGCCGATTGTTCAATGAAGTCGCGCTCGACTCCGTTGCGGAGTATGTGAAAGGCGCCAGGGTGCTCGTCACCGGCGCGGCCGGTTCGATCGGAGCCGAAATCTGCCACCAGCTTTCGCTGTGCGGCCCCGCTGAACTCATTGGACTGGACTTGCGCCCGTTCGAGGCTCACGTAGTTGAGGATCTGGAAGCGGCCACGAGCGTCAAGTTCCACATCGCCGACGTCCGAGACGCTGATCGAGTGGACACAATCTTTGCCGAGGCGCTTCCCGAAGTTGTTATCCATGCGGCCTCGCTCGAGAACTTCGGCTTCCTCGAACTCAACCCTGTCGAGGGATGGAAGACCAACGTCCTCGGTACGAACAACGTTCTACGCGCAGCCGCCACCCATGGGGTGGGGCACTTCCTCAACGTTTCGACGTCGAAAGCGGCGATGCCGACGTGTGTGCTCGGTCATACCCACAGAATCGCCGAGAAGCTCACGTCTTGGTATGCGAATCGAATTCGTGGACAGTGGGTAAGCATTCGATTTGGCCAAGTCATTGGGTCGACCGGCTCGATCATGTCGCGGTTCCGTAGTCAGGTAGCGACCGGTGGCCCGATAACGATTACCCATCCAGACGCTGTCGAATATCTCATGACCGCAGACACCGCCTCACGGCTGATCATCGAAGCCGGAGCGGTCGGAAGTCGGGGCGAGACCTTGGTGCTCGAGATGGGTGAACCTGTGCGACTCGTCGATGTCGCCAAGCGCTTGGTTGCTAACTCACCTCTTCAAATCGAGATCGCCTTTACTGGACTGCGCCCGGGTGAACAGCTTCAGGAAGCAGCGATAGCCGACGACGAACCCGAACTGCGAAACGCCCATCCAATGATGTCCCTCATCCCGGTAACCCCACTACGTCCAACGCAACTCGGCCTCTTTGATGATTCGACCACCCAGACGGCAATGCGGTCGCTCATCGAGATCAGCAGCTCTGACCGCTCAACAACCAGTAACTAATCGACACTCCCATAATTGTCGACACTCCCGGTCGACATCCGCGGAAATGCTCATGGTCGCTACGCGACATCCGCGGAAATGCTCACGGTCGCTACGCGAGCTCCGCTCCCCGCGAGCGCTTTCTCGCTGCCTTGAGTACCTCGTAGGAAATTCAGTTTGAGTGATTTATAGGTCGGAAGGCTCAACTTTCGCCCGTTGCTGTCGATTCGGTTAGTGGACGGGCGTCTGCAACCGCGAGCTCGTCGTGTAATCGATCCGGTCCGCTACCGAGGGAAAGAGCCATTGACCACTCTCCTGCATCTCTTGGCAAACCCGAGTCATTTCGACCAACTCCTTGGCCAGCAGTTGGATGCGTTCCGTGCATTTGGATACGACGTCGTCACGGCGTCTGCTCCCGGGGAGCGGTCTAAGGCCTTTGCCAAATCGCCAATGGCACACCATTCGTTGACCGCAATCTCCGAGGGTTCTGACATCGTGGCAGATGTTCGAGCCGCCTCACAGTTGCGTGCGCTCCTCAAAGAGGTGGAGCCCGACATCGTGCACACCCACGACGCCAAAATGGGAGTTGCTGGCCGGATTCTCGGCAAGCGAGTGGGCGTTCCGATCGTCGTCAACTCCGTGCATGAGCATCCAGCACAAGGTACGAGCAACCTTGCACATCGGGTCGCTCTCGCCCGTTTGGAACGAGTCGCCGCAGCGAATAGCGATGCAGAATTTGTTCGAGACGACGTCGTTGCCGAGGCGCTTCGTTCTTCAGGTATCCCTGACGAGCGGATCCACCAGATCGGCAGCGGGATCGACCTCGATACGTTCTCGGTCAACCGAGCGACCGCCCGAGCTGCCCGATGTCTTCGACTCCGGCTCGGTCTTTCGCTTCGAACCTTGGTCGTGACCGTGGTTGCCGATCTTGTCTGGGAAGAAGGCTACGGCGAGTTCTTTGACGCGATCGAGATACTGCGGGGCAGCTTTGGAGAGGAACAGTTGGCGTTCGTCGTTGTTGGAAGCCGTCCACGTAAATCGACCGCCGTCGATGAGGAATCGCTCACCCGGATGGCCCAGGATCACGGTGTCCACTTTCTCGATGAGAGCACCGACGCCAGCACCGTGCTTGCAATGACCGACGTCTGTGTCGTCCCGACGCTCCAACCAGCAGTCCCAAACTCGGCGATGGCAGCGAGCGCCATGGGCGTACCTGTTGTCGCTACGGACCTTCCCGGCTGCCGCTCGGTCATCGACCATCAAGAGACTGGGCTCCTCGTCCGTCCCCACAAGCCGCAACATTTGGCCCTCACGATCGAGCGGATGCTGCACACACCTCCGTTGCGTTCAGAACTGGGTCGCGCCGGACGCGTGAGAGCAATCGAAGAGTTCGACGAGAGTCGGGTCGTCGAACGCACGCTCAAGGTCTATGGGCAGCTCTTGGAACGCAGCCGCATCCCGGTGCCTGATCACGTCATTGAGCTCGACCAGCCGTGGTACGCCGACTCGATCGATCTTGTCGATCGTCCCGCCGAAACCGGAAACCGCGAGTTCTAAGCGCTAGTCCCTGTTCGCTCGCCGAACGCCAGGATCTGTAATGGCGGGCTGAGTCGCAAGCTGAGTCAACGTTCCAGAGTCTTTCGACCGCTTGCGTTCCCGCTTGGTCTCGTACTGATTCTCATCGGCAGCGCGCAGAAGTGCACTTCTGCTGTTCACTGTTTCGTCGGCGAGAGCGATCCCGCAAGATATCGATCGCTCGGGACCAGATCCGGCAGAGCGCGCAAAGAGTCGTTCGATGGAATTGGAGATCTCATGAACCGTGAGCAGGGCGCCGCCATCGATGACGACACAGAATTCGTCTCCACCTATCCGACAGACCGTGGTGCCCGGCCGGTTCCGCACGGCTCCCTTTAGGGCTTCGGCAGCATCGATGAGTAGACGATCGCCAGCGTGATGGCCCAGCGTGTCGTTCACGACCTTTAGCCCGTCGACATCGCACATAATCATCGCCGAGTCGAGGCGATCGCCCGCTGGGCGCTCGAAGATTTCGTCGAGTACCCGATAGAGGTCGTGGCGGTTTCCAAGTCCAGTCAGTTGGTCCTTGAGTGCCATCCGTTCCATCTCCGCCCAGTGGGTCGTGCAATTCATCGCGGTGGCGATCTCGGTACTGATCTGTTCAAGCTGGGCGACGTCGAGGGCGCTGAAGCTGGCCGAAGTCCGTCGCCGGGTCGCAACGATCGACCCCCAAGACAGGCCGTGAACCAGGATGGGAGAAATGATCTCGTCGATGAATTCGGGAACGCTCGGCACATCCCCGTCAGACCCGTCGAGGAGCGCTATGTCTTTGTGCTCTTGGCAGGTGTCGCGAAGAATCGTGGCTCCCGTGCGAAGCTCGGCCTGCATTGCAAACTCGAAGAGATCGTCGAGGCGTGCTGGATCGAGGCATGGGTTATGCCCATCGGTGACTTTCGCAGTTGGAGCGGAGTCGAGCTGTGTGGCGGAGGTCCGGAAGATCAGAACCTCCGCAGCTCCTACGCCGGAGAGGGCCGTTTGCGCGAACAGGTTGAGGAGGTCCGGTGTTCGCCCGGCGAGCGCCACAGCGTTGGCCATCGATGAGGCGACCTCTGTCGCTGTCGTGCGAGCTGCTCTGTTGGCGGGTTGGTTCAGTAGATCGGCGACTGCTTGCGACGGTGATGTGGGTGCAGGAATTTCCGAGAGGTCGAGGCGATCCACTGCTTGACACAGCGACGGATCGAGCACCACGCCGGCCTGGTCGTGCACGATTTCTCTGGTCGCATCCCAGTCGGGGAGTTCGCCGATTTCGGGCCTTCCAATGAGTACGTCGACGACGACGAAGATCCGAGTTGCGAGCGGAATGTCGACGCCCCGCATGCCGTGTGGTCCAGTGCCATCCCACCGCTCGTTGCGGTAGCTCAGGGCAACGGCAACGTCGTGGAACCCATCGATTCCTTCGACCAGGGTTTGGTTGAGTATCGAGCCGGCGTCGTTCGGTGATGAACCCCGCTGAAAGTCCAGTCGGCACAGCGCAGCGCTGGTGATAACGAGCGAAGTGTCGACGCTCCGGACCGGGGCAGCTGCATCGAGTGCTGGGGCGGTGTACTCCGTGTACAAGCGCTCGGCCGCGATAGCCCGTAAAGCGCTTTGGTATGCCGACGCTGGCTGTTGAAGTTCGGCCATCCGAATGAGTGCAAGCACCGCGCCACTGGCTGCGCCCGAGAGGGGCTCGTTGCCCACATCTGGCGGTTTCACTTCATTGTTTGGATCGGTCATGTCTGTTTCTGTGTGTGTGTGATCGCGTTCGGTGGTCGGCCCAATGCCGAAACAGACTGTCATGCGATTTGCTACAGCGCCCAGTCTAGAAACAAAGAGAAAACGATGACGGAGGGTGGTAGTTAAAATCCCGGTCGTGAGCCGGAATGGACTCGCTAACCTAGACCGTGTTCGCTCACTACCGAGCAAACACGTCCAGCCGTGGAGACCTCGCTCTTGAGCACTCGCAAACTCATCCTTGCGTCGCTCTTTTTGGGGGTTGCCATACTGGCCGCGTTCGCCCTGCAGGTCGTGTTAGCGCGCTAAACGAGTCGATCGAAGATCGCACTCTTCAGCGGCCTCGAGCCGAAGTATCACAACTCAAGATGGAGCATTTATGTCCAATCATTTCGATGTCGTCGTCGTCGGCGGTGGCCCAGGGGGCTACGCCGCTGCTCTGTACGGTGCAGCTGCCGGACTCAACATCGCATTGGTCGAGAAATCGAAACTCGGCGGGACGTGTTTGCACGTTGGCTGCATCCCAGCCAAAGAGTTGCTCGAGACCGCAGCGGTTTTCCGCACGGTTTCTCATGCGTCGGACTTCGGCGTTGGCACGTCTGCGCCAACGATCGATTTCAGCGTGACTCAAGTCCGTAAGCAGGGCGTCATCGACAACCTGACCAAGGGCCTTTCGGCGCTACTGAAGCACCGCAAGGTCACCGTGTTCGACGGGGTTGGATCTGTGGCTTCGGCCGCTGAAGTCAAGACGGTCAACGTGACCGGTGGCGCTTCGGGTGATGTTTCGATCACCGGAGACAATCTCATTCTCGCCGGGGGTTCGGTCCCTCGGACCATTCCAGGCTTTGACGTCGACGGAACCCGCATCGTGACCTCCGACGAGCTGTTGTCGGTCCAGCAGCTTCCCGCTCGCGCTGCGGTTATCGGCGGTGGCGCGATCGGCATCGAGTTTGCTTCGATGATGGCGGACCTTGGCACGAAAGTCACGGTGCTTGAAGCTATGGCGAGCATCATCCCCGGTGTCGACCCCGCCGCTGCTCGAGTTGTTGAACGTTCGCTGAAGTCTCGCGGGATCGACATTCGCACCGGCGTCATGGTCTCAGGCCAGCAGTTCATCGACGGAGCCACCCGCGTTTCGTTCGGCGAGGGCGAGACCGTCGATGTTGACATGGTTGTTCTGTCGATCGGGCGTCGCCCGTTCGCTGACTTGCTCGGGCTCGACGCCGTCGGCATGGCGCTCGACGAACGCGGCTTCATCCCGGTTGACGAAAACTGTCTCACTTCGGTCCCGGGTGTTTATGCAGTTGGCGATGTCATCGCTACCGCCCAACTCGCGCACGTCGCCTTTGCCGAGGGCATGGTCGCAATTCGCGGGATCCTCGGCGAAGCACCTATGCCTGTCGACTATCAGAACGTTCCTTGGGCCATCTACTGTCACCCCGAGGTTGCCTTCGCTGGTCATACCGAAGAGTCCGCCAAAGCAGCAGGCTTCGACGTCGTGACCTCTTCACACAAGTTCACCGGAAACGGTCGAGCGATGATCGTCGGCGAGACCGACGGACTCGTCAAAGTCATTGCCGAGAAGAACCCCGATGGAACCGCCGGACGCATGCTTGGCGTGCACATGGTCGGGCCGTGGGTGACCGAACAGTTGGGCCAGGGATACATGGCTATCAACTGGGAAGCCACGGTCGATGATGTGGCCCACTACATCCAACCTCATCCAACGATGAGCGAACTCTTCGGTGAGACCGTAATGTCCCTGACAGGACGTGGGCTTCACGGTTGATCGGCTACCGCCGATAGACATCTATTCCGTCCCGCAACAGACGTATACAGCCAGCACGCACGACTCCAATCTAACTACTTGAAAGAAAATACTCATGAGCGATATCACTCTTCCTCTCCTCGGAGAATCGGTGACCGAGGGAACGATCACCCGTTGGTTTAAGAACGTTGGCGATACTGTTGCCGAGGACGAGGCCCTGTTCGAGGTGTCGACCGACAAGGTCGATTCGGAGGTTCCTTCACCGGTCGCCGGCGTCATCACCGAGATCCTCGTGCCCGAGGGCGAAACGGTCGATGTCGGAACGGTTCTGGCACGTGTTGGAGATTCTGGATCGGCTCCCGCTGCGGCACCTGCACCTGAAGCAGCGCCCGCTCCCGCTCCCGCTCCGGCCCCAGCAGCACCTGCACCAGCTCCAGCAGCTCCGGCCCCTGCTCCTGCAGCACCAGCACCAGCACCAGCTGCGGCTCCAGCTCCGGCTGCCGGAGCTGTCGACGTTGCGCTGCCAATGCTCGGAGAATCGGTGACCGAGGGAACGATCACCCGTTGGTTTAAGAACGTTGGCGATACTGTTGCCGAGGATGAAGCCCTGTTCGAGGTGTCGACCGACAAGGTCGATTCGGAGGTTCCTTCGCCGGTGGCTGGCGTAATCTCCGAGATCCTCGTACCCGAGGGTGAGACGGTCGAAGTCGGAACCGTGCTCGCACGCGTTGGTTCAGGTGCTCCTGCACCAGCGGCTGCTCCTGCGCCAGCTGCGCCGCCAGCTCCAGCAGCAGCGACGCCGCCACCACCTCCGGCTGCGCCTGCTGCGCCAGCTCCGACGCCACCACCAGCACCCGCTGCTCCGGCTGCAGCGAGCTCGATGTCGGGACTGGTCTTGTCTCCGGTCGTTCGTCGCCTGATCACCGAGAACAGTCTCGATCCAACAACGATCACCGGCACTGGAGTTGGAGGGCGCATCACTCGTAAGGACGTCGAGGCGCTCATCGTCTCCAGTAGCGCTGGCGTCGCTCCTGCAGCTCCAGCCCCAGCAGCCGCTCCAGCTCCAGCAGCAGCCGCTCCAGCTCCAGCTCCAGCAGCAGCCGCTCCAGCTCCAGCAGCAGCCGCTCCAGCTCCAGCAGCAGCCGCTCCAGCAGCAGCTCCTGCCCCAGCAGCGGCCGCAGCAAATGAAGAGTCGGTACCGCTCAACAACATTCGCCGCAAGACCGCCGAACACATGGTGATGTCCAAGGCCACCTCGCCACACGTACTCACGGCAATGGAGGTCGACTTCGAAGCAGTCGAGGTCGTCCGCCGTAAGCACAAGGCTGCGTGGAAGTCCGAAGAGGGCTTCAGCCTCACCTACCTTCCGTTCATCTTGCGTGCCGTCGCCGATGCCGTGCGTGACTTCCCGTTGATGAACGCGTCGCTCAACGGCGACTCGGTCACGCTGCACGACGACGTCAACGTGGCGATCGCTGTCGACTTGAACTTCGACGGCTTGCTCGCCCCGATCGTCAAGAACGTCGAGGGCAAGCGTCTTCGCCAGCTCAGCCGCGATGTTGTCGACATTGCGACCCGCGCTCGCTCGAAGAAGGTCACACCCGACGACCTTTCCGGCGGAACGTTCACCATTACGAACCCCGGCCAGTACGGCACGTTGATGCAGTTTCCAATCATCAACCAACCCCAGGTTGCGATCCTGTCCACCGACGGCGTGCACCGCAAGCCCGTCGTCGTCACCGACGAATTCGGCAGCGAGAGCATTGCTATCCACTCGGTCGGCGTGCTCGCTCTTGCTTGGGATCACCGTGCGTTCGACGGCGCCTATGCCGCAGCGTTCCTGGCCAAAATGCGTGAAATCATCGAGACCACCGACTGGGAAGCAGAGATCAGCTGACCTCGAAACTGCGCGCCCGTTGGCTAGGGCGGGTTGGCTACTCCGACGCGCACACACTCCAGCGGTCACTGTTTCGATCGACGGAGAACTATCTCCTCCTGCTCGAGCATGACCCGGTGTTTACCTATGGCCTGAGCGCGAACCTCGAGAACCTTCTCGTCGATCCATCCGAGGTCGGGGCCGACCTGGTCAAGGCCGACCGCGGTGGCGACGTCACCTGGCATGGGCCCGGCCAACTCGTTGGCTATCCAATTCTCAACGTTCCCGGTAAGCGGGGCGGGGGTATGGCCGACACGGTCGCCTACGTCCGTGCGGTCGAGCAGGTCATCATCGACACGCTGGCCGATTTTGGTCTGACCGACGTTGGTCGCTTGCGGGAGTACCCCGGTGTGTGGGTAGCGCCAGAGTCAGATGAGCCGCGGAAGATCGCCGCGATCGGTGTGCGCCTCAGCCGCGGCCGATCGATGCACGGCTTTGCCCTGAACGTCGACCCGGATATGGCGTGGTTCGATCAAATGGTGCCGTGTGGAATTGCCGACAAGGCCGTCACCTCGATGGCGGCCGAGGGCCTCGACGTCTCGATGAAAGAGGTTGTCGACGCGCTACTCGTTCGCGCCGAAGCGCAGTGGGCTGCCGAAAGTGGCGTGCAACGCGAAGATGTTGTGTGGCGCCAGCGTGTCGAAGACCTCACGCCGTTCTCACGGGGTGAGGGTCCGGGCGAAACCTCTGGAACCAAGAACGCTCCAATGCTCGAAGCTGTCCCATCCGTGGAAGCCGAGGCCGACGACGCTCATCTAGAGGGCACCTCGGTTCGTCTCACTGGTCGTCTTGCCGAAGCCGGTGTCACAACTGGCCTGCAAATCAGCAGTCGCAAGCCGGAGTGGATGCGAGTGAAGGCCGATATGGGCCCCGAGTATCGGCGCCTGAAGGGCGTCATGAAGAGCCTCGACCTCGTCACCGTGTGTGAAGAGGCGGGTTGTCCCAACATCTTCGATTGCTGGAACGACGGCACTGCCACCTTCATGGTGTGCGGTGAGCGCTGTACTCGAAAGTGCGGGTTCTGCTTGGTCGACACACGTCACCCCGAAGGGCTCGACGCCGACGAACCAGCCAAGGTCGCTGAAGCGGTCGAAAAGATGGCGCTCGGCTACGCCGTGATCACCATGGTGGCTCGCGACGATCTTGCCGACGGGGGAGCGAACCACGTGGCGCAGACCATTCACGCAATTCGTGACCGTCAACCGGGTACCCGAGTCGAGGTCTTGATCTCCGATTGCAAGGGCGATGCTGCGAGCCTCGACATCATCAACGATGCCCGCCCAGACGTTCTCAACCACAACATCGAAACCGTCCAGCGCCTGCAGCGTGTCGCTCGGCCGTCGGCGTCTTATGCACGAAGCCTTGCCGTGCTCGGTCGTGCCAAGACCGCTGGCCTCGTTACCAAGTCATCGATCATCGTCGGTATGGGCGAAAGCTTCGACGAGGTCGTGAGCACCATGTCCGACCTCGCAGCGGTCGGCGTCGACATCGTGACCATTGGCCAGTACCTCCGGCCTACCTCGAATCACCTTCCGGTCGCTCGCTGGGTCGAGCCAGCCGAGTTCGACGAGTGGAAGCGCATCGGCGAACAAGAGCTGGGCCTCAGCCATGTGGAGTCGAGCCCGCTCACCCGATCGAGCTATCACGCCAAACAGGCCGAAGCTGCTGCCAACGGGTAGGCCCAGCCCGCTGACCGGATTGGTCATTCGAATAGGGGTTGTCGGATGCCCGGTTTGGGTTGTCGTTCCCATGCTCTTGGCTTGGGGTTGAACTTGTCTGGGCGTTTGGCTTTCGCTGGCCCGCCGTTTGGAGGGATCTCATCGGGTCTTGCTGGTCGGACCTTCCACGTTCTCGTGGCGATGTCGTAGAACATTGTTTGCACGGCGCCGTGCAGCCGCGGATGGCAGTCGTCGCAGAGCAGAGCGAGGTTGCTGATGTTGGTGGGCCCCTTGCGGGGTGCTTCCGATGGGAGCAGGTGGTGCGCCACGCATCTAGAGGGCGGTGCCCCGCATTGCACGCAGCCCTTGTCTCGGCTGATGAGTCCGTCGATCTGGGCTGGCGTCGCCAGCCGTTGTCTTCGTCCCTGCCAGAGAAGCTCGCCGTCGGCGGAGAACAGTTGGGCAATGAAGGTGGCATCGCCGGCGATCTCTTCGATGAAGCTTTGGGGGAGTGGCTTCCCGTCGATACTGGTGAGCGGCGTTTGGTCGAGGCCGGTCAGTTGTTCGACGGTGGCGGTGACGAAGATTGTGCTCTTGCGTCTCGACCGTTGCGAGCTTCGGCTGCGACCGGGTGCGCCGTCAGCTGCTGCGTCTTCGGTGAAGATCTTGTGCGCTGCGTCGAAGTTGCGTTGATCCCGGGTGCGCGGGTGCTCGTGGTGGGGGACGTCTCGGCCTCCATCGCTGCGGTACTCGCAATCGGATTCGGCGTGAATGCGGCGCTCGATCTCATCGATGTGTTCGTCGGACCCGTGGATAGTGAGCGCCGAGTTTCCGTTTTCGAGGCGGTGTCGATACACGCCGCGGCGACGGTGCTGGCGGTCGTGCCGCTTCTGCACATCGTCGGCATCGGTTCGTGAGTTGACGTAGTCGCGTGCCTTCTTCTTGCCCTGCTCGGGAGTTGTCGACGAGATGCTCTCGATGAGTTCTTCGTCGCATGCAGCTTCGCCGTCGGTCGCCTCGGCTGCGGTGGCGATGATGTCGGCTTGTTCGCTCGACAGCGTGCCGTCATCTAGCCGGTCGGCCAGACCGGGGTTGGCGTTCGTCGCCTTTGCCCGACGAGCCGTTTTCTTTGCCTCGGCCTTGGACGTTTTGCCGTCGTTGCCGGCGGCCATCTTCTCGACATCGCGATCGGATGCGCCCGCGTCGTAGCGGCTGGCCAGAATCCGGGCCTCGTTCGCTGCCAGGCGGCGCCGACAGAACTCGATGAGCTGAAGCGCCGAGCTAGGAGGAAGGTGGTGTAGCTCGTGATCGACAGCGAGCATGGCGTCGGTGATGACGACTGCTGGATCGGTGGCTGCTCCCATGCAATCAAGAATAACGAACAAGTGTTCGATTTGCAACTCGGGAAGCTCGATATTTCAACGGAAAGTCGAAGCTTTTGACGACTACATGCACTTTCGCTACCTTTCGTGTTATGTCGACTGTTCAGATGCACATGGGTGATGCCCATACGCTTGCCGCCACCTATGGACAGCTGCGAGATACGGTCCGCTCGAGTGTTGGGGCAATGTCGCCGCTGGTAACCGAAGCGTTGGCTCTCCTTGATCAGCCGGGTCAGAACCCGCTGAATGGGCCAGTCCCGGCGTTGTCAGCGGTCGGCGCAGATCTATTGGCCGATCGGCGTGATCTGGAATGGCGTATCGAGTGGCTCCGGTCCACCGACTACATCTCGGTCGCTACTACGGGTGTGTCGTTCACGTTCGAGCAAGACGGTGATCTGCTCAGCGTCCTGCTGGCCGCCGGTCTGACCGCCGAGCAAGCAGAAGCCGCAGAGGACGCGGTTGCTCAAGGTGCCAGTTTGCAAGAGGCTATTGATACCCAACGCGAGCTCGAAGAGCGAGATCGTAACCGCGAGCATGCAGAAGCGTGGGCGAACTTCCGGCGGCTCGAAGCCCAGTCCTGGTCGACTCGAGAGCCAGAACTCACTCCACTCGAGGAAGCCGAAACAGCGCTCGATCAGATTCGTCTGATTCTCGACACCGCCAAAGAAGACCGCGGTGACGGCATTGGCTCGGCAGACGCCGATGGGGTGTGGTCGACCAATGATCTGCAAGCCGTGATCGACAATGAACACGGCTACTACACGCCCGAACAGGTCGACGCCGCCCGCACTGTGCTGGCCATGGTGCAATCGTCTGAAGCTGCACGTGATCATTTGGGCATCACCCAATCTGGGGGAGGCTGGTCTTTCTCTGACATTGGCCACCTAACGCTCGACGTGTTCGGCCTAGTCCCTGTCGTTGGTAACGCAGCCGACGGCATCAATGCCGCCTGGTACGCAGCCGAAGGCGACTACCTAAACGCGGCAATTAGTTCGATTGCGCTGCTCCCGGGCTTCGGTCAAGCAGTCATTGCGGCAAAGGGAGCGGTGGTTGCAGCGCTTGGTGCGACCGCATTTCGGTCGCTCGACGAGGCCCTCGTCGCTGTTCGCGAGTTACTGGAGCGCTGGGGAATCCTTGGTCGGTCAGTCGACGACACCGGTTCGACCGTGTACCGAGTCCAAGGCGGGACACCCCCACGAGCATCGCACGAGCGCATCAGGATCTCCCCCGAAGGAAACATGATCGTCGATGGCGA
>CAZBTI010000048.1:8831-23970 GCA_964494395.1 uncultured Acidimicrobiales bacterium | reverse complement strand
AAGCAACGAACGGAACGAACAGCACCGAAGCGCCCGGCGTACTCGTCACGCCCGGCGACACCGTCACTTGGACCTACACGGTAACCAACCCCAGCAACGTCCCGCTTTCCAACGTGGCCGTCGTCGACGACAACGGCACACCCGGCGACCCCGCCGACGACCTCACCGGCACCTTCGTCTCCGGCGACACGAATAGCGACGGCATCCTCGACCTCGACGAAACCTGGATCTTCGAAGCCACCGGCACCGCAATCGCCGGCCAATACCAAAACAACGCCACCGTCACCGGAACACCACCAAACACCACAAACCCAGACGGCACCACCACAACCCCACCACCAGTCACCGACGACGACGACGACTACTACTTCGGTATCGAAGCCGGGATCGACATCGTCAAAGCGACCAACGGAATCGATAACGCTGGAGCTACCGGACCGTTCATTCTCGTCGGGGACCAAGTCACGTGGACCTACACCGTTACCAACCCCAGCAACGTCCCGCTTTCCAACGTGGCCGTCGTCGACGACAACGGCACACCCGGCGACCCCGCCGACGACCTCACCGGCACCTTCGTCTCCGGCGACACGAATAGCGACGGCATCCTCGACCTCGACGAAACCTGGATCTTCGAAGCCACCGGCACCGCAATCGCCGGCCAATACCAAAACAACGCCACCGTCACCGGAACACCACCAAACACCACAAACCCAGACGGCACCACCACAACCCCACCACCAGTCACCGACGACGACGACGACTTCTACTTCGGCGCAACCCCTGCGGTCGAGATCGTCAAAGCGGTTAACGGCGACGATGCGAACGAGGCGCCCGGCCTACTCCTCCCAGAGGGCGATGAAGTTTCTTGGACGTACACGGTCACGAACACGGGCGATACCCCGCTCATCGACATCACCGTGACCGACGATCAAGGCGTAGCGGTCACCTGCCCGGCAACCAGCCTCGACGTGGGCGAACAAATGGTCTGCACCGGTGCAGCTGAGGCAGCGACGATCGGCCAGTACACGAACATTGGCGCTGTCGATGCCACTCCCGCACAACCTGGCCCTACGAGTCCGACCGGCGAGCCCGGCGCCTTCGTGGCCATCATCGATCCAGCAACCGGTGGCCCAGTAACGCCCGTAATCGCTGACGACCCCGCCAACCACTTCGGTACCGGACCTGGCATTGAGATCCAAAAACAGGTGTGCACCCTTGACGACGTTGCTGGCTGCGACGTCGCCGATGACTCGGTGTGGTCTGAAAGCACCGTGATCGCGAACGGCGACGACGTCACCTGGCGCATCACGGTCGCCAACATTGGCAACATCTCGCTCGGCAACGTGTCGGTAGTCGACACGGTTGCACCGAGCTGTGACCGGACCACCGAGCTGCTCGATATCGGTGATGTCTGGATCTATACGTGTACCGAGAGCGGCGATACCGAGCCGGCATTGAACACCGCCACAGTCGAGGCAACGCCGACCGCCGGCAACTTCCCACCGGTGACGAGCAGCGACACCGCCGAAACTCTGCCGCCAGCCGAACTCGAGGTAGTCAAGAGCACCGACGCTACCGACTTCTTCGTCGGCGAAACCGCGACCTACGAGATCGAAGTATCGAACTCTGGAGCACTCGATGCGCTCGACGTCGAGCTTGTCGATTCACTACCCACCGACCTCACAAACATCACCTTGGACAGCCAAGCTGACGCTGTCTACGACGCTGCGACCCACACGATCACGTGGACGATTGCATCGTTGGCAATCGGCGAGACGCAAACAATCTCCTACACCGCGGAGGTAGCCGCAACCGGCTCCTTGGTCAACGAGGTGGCAATCACGAGTGACCACGAGGAAAACGACCTCGAGAACAACATCTCTTCGACGTCGATCACGGCAACCGAAGAGCCGACGCCACCACGTCTTGCGTTCACCGGACGCACCTCAAGGACCTTGGTCTCGTGGTCGCTGCTCCTTCTCGCCGCCGGCGTGTTCTTCGTCCTCTTTGGCCGACGTCGCAATCGCTCACTCCTCTAAGTTCGACCGCTGGTCGAAACAGCCGAATGCGCTAGAGCTTTCCGTCGAGATCGTTAGCTATCCAGTTCGGCCAGCGCTTGGTCAACAGCGGATCCGTAGCCGCCGCCGAACTTGATCGCGTGGACGACGAGCGGAGCGAGTTGATGTAGGGGAACTCGGTCTTGCCAACCGGGTGTTAGCGGGTACTCGTCGTCATAGGCAGCGAACACTTCTGGAGCGAAGCCGCCAAAGAGCTGCATCATCGCCAGATCGAACTCGCGATGGCCACCGTGGCATGCCGGGTCGATAAGCCAGCTCTCGCCCTTGGCATCGATCACTCGGTTGCCAGCCCAGAGGTCGCCGTGGAGTCTGGCCGCTGGTTCGTCGGCAGCCTCGAACTCGTTCAACCGGTCAGCGACGGCGAGCAGCTTCGCGATCGTCGTTTGGGTGAGTGCACCTCGGTCTGACGCGATCTTGGCCAGAGGCCGAAGGCGTCGATCGGCGTAGAACTCGGCCCATGTTTCACACGGATTGTTTGGCAATGCCTGACTTCCGGTCGTTCGACCATCCTCCCGACCAAACGACGGAGCCCCTGCTTGGTGCAGTCGGGCAAGGGCACGACCAAATGATGCTTCGCCTTCGACGCTCCGCTGCCCACCTCGAACGTCGATCCAGTCGAGCACCAAACACGCTGGGGCGTCGTCGGAGACCCCGACCACCGTTGCCACGTTGATCACGTCGGGCTCAGCCAACCACTCCAACCCGTTGGCTTCGGTGGTGAAGAACCCGGGGGGCGGGTTGGTGTGCGTCTTTGCGAACACGACTCGTCCATCGGCGAGAGCGACTCGGTAGGCGGTCGCAAAGTCACCGCCCGACACGTGGCTCATATGTTCAACGGTGGATCCAGCGATCTCCGCGATTCGATCAGCGAAATTCAAGGCTAGGTCCGCTGGCGGTGTTCGGTTCCGGCTCCTGCCGTGATGAAGACCGCAGTGGCCGAATCGGCAACGTTGGCCGTGTGCCACGTTCCCGGGGCGTTGATCGCGTACTCCCCCACCTCAAGCGTGGTGGCGACCTCTTCGCCGTCGATCTCTTGGATCAGTTCGATCGAACCGGCGGTGCACAACACGACCTCGGCGCCTAATGGATGCATCTCCCACACATCCCACGACTCGCTGAAGGTGTGCATCGACACCAGCCTGCCCTCGATCCCGTCGGACCCATGCCGTTCGCCGTAGCCCTCATACCACTCCATCTCACCGGTAAACGTGGGTTGCGTTATGGCGGTGGCACCGAGCCCGAGGTGGACAAGGGTTTCGTCTAGGCGTGGAGGCGGGGTCATGACCCGACTCTAGATCGCGACTGCGTCCAGGAGTCGAGCGACCTGGACATCAATAAAGTCGGCGGTGATCCTTCCGCCCGTTTGAAGTACTCGAAAATGCAGTGGAGCGACCATGAGTTCGAGCAGAAGGGGCCCATCGACATCGGAGCGACACTCCCCTCGTTCGGTGGCACGCTCGATGATGACCGCTGCCGTCTGAAACCGGGTACTCCAGTAGCTTTGCCGCGCCGCCGCGAACTCTGGAGAGTCAGCTGACGCCGACAAGAGCGCCTGACCGATCGACGAGGTCACCGTTTCGCCCACGCCATGGGCCAGCATCGTGAGATCACCGGCGAGAGTTCCGGTATCGGGAATCGGCACGACCACTTGGGCCAATTCGAGTACGGCCGACAACACCAAGTCGTTGCGCTCGGGATAGCGGCGGTAGATCGTCGTCTTATTCACGCCAGCCCGCTCGGCGACGGCGTCGACTCGCACCTGAAGCGTTCCCGACGCGGCGATCTCCTCGATAACGGCTTGCAGGATCTTGTCGTCGACAGCCTTGCCGCGGCGGTGGGAGGGCTCGGTGGTGGTCACGAGTTGCAGTCTGCCTCACGACGGGCTGCAACCTCGTTAGCGAGGGCGGCGTTGAAGTTGTTGAAGCCGGCCTCGGTATCGGCGAGCACCTTTCCCATGAGCGGGATCAAGATGCCGCTGAAATTCTCGGAATGCTCGAGTCGGGTTCGACCACCGCCGAGTTCGATGAGCTCGAAGATGTGCTCGCCGTCGAAGATGCCCTTGATAACCAACTTGCCTTTCCATCGAAGGAGGCGAGCTGGTTTGGCTTCGATAACGGTCGGGACAAAGCCCATCCCCTCTGTTCCGTCGTCTTTGCGGGCCTTGATGGTAAGCGTCGAACCAACGACGGGTTCACCTTCGATGCGTGCGAAGAACGGATTCCACCGAGCGTGTGACGGAAAGTCGACGAGAACACTCCAAACCTCGTGCGGCGCAGCGTCGATCTCGACGGTCGTGCGGATGGTCTTCATAGCCGTTCTCCTTAAAGCAACTCTTCGTTGCGTTAGAGCGTAGAGGGCTTCACCCCTTAAAGCAACTTGTAGTTGCGTTAGCGGAAATCTCTCGACATGATCGGGGCCACCATCGAGAACTCGACGAGCTTGTCGGCCACCACGTTGATGACGCCTTCGGCAATCTCCACCCGACCGCGCACGATCAACGCAATAGCGGTGAGCGCAACGTGTTTGTGCCGCTGCCAGCACCCCTTCGACACGATCACATTGATCAGACCGTGTTCGTCTTCGAGGTTGAGAAATGTCGTTCCCGATGCCGTCGCTGGCCGCTGACGGTGGGTCACTACTCCGGCCACCATGATGCGATCACCCGAGGTCTGCTCGCGCAGCTCACACGACGCCAACACCCCGAGTTTGTCGAGGTCGCCCCGGTAGTAGACGGTTGGATGCCCATCGGGAGCAACGCCGGTGGCCCACAGGTTGGCGAGAGAGATCTCTCGGTCACTCATCCCCGGAAGCTGTGGAGCAACGACTCCGGTAATGATGCCTGGCAGTCGAGCATCCGATGCTTGCGAAGCCGCACCCGCTTGCCACAACGCCGACCGGCGATCGCCGAACGCTCCAGCGGTCGCCAACGCTTCGAGCACCTCGATCGAACAGCCCGTGCGTCGTTTCACATCTTCAATCGACGCCCACGGCCGCCCTTCGTCGAGTGCCTTTGCTAGGTCTTCACCGACATGACGGACCGATCCAATCCCCAACCGCACAGCGGGACCGCCCTCGCCCCACTGCGACGGGTCGACGCCAACCCCTTGACGGAACGCCGGATCGTCGACCGGGCCATGAGCCCATTCGAGCGTTGCTTGCGCCCCAGACTTATTGATGTCGGGCGTCAGCACCTCGACCCCGTGACGGCGAGCATCGCCGACCAATGAATGCGGCGAGTAGAAACCCATCGGCTGCGCGTTCAACAACGCTGCACAGAACGCTGCCGGGTAGTACCGCTTCAGCCACGACGAGGCGTACACCAGATAGGCGAACGACACCGAGTGGCTCTCTGGAAAGCCATAGTTCGCAAAGGCCGCAAGCTTCTCCCAGATCTGATCGGCAATATCGCCAACGATCCCCCGCTCGGCCATCCCCTCATAGAGCCGACCCTGAATCTCTTCCATCCGCTTCCGACTGCGCTTCGACCCCATTGCTTGACGCAACTGATCGGCCTCGGCTGGGCTGAACCCCGAAACATCGATCGCCATCTGCATCAACTGTTCTTGAAACAGCGGGATACCCAATGTCTTCGATAGCGACTTCTCGAGCAACGGATGCAGATACGTGACCGGCTCCTTGCCGTTGCGCCGACGAATATACGGGTGCACTGAACCGCCCTGAATCGGCCCCGGCCGGATCAACGCCACCTCGACCACGAGGTCATAGAACTTGCGCGGCTTGAGCCGAGGCAGCGTCGCCATCTGTGCACGCGACTCGATCTGAAACACCCCGATCGTGTCGGCCCGACACAACATGTCGTAGACCTCCGGGTCTTGTGGCATCGACGCCATATCGATATCGGTCTCGTGCACGTCGGCCACAAAGTCGATGGCGTAGTGAATAGCCGACAACATGCCCAGACCTAACAGATCGAACTTGACCAACCCGGTGCGAGCGCAATCTTCCTTGTCCCACTGGAGCACGCTGCGGTTCTCCATGCGCGCCCACTCGACCGGACACACCTCGACCACCGGCCGATCGCAGATGACCATGCCCCCCGAATGAATGCCGAGATGCCGAGGCGCATGCTCGAGCTCGGTTGCAAGCTTCGCCACATCGGCGGGGAACGCACTCGTCTGCGAACTGAACCCAGTCCACCCGTCGAGCTTCTTAGAGAACGCATCCTGTTGCCCAACGGCATAGCCGAGCGCCTTGGCCATGTCGCGCACCGACGACTTCGCCCGATACGTGATGACGTTGGCGACCTGCGCCGCGTGCTCTCGCCCGTACCGCTCGTAGACGTACTGGATGACCTCTTCACGGCGATCGGATTCGATATCGATGTCGATATCGGGCGGACCGTCACGTTCAGGCGAAAGAAACCGCTCGAACAACAACCCGAGCGCCACCGCATCGGCGTTCGTGATGCCGAGGGCGTAACAGACCGCCGAGTTCGCAGCCGACCCACGGCCCTGGCAGTAGATATCGGACCGACGACAGAAATCGACGATGTCGGCCACGATCAAGAAGTACCCCGGAAAGTTCAACGACTCGATGAGCTCGAGCTCGTGCGCGATCTGGCTATAGGCCCCCGGAACCCGCTCGCTACTCTCAGCGCCATAGCGTCGAAGCGCCCCTTGCCGGGTGAGCTCGCGCAACCACGACATCTCATCGTGACCGTCGGGGCACGGGTACGGCGGAAGGTTCGGCGCGACCAAGGCAAGATCGAATGCGCACGCTTCGGCGATCTCTACCGTTGCTTCAATCACACCGGGGTAGCGTTCGAACCGACGCTCCTGCTCGGCCCCGGTTCGCAAATGCGCAGTCGATGCAGCTGGAAGCCAACCATCGTGCTCTTCGAGTGAACGCCGGTGCCCGACCGCCGACAACGCCGTGGCCAACTTCCGGTCATCCTGACCGGCATAACGAACATCGTTGGTGGCCACGACGGTGAGATCCCGCTCCAGCCCCAATCGCACCAATGCATCGTTGCGAGTACTGCACACCGGCGTGGCGTGATCCCAAATTTCGATAGCGAGGTTCTCTCGACCAAACGCTTCGATCAATCGGTCGAGACAACGCTGGGCTGCGATTGGGCCCTCCGCCTCCAACGCCTGATTCAGCGGCCCCGCGCTTGCGCCGGTGAGCACCACCCACTGCCCATCAGCTAGCTCGGCCAAACGATCGAGCGTGTACAGCGGCGCGCCCTTCTCCCCCGCCATCTGCCCCTCGCTGATCGCTCGCCCCAACCGGGCATACCCCGAAGCACCACGAGCAAGCACCACCAGATCGGCCGTGCCAGCAACATCGAGTAGACCAGCACTCCCCAAGCCCGAAACACTGAGTTCAGCACCAAACACCGTCGCCAAGCCATGCGCCCGCGCCGCCTCGGCAAAGCGCACCACACCGTAAAAGCCATTGCGATCGGTCAGCGCCAGGCCACCCAAACCCAACCGCACCGCCTCCTCGACCAACACCTCCGGATCCGACGCCCCATCGAGAAAGCTGAAGTTCGAGTGACAATGCAGCTCTGCATACGAGACGTTCGCTGCCACTTCTTGAGACTTCCGCTCAAGATCCGCGGAAGCGCTCACGGTCGCTATGCGAGCTTCGCTCCCCTCGTTCTCTTTCTCTAAGTTTTCTGGGGGTTTGTATGGGGCTCGCTTGCGGGACCAGGCGGGGCTGTCGCCACCTGTCCTCTCGACGCCGCTGCCTGGGTCGACACGCGTGGGAGCCCGGCCAGATAATCGTCTTTCGAGCTCAGACCACGGAACTGGGGGATTCTGCCAACCCATAAGGGTTCGCGAGGTTATCGAACACTTGTTCGTTCTTCAACCTCGTCCCGAAATCTGAAGAGTCCGGACCACTACAGCATCACCACTCTTCAGATTTCGAGTTGTTGGGTGGTTGGGGGTCAGACCCCTGTTCGCGGTCGTCAGCTCGTGTGATGCTGAAGGAGCCAACACAACGATCTGAAAGAGGCGGCAATGACCCCATCAACAACTTCTCGTGGAGCCATGCTCGCACTGGCCCTCTTGGCCACGGCGTGCACCGGATCCTTCAGCATTGGAGGAGCCAATCCCAGTCAGGCAGCGGTCGACCTGATCGAAGGAGAACTCGCCGAACAGCTCGGCCTTCAAGACGTCACCGCCACATGCCCAAGCAACCTCGGTGACCTCGAAGAAGGCGACACCTTCACCTGCACCTCAACCTCAGGCGACGGCTCGACCAACGAATTCCTCGCCACCATCGAACCCGATGACAGGATCTTCGTCACCACGACCGGCGAGGTTGACGGCGATACCTTCAGCCGACTCGCTGTCGATCTCATCGAAGGCCAGAGCGCTGACCTCCTCGGCATTGGCACACTCGAAGCGAACTGCCCAGCCGACCCTGGAGAGCTCGAGGTGGGAGATGCCTTTCAGTGCACCGCTACCACCCTCGACAGCTCCGTTGTCGAGGCCGGCTCGATCGTCGAGTACCTGGCGACCGTCGAGCCGGACAACATGATCTTCGTCGAGCCAATAAACGCCGTGAACAGCGAAGTGATCGAGGAAGATCTGCTCCAACAGCTCGTTTCACAAGAGACCGGAGCGATCCTGACACGCGACGGAGTCGACTGTGGCCAAGATGTTGCGCTTCTCCAAGAAGAACAGCTGACATGTGAGATCTCGCCAAGCAACGCTCCAGCCGATACTGCGACATTGACCTTCGTCAGCATCGATCCGCTCAACTACAGCTTCGCCTTCGGCACATAGCCAGAGCGGCCTATCCCAGGTGCTCGACGAGCCACTTGTGAATAGAGATAGTCCGCTCAAGCTCGCTCGCGCACCATTCGGCGAACGCTGCGGTCGTGATTGACTTCGGTGTCTTCTTCATCCAACGAACTTGAAAGCCCTTGTGTTTGAGCAGGTCACCTCGAGGATGATTTTCGGCGTATGGCTTCGGCACCCTCTTGAGACTCTCCCCGACAACATCAGCTTTCGTCTTCTTCACCAAGGCCAAAAGGTCGGCGGCGAACGGTTCGCCGTGCGCATCGATCGCTTCACGCCAGCGATCGAATTTCGACAGCGCGATACCGCTTGCAAAGCCAACACCATCGAACGGGTCCACTCGAACCAGCAGCATCGGTGCTGAATTTTTCTCAGGGCCCTCCCAGAACTTGAACATTTGGTAGTCCCGATACGGCGAAACATCAGGTCTGAAACGAAGATCGTTGTTAATCCGACAGATCGACCCATTTATCTTTGGCACGTACTCGATCCCGCCGGAGACCCGGTCGGCGAGCAGCTCCCCCAACTCGACGACGAACGCCTTGGCATTGGGCACCACGTCCGCGTCATAGGTGGAGCGGTTGGCATCAAACCACGTCTTGTTCTTCGATCCCAGCGTCGCGAGAAAGTCGAGTCCCGACTGGGGGAACCCTGTGAACTCAGGAATGGCACTCACGACACAAACTCGATTCCCTCGTCAAACACCGGTTCCCAACCTGCACTAGTGGACCGTGGCGAATGCTCGCACCGTAAACGTGCCGGCGCCTTCGATCTTTGGTGGAACTGCGGTGAACGTGAAGTCAGACGCAGGCAACCGATCGAGGTTCGTCATGTGCTCGACGATCGGGATCTCCGCACCGAGCAGCACGGTGTGAACCGGGCGAGCCTTACCGGCGGTGTCGTCGATGTTGAATGTGTCGATACCAACACATGCCACACCCGCTTCGACGAGCGCATGAGCCGCCGCTTCGTTGAGATGCGGATGGCCAGCGAAGTAGTTATCGCTCCCCCACTTGTCAGCGTGCCCCGTAAGCACGAGCACGGCCTTGCCTGCGCACCCTTCCAACTCAGCAGCGGTCAAGGTGATCTCTATCTCGCCGCGGCGGTCAAGGCATATTGCGTCGACCCCAGCCACTCGTTCGAGCGGCAAGCCGGTGAGATCGTGCCCATTGGCGTATCGGTGGAACGGCACGTCGAGATAGGTGCCGGTGTTTGTACAGATTTCGATCTGTCCGATCTGAAACGTCGTGCCTGGCTCGTACATTGCCTCGGCCGCTTCGCGAGACAGGTGCGTTCCAATCACCGGGGCAGGAAGGCCGGGGTATGTCACCATCCCGTCGGTGATGACGTGGCTGAGGTCGATATGAGTCATGGGGCGAGGCTACCGAGGGCTAGGGCAGGAACACTTCTGGAGTGAATCATCGCAGCGCTGTACCGTGGCCGTGTGCGAGAAAACGAGTTTGGCCAGCCGATCGACGATGACCTCGGGTTGTGGGAGCCGCCGGACGCTGCGCCGGAGCACAAGACGATTCATGGCAGGCACATGACCCTCGAACCAATGCAACGCACGCAACACGCCATCCCGTTGTTCCATGCGTTCAAGCGCTCGGAAAACTCGATGTGGACGTACCTCCCACTCGGTCCGTTCATCGACGCAGCAGAGCTCGGGCAGCTACTCGATTCCTTCGCCAAGCTACGCGGAATGAACGCGTGGACGGTGAAAGTCGACGACGTCCCAGTGGGGTTCCTTACCCAGATGCGCGCTCGCCCCGATGAGGGTGTCATCGAAATTGGTTGGGTGACCTTCTCAGAGGAGCTGCAACGAACCCCAGCGTCGACCGAAGCGCTCTTCATGCTTATCGATCACGCCTTCGCCTCGGGGTATCGCCGGGTCGAGTGGAAGTGCGATGCGCTGAATGCAAAATCTCGACGGGCCGCCGAACGCCTCGGCTTCCTCCACGAGGGCATCTTGGCCAAGCTCACGCATTACAAGGGCCGCAACCGCGACACTGCTTGGTATGGGTTGACCAACGATATGTGGCCCGATCTCGAGCCGGACTTCCAGCGCTGGCTCGACCCCTCAAATTTCGATGAGAACGGCGAGCAGAAGACCGCGCTCGGTCGCTAGCGCTAGGCGGCCGACTTCACGAGGTTGAGATACGCAGCCCGAACAGCGAGCGCCTCGCGCACTTCTTCGTTGCTTTCCTCGACGAACTCAGCTCGATAATTTTCATCGGTTACGAGCGACACGGCGAACTGCAACCCGCTGAACGACGCAACGATGCCAGCGGTTACGAGGTGAAGAGCCGACAACACGATCCGTTCTCCACCGACCGTCAACGACCCCAACGTCACCGACATGACCGACGCTGGATCTTCGAGCGTCGTCCACTGCAAGATCGTGGCTTCTCGCACGGTGAGGACACCGAACAGGACGTAGAAGCCGAAGATCACGCCCGTGACCAGAAGGACCTGGGCGCTCAAACCAACGACCAACCGGAGGGTGAGGTTGCTGCGAGCAGCACGACCGAGCGGAACCTGTGCTGGCGTGCCGTCGAAGTCGTTCGTGTCGCACCCGTCCAGTGGCGTATCGGTCAACCTGCCAGCCACTTCATCCCAGCTATCGAAGTATCGAAGTTCGCTAATCGCTCCCGTCATCGAGCCGGCGAGAAACACAAAGCCGATGAGCGCAAGGGCGCCAACCACGATGGCGAAGAAGACCAGTGGCAAGTCGTTCACGACTTGCCAAATCTCTGCATTCAAGAAGAGGAACGCTGAAAAGAGAAGCATGAGCGGAAGCACTTTGCCGAGCAACTGCAAGATTCGGGTCACGTGGTGCAGCATCGTGGCAATTCCCCAGCGAAGCATCGACAGCAAACCCCACGAAAAGGCGACATACACCAAGGCAAGAATGATTAAGTTCACGATCACGACCTGCACCACTTCGGCGAGGCCACGATTTCCTCCAAGCAATGCGAGCACTGGAGGGACCAGTACGAACAGCGCAAGTTCTCCGACGCCGATTGTGCGCGGCCGAGAAAAGCTCGGACGGCCTCGCATCCGATTTACCAATACGAACGCGGCGAGCGCTACTGCAATCCCACCGAGGAACACCAACGCTTGCTGAACACCGGTGAACTGGTCTCCGAAGGTCAAAAACATCTCGGCAAAGAAGACGAAGCTCAACACTCCAACCGCTCGGGTCCACACATCTTCCGATGCGCTGAAGTCATCGATGAAGTGCGGAATGCCGTTGTGCACAAACCACTTCTCGGTGTCGTCGATCATCTCCTCGACAGGTTTTGCGCCCACGCGTCACACGTTACTCGTAGACCGCGCCTCTCATGTCGATGTGAGAAATGCTGATTTCTCCACCTTCTGGGAGGGCATCTGCGATTCGCTGCGCCTGCGATGGCTCGCACAAAGCAGCAGCGGTTGGACCGCTCCCAGACAGCCAAGAACACCACGCTCCAGCATTGAGGGCTGCTTCCATTGCCTCAGCAGTATCGGGCAGGCTCTCCAAGCGAATCTGTTGGTGGAGTCGGTCTTCGCTCGCCATGGCGAGCATTTCGGCATCGCCGCTCGTGAGCGCAGCGATAAGCAGAGCAGTACGGCCCATGTTGAAGACGGCGTCTTCCATCGAGACCATCTCTGGCAACTTGCGCCGCGATGCCTTGGTACCGGATTGTGTGTCCGGGATCCACAGCACAACGTTGGCCTGCAACCCGAGTTGCACCTGCTCGACTCGATCACCAACCGCGACCGTGACCCCGCCAAAGACCGAGGGAGCAACGTTGTCTGGGTGCCCCTCTAACCCAGTGGCTTCGAGAAAGAGCCACCGGCGAGCGTCTTCGAGGGAAGTCCCTTTCTGGATCGCTGCGGCGAGCAAACCCGCTACGCGAGCAGCGCCAGAGAATCCCATGCCGCGAGCGGGGGGAATCGTCGAACGAATTTCAAGTCCGCCGGTGCCTCCAAACTGTCGGAACACCCGCATCGTCAAGTTGTCTTCGCTGCCCACACCCTCCTCAGCAAAGTCGACCTCGATGTAGCGGTCGATCGCCATACCGAGTACATCAAATCCCGGACCGAGGTTTGCTGAAGATGCCGGAACGCGAATCGTTCCCATCAGGCGT
The DNA here is from genome assembly GCA_964494395.1 of uncultured Acidimicrobiales bacterium. Lineage (GTDB taxonomy): Bacteria > Actinomycetota > Acidimicrobiia > Acidimicrobiales > SHLQ01 > SHLQ01. The sequence continues at coordinate 10,986 of CAZBTI010000048.1, read as the reverse complement.
CGAGCACGCCTCCGCCGACCAGCGGCGGCTCGCACGACCATGGGAATTCGATCCATTGGTCGGTTCGCTTCCACACGTACTCGCACTTGATGAGTGAGTGTGGCTTCTCGTAGAGACATGCCGAACGAACATCGCCAACGACGTCGGAACAGAAGTCGTGCACGTGGCGCAATGTGTGCCCGGTGTCGGCAACATCATCTGTGATGAGCACCTTGGAGTCGGTGAGATCGAACTTGTCGAGGTACGGAGGGAGGGTCGTGGGGACATCGAGTCGCTCATCCACACCGGTATAGAACTCGACGTTCATGACGTAGAGATTCTTGACCGAGAGTGCGTACCCGAGCGATCCGGCAACGAATAGGCCTCCTCTAGCAATCGCCAAAATGATGTCTGGTCGGTAGCCATCGTCGGCGACCAAAGCGGCCAACTCTCGTGCTCCCACACCGTATTTTTCCCAAGTGAGATGCTCGCGTTCGTCTGTCATGGCCACGACCATAGCTACCGCTGGTCAATACGTCCCAGCCAGCCACCACCTACCTTCTTGAACAAAGGCAAGAACCGCTTCTCCGGCACTGTCGACGAGCTGGAAACGGGCCCGCCGGCGAGCCCGTTCTGGGTCCCACCATCGTTCATCGAGCAGCCACGGACCGGCCCACGCAACAATGCTGTTCCACTCAGATTCGTGAGACTCCCGACGTTCCCTTCCGAGGCGCCTCCGAATGTAGGCCGGCGCCGCCGAAGGATCACCACGACCCGACACCACAACGATTTTTCCGTCCTTATCGATCACTTCGATCTCGGTGTGGGTGAAGAGTTCGATCGGTGATGGGGCTGGCAACTGCCCCGGCCAAGGCTGATCGCCGAACATCGATAACTGACGGTCGGCAAGATCGACAGTTCCTGCAGGAAGGAACTGCACCTTGTCGCTCGGTTCACGACCGCCCCTCCATTGGGCGACCTGCACGTTCTCCGCCCCAACCAATACCTCTAGGCGCGCAACAGCTCGACCTGCACGCTGATCCGCCTCGGTTTCCCCGCCCCAGAAACCCAGCTGACGGCCACCGGCGGGGATCAGATCCTCGGGGCGCAAGGTGAGCCTGTTGAGCCCTCCGGTTGGACGGACCGTCGGCGATGCATTCAACCATCCATCGAGCTGCCACCGAACGCGATCGGTCATCGCAGCGACCGACAGCGCACCTTCATGACGCCAATACCGAGCGTACTGTTCGCCATGTTCACTCTCCGCCTCGATAGCAACCCGCGTGCACGCCGCACCCCGTCGCGCCAATTTTGCCTCGAGTTCTAGCGCCAGTTGACGCGCCGCAAAGGCAGCCTGATCGATTTGTTCGACCGCTGGCTCGAACTCGAGCGTGACCGCCATCTCCGGCGGAGGGTCGACCACATCGGCGAGACGATCATCGAGACCCGACGCTCGACGATGCGCAGTAAGACCCTCACGAGCGAAACGGCCGAGTACGTCTTTCGGGTCGAGTCCAGCAAAGTCCCCGAGCGTGCGCAGGCCCAACCTCCACAAAATGTCGGTGAGGTTGGGCTGGTCGAGCGTGGTGATTGGAAGACCCGTCAAGAATGCTGGACTCCTACCCGACGCAACGACGTAACCACGATCGCCACCAGCCTTCATTCGTGCTGCGAGGCGAGCGGTAAACACACCATCAGCAATACCAATGCGACACGACGTTCGCCCCTCGAGCACCTCGCAAAGTGCACTGAGCATCTTCTCCGCCAGCGCCTCATCACCACCGAAGTACCGCGACGGACCTCGAGCCGGGAAGATCGCCGTCCCTGGCTGAATAACCTCGACACGCGGCGTAAACACCTCTATTGCCGAAGCCACCGCCTCGAACACCCGCGCCTCACTGGCGAGATCCCGCTCGGAGATTTCGAGCTCAGGACAACGACTCTGCGCCTCCCGGCGACGGATACCTCGGATCACCCCCATCGAACGAGCCGCCTCTGATGAAGCAACGACACGATTGGCGTGCAGAATTGCCCCCGGCTCATCGGGAGCTATACCAGCAGCGACCACCGGCCAATCCGGACACCAAATCGCCACGATTCGTTGCGCACCCTGTCCCAGGCTGTGTTGCGCACCCTGTCCCAGGCTGTGTTGCGCACCCTGTCCCAGGCTGTGTTG
>CAZBTI010000048.1:0-8731 GCA_964494395.1 uncultured Acidimicrobiales bacterium | reverse complement strand
TGTGTTGCGCACCCTGTCCCAGGCTGTGTTGCGCACCCTGTCCCAGGCTGTGTTGCGCACCCTGTCCCAGGCTGTGTTGACTCACTTAACTGCAGCCAGGAGCGGACGCTGATCTACTTCTGGCGTTAGTTGCTGCAGCGTTCCGTCATCCCCAGGAAGCGCAAAATGCCCATGACGGCCCTGACCCGGGGCACGTCGCCCAGACACCGCAACTCGCACCCGGCGCGCCTGTAGATATCCGTGACCGCGTCCCAACCCATCCCACTGCATTGGATCGACCTGGAAAGACAGGTCGTATTGCAACTGCCCAACCAAACCCGACCGCCCAACACGAGTCGACGGATCGGGCGCTAACTCCATCAACACCGTTCCGCGCTCTCGGCACCGCGAAGCCATCTGTCGGTACTCGCTTGGACGAACCCGGTGTTGGGGCTCCCCAAAGACGACCACATCAACCGCTCCAATGAGCGCACCGATCGTCGCCGCCCACACATCGGGAGTGACATTTTGGACCATCAACACCCGCTCGACCGCAACACCGAGCTCCGCCGCAGCAGCGAGAGAAATCCCCTCTACATTGACCGCCGCCACCCAACGACCTCCTGTCGTTATCTCACCGAGAAGCGCCCACGCAAGTGCCCGCGATGACGCACATCCATCGACTCTGGTCGTCCACCCTCGCTGGATGCCACCACCGGGCAACAACGAATGAAATACCTCGGGCACGTCGAGCACCTGCTCGCCAGCGAGAAGCACTGGCGCCACACGACGGACATGTTCTGCAAGTTCCGCGGGGAATACCATTTCCCCAGTATCGAACACTTGTTCGTTATTTGCAACCGCGAACTTGCACGGGCCCTCTTTAATGTGTTTCAATATATTTCAGCACTTCCAAGTACCTACCAATGCATCTGTAGGGATTTACGGAAACAGGACAGACCCCGATGCCTGACACCATCACCCAAGAACTTGCCGCCGCCGAAGCAGCTGCCGCTGCGGCCGACGCTGCAGAACGCTCTCACCTCCGAGAACAGATTCGGCTTCGTGAGGCAGCCGCCACAAGCTACGAAACCCAGGCGAGAGGCCATGAAGACTCGGCAATGCAAATGCGCCAGATCGCCAACGACCTCTCCTTTGAGGTCGAGCCGCTTCGAACCGTTTTTAGGCCTATTCGCGCCCTACACATCCCGAATACATGGGAAGGGCAGGCGGCTACTGCCAGCCGCACCCGTCTCGACGGCCACGAAGCTCGCACAAACTCCGCAATCCGGAGTATCGATGGACTGATCGAGGATCTCCAGGACCGTGCGGTTATTGAAGATGGGCTTGGGGATGGACTCCGAGGGCAAGCAAACAGTCTTCGATCGGGAAACTGGACACTCCAGCGCCAGATCAACGCCCTGTACTAACCACTCTTCAAAAAGTAGGCCATTCGACTCATAAGTGACCTCAACCTGCCGACGCCAAGGCAATGCCAAGAGAAACTACGCGTCGCCGCTCCCTCCCCTTGCTGGCAGCTGCTTCGACGGTTCTGACCGCCCTGATTGCTCCAAGCACAGCGCTTGCACAGGCCCAGCCCGAAGATCTCATTGGCTACGAGATCCCCGAAAACACCTTCGTGGGCCCGTGGACCGATCCAGTATCCAGATTTGGCCTGAATCCGTCGAACCTCGCGCCAACACCAGACTTCGACATCACCACCCTTCACGACAGTCGAATTTTCGCTGCAGGGGTAGAACTGCAACGGATCGAGAACGATCCTGTAGACGAACTCGCCGACCGCCACCTCCGCGTCTTACAGGTCATCGACACCTTGGAGGCACAGATCACCTCCTTCGAATCACAGATCTCTGAACGCGAGCCTCAGGTCTTCACACTCCTCGGGGAAATTCGAGTCGAGGAAGAACACGAAGAACGCCTTGCCGAAGAAATCGCTGTTCGCGAACGTGCGATCGTCGAGTGGGCAATTCAATCGTTCATCGGCGACGACCAACCCGAGTTGGTGCTCGGCGAACCCGATACAGGTTTTGTCGAAGCGCGCGTCGTGAGTAACGAGGTGCGCGGCGACCAGCGAGCACAAATTGCTCTCCGAGAAGCCGAACTCGTTGAACGCATCGAGCGCCGCACCGGACTCGCTACCGATCTCGATGTCCTGCGAGACGAAATCCGAAACCTGCGGGAAGAACGCACTGTTCGCATTGGTCACCACGAAGAGGCCGAAGCCCTCGCCGACCAAACAGCCGAGACTTATCAACTCGCGCTGCACGCTCGCCTTCCCGACTTCGTCGAGGGGACCGACATCCCCTTCGTCGCCCTCAACGCCTACGTGATCGCTGCACGAACTCTTGAGACCGAGGCTCCTGCGTGTGGCATTCACTGGTCGATGCTCGCCGGCATTGGACGTATCGAGAGTATCCACGGGTATTTCGGCAACTCCACCCTCGACATCAACGGACACACGACCGAAGACATCCAGGGATTGCCCCTCGATGGCCGAATCCTCTCCGGCGCCGAGTTTCTCGAAGACGGCGCCGAGGCCCCCGCCCCCACCGGCCGCACCGAAGACACCGTGTTGGTGCCCGACAGTCCAGCACCAGATGCCCCTTCCGAAGAGCGTCAAGACGGCTCGTTCCAAGTCGATGCCGAGCCACAACCTTCCCCAGAACCAGACCCACAACCCGCTGCAGAGCCAGAGCCACAGACCGCACCAGAGGCCCCTGCACCAAGCACTCCCCCTGAAGGCGAAACCCCAGAGCAAGGCGAGGCAGCGGGTGACGAAACCACAGGTGACGAAGACGACGAGACAGCAGGCGACGAAGAAGCAGAGACCGCAGATGGTCCTGCTCCGGTCATCAAGACCCTCGCACTAATTCTCGACACCGACGACGGAGTCCTCGACGGCGACACGGTTTATGACCGAGCCGTCGGACCAATGCAGTTCATTCCAACCACTTGGCGACTCTTTGATGCTGATGGCAATGGCGACGGCGAGACCGACCCACAGAACATCTACGACGCTGCACTCGCCGCGGCCCGTTACCTTTGCGCATCGACTTCAACCATGACCACGGCCGCAGGTGAACAGCGGGCGTACTTCGCGTACAACCACGATCTCGACTACTCCCGCAACGTGACCAATGCAGGGCGCGGGTACCGCAACCAGATCATCGTCGAAAATCCCGAGATCGAAGAAGACCGCGACCGCTACTACCTCGGCGTGCTCGAGGGTTCACAGGCTGAAGAGCGTGTGGAGGAGGTCGAGGTCGATCCATTGAGTATCGACATCGTCCTGCTCCGCGCACAGCTAGAAGGGCTCCGCGCTCAGCTACAAGGCTTGAACCTCCCCAACTGGTAGCGCGACCGCCGTACGATGACACGGTGAGCACCAGCGATGACCAGGACGCACGGCCTCAAGCCGTGGACAACGCGGCACGACCAGAGGTCGGCGTGGGACCACACCCACTCCCCTGGCCTGAGGGTGACCACTTCGACCCCGAACTCCTGGCCGAGGGCGATCGTCGCAACGTCGTCGACCGCTACCGGTACTGGAAACGGGAGGCGATCGTTGCCGACCTCGACGCCACCCGGTCGCCGATGCATATCGCGATCGAGAACTGGGAGCACGACTTCAACATCGGCACCGTCGTGAGAAACGCGAACGCGTTCAATACCGCGGGCGTCCACATCATTGGTAAGCGCCGATGGAACCGCCGTGGGGCAATGGTCACCGACCGATACCACCATGTTCACCACCACCCCACCGTCGAGGAGTTCATCGCGTGGGCCGATGATGAAGGCCTAGCCGTGATCGGGATCGACAATCTTCCGGGTTCGGTAGCGCTCGAACACACCCAACTCCCCAAAGCGTGCGTTCTCGTGTTCGGCCAAGAAGGCCCGGGGCTCTCAGAAGCCGTGCGCGAACGGGCCTCGATGACCTGTTCTATCGCTCAGTTCGGCTCGACCCGCTCGATTAACGCAGGCGTCGCTTCAGGTATTGCCATGCACACCTGGGTGGTCCAACATTCGTTGGATTTGATCAGCCCTCTACCTGAGCCATGAGCTCTTCATCGGTAGGGATCTCGACGCCTGGCACGTAGTACGTGTAGAGGTCGACGATGATCTCTTTCAGACCCGCCGCGGTATCACCTGAAAGTTCGACGGTGACCACATTGCCGTTGACCGACACGCCAGCAACCTTGCCCGAGTCGAGCAGTCGACGTGCGAGTTCGTCTGCGGGACGATCACCTACCGGTGGCTTCTGTGCGGTGAAGCGCTCGTGGCCCATTCCGGTGAGTGCTCGGTTGAGCACGAAACGAACAATGCCTCGCTTTGACGAGGGCTTTTCTACGACGGTGACGAGCTGACCCATACTCAGGATCGTACCGTCGATTGCCGCTCGGCGGCATACTCACGGGCAGCCAGAACACTCAAGACGACCGTGATGACCCACAGCACCGTGTGAACGACCTTGAAACCGGTATCGAATTCGCTATTGACGAGAATCGCTATGCCCCTTGTGGTGAAGCGTGCAATACCCGCGATCACCAAAATTCCGAGCGCACGACCATGCCCCACAAGGTTGCGCTTCATCGAATACCCAACAGCGAGTGCAGCAGCGATGAGAAATCCAGCGACGACAACCGCCAGCACGAGTTCGGTTCCTGCGAGCTCATCGTCGGTGACGATGTTTCGCAACCGGCTACCCCAGATACCGATCGTCCACACGATGAGGACGACGCGTGCTAGCCAGCCCGGCAGCGAACGATTTTGAAGTTGGGTGGTGGTTGCGCTCACACGAAGAGCGTACCTTGCCCATCATCGGGGATGTACCGCGTTAGCCCACGCCACTCGAGCCCATCCATGAAGGCCCACGATCGCCGGTGGATCGTCGATGGTCCGAGGATCTGCAGCGCTGACCGATGCCGATGACACGGGTATCCCTTGTTTTCTGAGAACCAATAACCCGGGTACTCTTCGTCGAGCTCTCGCATCATCCGGTCCCTCGTGACCTTGGCCAAAATGCTCGCAGCAGCAATGGACAAGCTCTCGCGCTCTCCGCGAACGATCGTGGTCGCTCGTCCACCGCCGACGAAGTCCCACTTGCCGTCGAGTAACGCCACCTCGACCTCGGCACCACCGATCTGTGGTCGGAGCGCGTCCAGACACCGTTGTGCTGCCAGCCGCTGCGCGTCCGACATGCCGAGGTCATCGCACTCGGCCGGGCTGGCATGACCGACCGCCCATGCCTCACACCAGTCGGCGATCCGGTCGAACATTGCTTCGCGCTCGACGGCGCTCAGCATCTTTGAGTCGCGCACCTTGTAGATACGACGGTCCTTCGGGACAATTGCCGCCCCGACGGTGAGGGGACCCGCCCACGAACCCTTGCCGACTTCATCGAGGCCGGCAACAACGTCAACTCCTTCATCCCAGTGCGAGCGCTCATGTCGTAGCCCCGGGGCAGACTTCTTGAGCGACTTGCGTAACTGGCGAACCTGCCCGCTCAAAGCAACGACCTCGGCGTTTCGCTCGGTCCACCGCCCGACATTGCGTCGCGCTGATCAATCAGTGCCTGCGGGACTTCGAGCAAGGCTTCGCCAGACCGCTCAGAGCTGGCAAATGTCGGATCGAGACGAGTGCACCGGAGCGTGAATGAGGAAGCTGAAGGTGCGCCTGGGTTATCTACGCGTTCCCAGAGGATGGCTGCACGTTCCCCGTGCCAACGCAGAGCAACCGAGAGTCGACCCGCTGGAACGACCACGTTGGAGAACGCCATCTTCTGTCCCAACCAGCGAGAAGACGCTCCAGGGAATGCATCCACCTCCCCATTCGGCTGCTCGCTGATACATAACGAGAGGAGCCCAACCAAGAGCGCTGCTCGAGCGTGGGGACTATCCCCACTGCCGTTACGGGGCCAACTCCACGTAGAACCGGCGAGCGAACGCATCGGAACGAGCGGTTCGAAGACATGGTCGGTCGCAGCAGACGCAGCCATTGCGAATCCAATGGACTCCGCCGTTGGCTTCTCCTTGCGTCCCAAGACCTCTGCAACGACGCCGCCATGTTCTGAGGCGACACCGAAACCGTGACGGACGTAGACCAGAACATCTTTTGGGTTCGCCATCGACCCTTCGATAGACGCAGCGTCGGCAGCGGCTTCCGGGCCGTGTGCAGCTTCGATCGCGGCGATCAACGGATCGACGAGATTTGGTGTTCGGCTCTTCGACAATGCGTATCCAGCGACAGCGGCGACAGCGTCTCCGTGACGCTGCAAAACCTCGTGACCTTCCGAGGAGCGCGAGATCGCACCGACGACTGCGGCCATCTCCGGCCAACGGTCTCGAGCAATCCGACCTTCGGTGACTTCGGACAAGAGCGCGTCGGCGACGTGTGCTGCTGACCAATCAAGACCCGAGCGACTGAGCGCAACAACCCGAATCGAGTCATCTATGTGAGCCCAACGATCGTCTCCAAGCGGACGCCCCACCGACGCAGTGGATCCCACCAGGCTCGACAGCAGCGATGTTGGCAGGTGCTTTGGCCATCCCGGAAGGTCGACATCGGGGGTTGGACGAAGGTGCGCCTTCCACCCCGCCTGAACCGTGTCGAGCGGAGCAGCAGCGACCGTCACTTCTTCTCGACCCTCAATGATCTCGACCTGACGTGTTGCGCCGCGGGTAAGCGGAATGATGGCGGCGATCGAAACATCGCCATCAGCGCTCTGCAATTCGGGCGCACCCGCAATCTCCGCCTCGCTCAGCTGCAGTTGATCGAGGAGCCCTGCCCCTTCTGCACCATCGTCGGCTGCCGTCACCACTGCGCCGGGGTTTCGACCCAGATCTACCAGCGGAAGTTTGTCGACCACGAGCAACGAGCCAGCAGCTCTGGCCGACTCGATACGACCTCTGCCCACGAGCCCCTGCGGTCGAATAACGACGGCAAGCACCACCGACACGTTCGTCTCGTTCGCCAACTCGACAATGACACGGCCCTGCCCCACTCCGGACTCATCGGCCCAAGCCGTCGATACGACGTCACCATTATCGAGCTTCTGCCGGGTCTCAATGATCGGCAATCCATCGACGCGAGTTTGGCGGAGCCCGTCACCAGAGCCACCCCGAATCCAACGTTCGCCGTGCCCAAACCAGAACTCGACCGACACTGGGCGAGAACGCGGATAGACAGCGCCACGGTCATCGACATCGGCAACCGCTCCAGCCTGGAGCGTGCTTAGCGTGTTCCACGCTCGAGGTGCTGCGTTATTTCCTTCACCATCAGCTGGCGATTCGGTGCCGGCTGCGGGTCGCCCGAACAGTTGACGGAGAGGCCTCATAAAACCGAACCCTAGACTTAGCCAATGCACGTTCCGCACACGGCAACCGGTGACGTTGGTCGGACTACCGTGCTCATACCCCTACGTTCGCTGGCATCGGGCAAGGCCCGGCTCGGCGAAGCCCTCGAACTGACCGAACGAATCGCCCTGATCGAGATGATGGCTGAACGCGTGATCAACGCTGCCCACGACCTCGACGTGTTGGTCGTATACGACGACCCCAGCGTCGCCACATGGGCCGAGGAACGCGGCGCATCAGTTCTGCGCCCAGATACACCTGGACTCAACCAGGCAATCACCGCCGGACGCGACCACCTTCGCTCCATCGGCTGCGAGCGGGTCATCGTTGCCCACGCTGACCTCCCCTACGCCGAAGACCTTCGGGTCATGATCACCGACCACGAGATCTCGATCGCTCCGGATCGCCACCGTGATGGCACAAACGTTCTCTCGATACCAACCAACCTCGACTTCAGCTTTGCCTACGGCCCCGGGTCGTTCGCCAGCCACGTCACTCTGGCCCAAGATCTCGGCATTGAACCGCACATCATCGATGTGCCCGGATTGGCTTGGGATGTCGATCATCCCGATGATCTGCACAACAACCCATAAGGAACACCCCTATGACGACCACGAACCTCTCGACACCAAAGAGCGCCCTCGCAATCGCTGCACATCCAGACGACATCGAGTTCGAATGCGGCGCGACGCTTGCCAAATGGGCAGCGGCGGGATGCGTGGTCCATCACCTCATCTGCACCGATGGATCCAAAGGAACTTGGGACGAAAACGCCGACACCGTCGCACTCGTCGACATCCGAATCGAAGAACAACGAGAAGCTGCCCGGCGCCTCGGAGCCACGGGCACAGTGAACTTTCTCGGAGCGGTCGACGGTGAACTCACAGCAGGCCTCGACATGCGCCGAGAAGTCGCCCGAGTTATCCGAGAGACCACACCCGACGTCGTGTTCGGCCACGACCCGTGGAAGCGGTGGCGCCTCCACCCCGATCACCGAAACGCTGGTTTCCTCGCCGTCGAAGGCATCGTCGCCGCACGCGACCCCTTCTTCTTTCCCGAACTCGATCTCCCTCGACATCGCCCAGACGCACTGCTGTTGTTCGAGAGCGAAGAGTTCAACCACGTAGAAAACGTCGAGGGCTTTACCGAGCCGAAGATCAACGCGCTACTCGCTCATGAGAGCCAGTTCGAAACAACGATGGTGATCACGAACAGCCCCGACAGCGAAACCGCAGCGTTCTACGAGCGAGAACTCGAGCAAATGCGCACCATGGCCGCCGACCAAGCCTTCGAATACGGCGAAGCCTTCCACCTCATCACCGAGCTGTAACTCGCTGCGAGATCGCAGTCACTCGCTGCAAAACGCAGTCACTCGCTGC
>CAZBTI010000047.1:11755-24374 GCA_964494395.1 uncultured Acidimicrobiales bacterium | reverse complement strand
GCATGATCTGGGCCTTCCTGTGAGTTCCGCGCTGTTTCGTCAGTATCGGCACATCCCAGTCGGCGATTGAACAGCTTGTTCTCTGCACTGAACCCTTGAATCTGATCCGGAGGCGCTCGCAAATTAGAACGTATGTCGATGCGGGCGCGCACCTCGCGAGATTCTTCTTGGCAGGGCGAACATCAGTAGTACGGCGAAGATCTCTAAGCGGCCGATGATCATGAGTACGGCGAGCACCATTCGTGCTGGTGCGGGGAAGCCCTCGAGGAACGTTGTTGTGGGGCCGGACTGGCCGAATGATGGGCCCATGTTGCCGATCGAACCAATCACGCCGGCAATAGATGTTTCAGCGTCGCCGCCGAGGGCGGTTACGACCAAATAGCCCCCGACGACGAGTGCCACGTAGGTCATCATGAAGAATGACACCTGGTGCACGACGCGCTCCTTCACAACGTCCTTGCCGAGTTTGACCGGAACAATGGCGTGGGGTTGGCGTGCGACTGCGAGCGTGCGATTGCTTATTGCGAGCAGGACGCGTATCCGGATCACCTTGGTTCCGCCAGCGGTCGATCCAGACATACCGCCCACCACCATGACCAGGAGCAGGATTGCGAGCGGAGTAGCCGACCAGATAACGAAGTCCCCGGGGGTGCCAGCACCCTGAGCGCTACCAAAGCCCGTGCTTGAAATCAGGCTCGCAACATTGAACGACGCAACCCGAAGGGACGTGCCAAACCCACCGACCTCGTTACCAGCGGTAAGGATCACGGCGATTGCCAAGCTGGCAACGGCATAGAGGGCAATGTATGCCTTGAACTCGTGATCCTCTTTGTAGACGCTCCTGCGTTTCTTCTGGAGAAAGAGATAGTGAAGTGCCCAGTTGGTGCCGCCGAAGAGCATCGACACTTGCGCCACCAACTCGATCGGCAAACTGTCGAACTCTCCCAGTGAGTCGTTGTAGGTGCTGAAACCGCCGGTTGCTGCGGTGGTCAACGAATGGGTTACACCATCCCACCAGTGCATCCCGGCCGCAGTGAAGGCAACGGCCATCACCACAGTGCCGCCGAGGTAGAGCTTCCAGAGGATCTTTGCGGTATCGGCAGCGTGCGGCGACAGTCGGTCAGCGGTGGGCCCCGGGGATTCGGCGCCCATGAAGCCGAGTGCTTTCGAGCCCAGGGTTGGCAATACCGAGATCACTAACTGGACGAAGCCCATGCCGCCATACCACTGGGTGAGTTGGCGGTAGAACAATATGCCCCGGCCGACCTGGCTGTCGTCAGCGCCGAGATCGGGCAGCGTGGTCAGTACGGTGGAGCCGGTACAGGTGAATCCGGAAACCGACTCGAAGATGGCGTCGCCGACTTCGACCCAGCGGCTGATCCCTTCGCGTTCGAAAGTCCGTGCGAGTACAAACGGCAAGGCGCCAAGCACCGATACGAGAACCCAGCTCCAACCAACCGCGGCAAAGACGGTCCGCAGGGTGAGATCTCCGAGTTGGGTGGACTTCCACATTGCGCCACCCACCACAGCGAGGACGAGAGCAGAGATAAGAAGTTCGCCGGTCGCGTCTCCCCCACCGACAGCTTCGACGATTGCGCTGACCAGTAGTCCGGGCGAAACGGCGAGGATCGCTAGGCCGGCGATGTGGGTAACCGTCGCGCGAAGGCGCCGCGACTTCGGCGTGAAACCGGGAGGCTTGGTGGAGGTGCGATCGGTGAGCATCAGGCTCTCGCTCCGATCGTCTTGTGCGGCTTAAATCGGGCCAACCAGCGGAAGAATCCGGCGATGGTGAGCAATACCGGATAGATCGACAATCGGCCGAGAAGCATGGCGAGCGCCGCCATGATGGACGTCCAACTCGAGAGTTCGACGTGCTGGCTGAGTTGGTCACCGTTTACGAGGACACCGACATTCGAAACGAGGCCGATCGTGAAGCTCAGCGTCGCAACAAGATCAAATCCTGGAGCGAACAGCAGGACCGAAACGCCGGCGAGAGTGAAGGCGTGCATCCACAGGTAGCCGTACGTGAGTTCAAGGGAACGTTCGTCGACCGCCACGCCATCCACGCGAACGATATTTGTTCGGTTTGGCGTCAGGAGGTTCTGAAGGCTCCGGCGAACCTCGAGTGCGATCCGTGACACCCTCGCTTGGCGAAAGCCGCTCCCGACAGACCCGCTCATCGCGCCAATTCCGGCAGCGACGAGAAGAACAGCCCGAGTGAACTCGCTTCCCGCCGCCCAGTTGGCCGACCGAAGGCCTGTCGTAGACAGCATCGAGGTGATGGCCACCGCCGAGTCCGAGAATCCAAGGCCAGAGCCGCCGAACCTCACGGCGAGGAATCCGAGCAAGAGGAGGCTCAGGTACAACCGAAGCTCTGTCGACTTCCACACAGAATCGAAACGGCCTTTCACCGCCCACCACACGACGAGAAGGTTTCCTCCGGCGGCGGCCATGCCGCCAGCCGCGACCCATTCGACCGCTTGGCTGTCGAAGTGGCCGATCGAGTTCGCATGGTTCGCCATGCCTCCTGTCGAGGCGGTGGAGAGCGCGTAGGTGAGCGCATCGAAGAGGCGCATGCCCGCCAAGGCAAAGCCGACGAAGAGTGCAAGGGTCAGCAAGGTATACAGCACGAGCGTGTTCCGGAATGCAACGAGCGAGCTGCTGTCGATCTTGCTGCGTCCTCGGAGGGGTCGTTCGGGGAGGAGTTCGGCTCCAGCAATCGCTGCTGGGAGAACACCCATAGCCACGAGGAGGACACCTAGGCCGGTCGCCCAAGGCATCGCTGCGCGGAGGAAACGCAGCGCGAAGGACATTTGTTGGGGATCTTCGACGGTCGTAAAGCCCGTAGTGGTCGATGCGCTCACCGCTTCGAAGATGACATTTTGGAGCGAACCCAACTCGCCTGAAAGAAGGAACGATGCAATCGCGACGGCGGTGAAGGCCACCCAACCCGCGACAAACATCGACATTGCGCCGACTCGGGTGATCCGAACGTCGCGTGGCTGGAGGTAACAGATCGCAACTCCAAGAACGATGCTCGCAATGCCGAGTGCGGTTTCGAGCAAGCGCACGGTGGCGAACTCGTCGCTATCGGCGAGAAGGCCGACGAAAGCCGCCATCGTGACCGCAATGCCACCAGCGACCAAGCCGACCCCAAAGGGCATCGGCAACATGCGCGCCGTCCCCTTCGAAAAGTTGTTCATCGCCCAGGTCAGCCCAGAACCCGAGCGACGGTGTCGACAGATTCTGGCTCTGCGACGACGATGACATGGTCGCCCTTGCGCAATACGGTGCGACCGCGGACGATCTGGCTTCGGCCTTCGCGAACGATCGCCGTGACCAGAACATCTCGGGGCAGGCTGAGTTCGGCAATCGACTGTTCTTCGGCAGTGCAACCGGCGTGCACTTCGAATTCGAGCATCTCGACCTCTCCTTGCAGGAACGTCGCTACCTGAGCAACGTCTCCTCGAACAAAGCGTAGGACGCCGTTCGCGGTTGCTGTTCGCGGGGAGAGCGCAGCATCGACACCCACCTGGTCGAGTAGCGAGAGGAAGTTGAGGCGGTGCACTACCGCGATGGTCTCAGGAACTCCGGCAGCTTTGGCATAGACCGAGGCCAAGACGTTTGCGTCGTCTTCGCCTGTAAGCGCTGCGACCAATTCAACGCGCGGAAGATCGGCTTCATCGAGCACGTCGGTGTCGGTGATGTCGCCATGGAGAATGCGAACTCCGTCGAGTCGTTCCGCGAGCTTGCGGGCACGTTCCTCGCCGCGTTCGATGAGTTGCACTCGCGCTCCGGTATGACGGAGCTTGTCGGCAACAAGTTCAGAGGTTCTGCCGCCTCCGAGAAGCAGAATTTCTCGGGGGACGTCTCGCGCGAGGCCGAGGAGCTTCGCGACCTTGCGCCGTGCAGACCTCTTGCAGACGACCCGCACGAGGTCGTTGGCTTCGATAACGAAGTCACCGCGCGGAATAATCGTCTCCTCACCGCGTCGAATCGTCGAGACGATGTAGTCCCACTCGGGCTCGTTCTCGACACCGAGTTCGATGAGCGACTTGTTGACGATGGGCGCATCTTCAGGGACGCGAGCGCCAATGGCCATAACTTCACCATGAGCGAGCTTTACGACCTCGGAAGCTCCGGGCATCTCGATGAGCGATAGCACCTCCTGGGCGGTCTCTTCGTCGGGGTCGATGAACAGGTCAGCACCCGATGCGCTTCGCAGCGCAGCGGAGTGCGCATCGCGGCCGCGGAGTTCGGGTGCCTCGAGGCGGACGATCGTCCGCGGCACCTTTGCTTCCTTCGCGATCATCGATGCGATCAGGTTGACTTCGTCGCTCTTGGTCACCGCCACCAGCAGGTCGGCTTCTTCAAGCCCGGCCGAAATCAAGGTCATCGGGTGGGTGCCCGATCCAACGATGACCTCTAGGTCAGCGGTCTCGGCAAGATGCGCTGCCCGCTTGGCATCTGTTTCGACGACGTAGACGTCGACACCTTCACGGCTGAGCCGATCGGCCACATACGAACCGACTTCGCCGGCACCGACAACGATTACTCGCACAGCGTCGTGTCTATCACTTCGGAGGGTGAAATCACTATATGCATCGGAATATCCCAAGGCTCGGGTGCTGGTAGCTCGACGACTTGAAAGTCGTATGCAATTCCGAGTCGGTAGGGATCGTGTGATTGTTGAGCACATCGGTCGAAGAATCGGTCGTAGTAGCCCACGCCGTGTCCCAACCTGTTGCCGAGTCGATCGAACGCAACCCCAGGAACAATGACGGCGCTAATCTCCGCGACATCGATCGGCTCTGTCGTTGGCTCGAGAACGCCGAACGCCCGCGGAACTAACGCGTCGCCGGGAGACCAGGGGCAGAAATCCATGTGTCCATCGCTACGGCAAACGGGCAGCACGATACGTCGACCGGCGTCGTGGAGCAGAGCGAGTGAGCGCGTCGGATCGATTTCTCCAGGAAGGGCGTTATACGCAGCGACGGCGCCTCGCGATTGGCCAGCGGTAGAGACCGACTGCAAGCGGTTGCTCACCTCTGCAGCGATGGCCGCTCCGGCTGTTTCGGCATCGTCACGGGAGAGTGCCCGGCGTCGCTTCAATAAACGCTCGCGAATGGCGTCTCGCTGTCGTTGTTCCATGCCTACGGTCCTGTAGCTACGACCTCAAAGATGTGAACTCTGTCACAGTCCACGGATGCTGGATCGCTCCACGTTCCATGAGAAAGTTACCTGTTATTGCCCGGGATCGGGCGCAAAGAGGGGGACATAACTTGTCTGCAATTCCATTCCTGGCTCTAGTGTCGGCAGTCGCTGCACTCGGTGTCGCTGGGTTCTACTTCTCCAATGTCAAGGCCGCAAGCCCGGGCAACGATCGCATGATTTTCCTCATGACGGAGATCCAAAACGGTGCAAAGGCATTCCTCAAGCAGGAATACCTGTGGGTGTCGGCCTTTGCGATCATCATGATCGTGTTGGTCGCAATCGTGATCGCCCCCGCAGCAGCAATTGCGTATCTTCTCGGCGCTGTGCTCTCAGCCGGCGCTGGCTACGCGGGAATGACCGTGGCAACGATGGCAAACGCTCGCACGACCGAAGCCGCAAAGGAAGGTCCAGCAAAGGCTCTACCCATTGCCTTCCGCGGCGGCGCCGTTATGGGCTTCTCAGTCGCAGGTCTCGCACTCCTCGGCCTTATGGTCGTCTACATACTGTTCGTGACCATCCTCGAGCACGAACTCGCCTTCGAGATCATTACGGCCTACGGCCTCGGTGGTTCGACGATTGCGCTGTTCAGCCGTGTCGGGGGCGGCATCTACACGAAGGCCGCCGACGTCGGTGCTGACCTCGTGGGCAAGGTCGAAGCCGGAATCCCCGAAGACGACCCCCGCAACCCAGCCACCATCGCCGACAACGTGGGCGACAACGTGGGCGATATCGCCGGCACCGGTGCCGACCTCTTCGAGTCCTACGCCGGATCGATCATCGCTCCGATCTCGCTCGTCGCATTCGCCCTTGGCGTGACTGCCGACCAAGCCGGCGACGACGGCGTCATCGAGATGCTCGTCTTCCCAATCTTCGTTGCCTTCATCGGCATGATTGCCTCCATCATTGGTTCGTTCCTCGTTCGGGGCGGATCCTCCACCGACTCCAAGGCGCTCTCCAAGGCGCTTCACCGCGGAACCAACGCCGCGATGTTCATCACCATCATCGGCGTCCTCGCCGGCGCTTTTTGGCTCTTCGACGACACTGCAGGCAATTCTTGGGGCATAGCCGTCTCGGTCATCGGTGGCCTTCTCGTCGGCTGGGCCCTCGGCAAGACCGCCGAGTACTACACCTCCGACCACTTCGGACCTGTCAAGAAGATTGCAGCCCAATCAGAGACGGGGCCTGCAACCACCGTCCTCGGCGGCGTCTCGGCTGGCATGATCTCGGTAGCGGCGTCGGTGGCGCTCATCCTTATCGGCGTCGGCATCGCCAACTGGGGTGGCCAGCAGACCTTCGGCGACGCCGACGAACTCGGCGGTCTCTACGGCATCGCCGTGGCCGCGATCGGCATGCTCGCTACGACCGGCGTCGTCGTCTCGGTCGATGCTTACGGACCTATTGCCGACAACGCTGGCGGTATTGCCGAGATGGCCGAACTCGACCCATCGGTGCGAGAGGTTACCGACGCGCTCGACTCCCTTGGCAACACCACCGCAGCGATCGCCAAGGGCTTCGCCGTTGGCTCTGCAGCGCTCACCGCGCTCGCCCTCTTCAAGAGTTTCGAGTTCGCGGTCGCACAGGCATCTAATGGTGAGACCGTGGTCAACCTCAACGTCGGCGATGTCGATGTATTCATCGGTCTGTTCATTGGCGCAGGGTTGCCCTTCCTCTTCGCTGCCCTCACGATCGACGCCGTCGGTCGCGCAGCACAGGAAATGATCGTCGAGGTCCGCCGTCAATTCCGGGAGATCCCAGGGCTCCGGGAAGGAAAGCCAGGAGTTAACCCCGATTCGGCTCGCTGTGTCGCCATCTCGACCAAGGCCTCCCTCAAAGAGATGGTCATCCCCGGCTCTCTCGCCGTAGTGGTTCCTCTCGTCGTTGGCTTCATCAATGTCAATACTCTCGGCGGCCTCCTCGCTGGTTCGCTCGTCACCGGCTTTGCGCTTGCCATCTTCATGGCGAACGCCGGCGGTGCGTGGGACAACGCGAAGAAGTACATCGAGGCAGGTGCGCACGGCGGCAAGGGCAGCGAACCACACAAAGCAGCCGTTGTAGGCGACACCGTTGGCGATCCGTTCAAGGACACGTCAGGTCCTGCGATGAACATTCTGCTGAAGGTCATGACCATCGTGAGCTTGGTCTTCGCGAGCGCGTTCGTCGGCTAGCGAGTTCGCTTCAGAAGCGCTCGCGCCGGCGAATCTTCGCTCGTAGTGCGAATGCGTCAAGATCGTAATATTTGATTTGAGTAGAACGGCTCATCTCTGCTGACGTACAGCCGAACTGTTTTGCATGGAACGCAACGGACTACTTCCCTCCATCTCTCTCGTCAACGACTGGGGAGAAACGCTCACCTATGAAACAGCCGAGATCGAGCGTGCTGGGGTCAATGCGGCGGTCATCACCGTCCGACTGACCGCAATGAATGCGGATGAACTTGCTGTGGACGTGCGTCGAGCAGCCAGTCTGCTGAAGCGCCGCCTCCGTCCCACCGATCGCTTAGGTGGGGCCACATCGGACCAGCTGTCGATTCTGGTTACGCCAACGAACGAACTGATCGAAACCGTCGACCGGGTGCGAAGAATAGACGATGTGTTGTTCGACCATCGGGTTCCAGCTATCACTGCGTTTGCTCATCGCCGGCCAGAGGAGAACTTGGTCGATACATGGGCCCGCTCCCAAGCCGAGCTTGATCGATGTCTATACCGCGTGCTTCACGGAGACGGAATCAGCGTCTAAAACATTGATTTTCTCGACGGTTTCGATGGTCGGATAGGTCACAAGCCCCATCTGTGCCGCGGCAGCGTTGCCGATGTTAGAGAGTGTTGGAAAATGTGGTGCCGAAAATCCAGAACGCTGCGTGGCTTCTCGTCCTCGCCGCAGCTCTGGTCGCCACCGCTCTCTTCGGACGCTCACCAAGCGCAACGGTTCTCCTCGGCTTCGCCACGGTAAACGCAATCTTTGTGGCGTTTGCGGTGCGGGGGGTTAGCCGTTCTGAAGCTCGCTTCGATCGCCCTGATGGCGTTCTGTTCCTCGCTGTTGGCCAAGTCCTTACACTCGCTGCTCTCGCCGCAACCGACGAACTGCGCTTAGGTCTGCTTCTCGCATCGGGAATTGTCGGTGCCATCGGCGCTATCCTCGTCGTAAAGTTCCGCCTCGGAGCCCGTCCAGCCGTTACAGAACGAGAAACGCTCATCGTCTCTGCAGCGCTCGGCGTCGTCTTCTTCATATTGGAATCCCGATCTTCGGCATCGATCCTCGATGGATTGTTCGACGGGTTCGTTACCGCTGTGGCCCTTACGATGACGCTGTTCAGCATGGGTCTGCTCGTATGGCTTTCACGGATCGAACGGGTGGGCATTCACGTGCACTATCCGCTTCTACTCATTCCGCAAGCGGTTCTCGCCTTCGCCATCATCAACATCGGCGACGGGTTTGAGTCCTACTCCCTGAACTTCGCAGCGTTGTTTGCAAGCGTTATGCCGATCGCTGCCCACATCCATCCAACGAGTCGCGACGTCTTTTCCATCACCACGTTCAACTCATCTGAGCTGAACCTCGGCCGTAGTCTGAGCACGTTTTCGGTGATTCTCGTCGGACCTGTTCTGATCGCCATCAATCAGTTCACCGACCTCGAGCTGTCCCCGGCGGCGATCACGATTGCCTCGAGCATTCTGTCGGTCATGGTTGCAAGCCACCTTCTCATGCTCGTCCGGCGCTGGTCAGACGTCGAGCACCAAGGACAGCACGATTCACTCACGGGTCTTCCCAACAGGCCGGTCTTCTTCAGCCGACTCGCGACAGCGATCGAGAGTGCCCGAGTACGCGAGACAAAGCTCGTGGTGATGTTCTTAGACCTCGACCGTTTCAAGGCGGTCAACGATTCATTCGGGCATGAGAAGGGTGATCTGCTGCTTCGTCTCGTCAGTGATCGGCTCGATTCGACCGCCCAGCGAGTTGACCATGATTTGACGGTTGCACGTCTAGGCGGCGATGAGTTCGCCATTGTCGTGCCCTCGGTTCGCGATGATCGTCACGCCCACGCGATCGGGAGAATGTTCCTCGATCAGTTCCTCGAACCCTTCGACATGGGTCTCCGAGACATCTACGTCACCCCATCGATCGGTATTGCCGAGTTTCCGCGAGACGGGGCGACTGTCGAACAGTTGATTGAAAACGCAGATACGGCGATGTTCGAAGCAAAGGCTCTCGGACGCAACACCGTCGTGAACTACCTACCGGAACAACGAACGCCCGGCGCCCACCGACTCGAGATCGAAGCCGGAATCCACAAGGCGCTGACCAACAACGAACTCGAGGTGTACTACCAACCGCAGATCGACATCGAGTCAGGAAATATTTTCGCTGTCGAAGCACTCTTGCGTTGGGAACATCCAACCCTCGGACTCATCAGCCCCGACAAGTTTGTCCCAGTAGCCGAAGAGTCCAATCTCATCGATGCGATCGGCCGGTGGAGTCTGGACGAAGCATGTCGCACAGCGGCCAGTTGGGGACCTGCGGGACTGCCGGAGATCAACGTCGCAGTCAACCTTTCCCCACGGCAGTTCCAGAAGTCGGCCGTTCTCACCGACAACGTGGCCCGAGCGTTGGCGAATTCTGGTCTCGACCCCAGCCGGTTAGAGCTCGAACTCACTGAATCGCTCGCTCTGGAGCGCCCGGAGGAAGTAAACGCCACACTGGTCCACTTTCGCGACATGGGGATCAAAACTGCAATCGACGATTTCGGAGTTGGTCACACGGGTCTTGACTATCTCGACCGGATCACCGTAGACACGTTGAAGATCGATCGTTCATTTATCAATCGGATCGGTGAGTCTGGCGCCCCGCTGGTCACCGCAGTGATCTCCCTGGCAAAGGGACTCAACCTCGACGTCATCGCCGAAGGCGTCGAGACCGTCGCCCAGGTCAATTTCCTTCGTAGCCATGGATGTCGGTATATGCAGGGCTACCTTTTCTCTAAACCGTTGAGCGCAGCTCAACTCGACCATGTGCTGCGGAACCAACTGAATCGAAACGCCGACGCCTACCGAGACGCCGCCTAGAGCAGGATCGCGAGTTCTGCGGCAAGGCGTGCATTGTTCGCTACCAGCGCCACGTTGGCCGCTACCGACTCACCCCCGGTGGCCTCGACGATGCGACCGAGCACAAACGGAGTTACAGCCGCCCCCTCAATGCCTGCCTCAGCAGCCTCCGATAAGGCTGTTGAAAGCGCAGCATCGTGAAGAACCTGATCCAGAGCATCGTCTTCGGGTACAGGATTCGCAATAAGCATGCCCCTACCGAATGCAAGCCGAGTCGCCGCGATCGAGGCGAGTTCGTCGAGTGTGTCGACACGATGGGGAACCGGGAAGTCCGAAGCCCTCGCGGTAAAGGAAGGCAAGACGTTCGTCTGCCAGCCCACCACGGTTGCGCCGAGCGCCTCCAGGAGTTCCAGAGACTTTCCAAGGTCGAGGAACGACTTGATTCCTGCCGAGACGGTGAGGACCCCATAGCGCGCAACGGCATCGAGATCAGCACTCACATCTCCGGTGATTTCCGAACCGCGATGAACCCCGCCGATGCCTCCGGTCGCAAACACCGAAATTCCGGCAGCCTCAGCAATAGCGAGGGAAGCAGACACTGTGGTCGCACCGACGGGCCACTGCTTGCCCACAGCAACGGCTAGGTCGCGTTCAGCGACCTTTTCGGCGACGCCCAGAATTCGTTCATACTCGGAGTCTTCGAGCCCAGCACGCATCACGCCATCGATGACGGCGGTGACGCACGGTACTGCTCCGGTCGAGCGGATTGCGTCGATGCATTCGCTAAGCGCGCGTTCGTTGTCGGGCGTGGGCAGGCCAAGGTTTGAATACACGGTCGACTCGAGGGCGACCACGGCTTGGCCATCGCGAAGCGCTGCTTCTACTTCTTTGCTCGGATGGATGAGGTTCGTCATGGACACGTGCGCAGCGTAGCTAGTCTCGTTCGAACTTTGCGCCTCTGGAGTTGAGTGTTCGGGCGGCGAGATCGTGGCCGTGGCCAAGGGCACTCTCGTAGTCATCGCCTCGGACCCGAGACACGAGAAAGCCGCCGGTGAACGCGTCGCCTGCACCGGTCGTATCCGTTGGCTTCACCGTCTTGGTTGGAACTCGGATCTCTGGCCTATCGGTCCGACGAACGACCGCTGTACCGCCACCGTTGGTAACGACCGTTGCCCTCGCCCCAGGGATTGCCTCGGCGCCTTTGGCGAGAAACATGAACTCGGGGTGGTTGGCAATCAGATAGTGCGGCTTGATGGCTGCAATGAGTTCGAGGAACGACTCCCGCCCGTACTGACGCAAGGCTGCGACCGAGCTTGTCGAAATCGAGATCGGGATACCGCGCTCCACTGCTCCACCCAGCATCTGTTCGCTCGTCTCGGCCAACGGACCCTCGGTGAACGAGTAGGCGGGGATATGCAGCAGATCGACGTCGTCGAGCGCGCCAGCTGGCATGGAAGCCAACTGCGTAGACGCTCCCCGATCGGTGAGAAAGGACCGCTCTCCTGTTGCATCGACCAAGACGACGATCGTGCCGGTCGATCCGGAGCGCACCACGCAAGGTTCGACACCGGTCGATGCCAACTCCAGAAGCAATGCGTCACCAGCAGGGTCGATGCCGACATTGCCGACGAATCGGCCAACGCCACCCACTGCGCTGACCGCTACTGCGACGTTGGCAGCCGAGCCACCGCGCGTGGACGTAATCCTGGCCGGGGTGTCGGTCCCTCGTTGTGGATCTTGATCAAGATGCACCACTACATCGGTGACCAGGTCACCGAGGCAGCAGATTCTGAGGTTCACCGCCGTAATTTCGCTGGCGTTGTCGTCCTACGAACGGGCGTCGTCGAGTGCGACCTCATCGACCTCG
Source organism: uncultured Acidimicrobiales bacterium (assembly GCA_964494395.1). Classification (GTDB taxonomy): domain Bacteria; phylum Actinomycetota; class Acidimicrobiia; order Acidimicrobiales; family SHLQ01; genus SHLQ01. Next base: position 12,254 of record CAZBTI010000047.1, on the reverse strand, counting down.
GCCGGGGTTGATTCTCGCAGGTCGAGCACGTCGTCACCGGAGCCGGTGTCGGCCCACGAGATGATGGTCTCTCCCAATCGACGAAGATCACGTCGACGATTATCTGCCAGGGTGGAGATCTTGTCGAGCTCACTCTGGTGGGTTGCGATTTCGGTGGTGATCGCTGCGAGTTCTCCGTGTGCACGATTCGCTGCCTCGTACGCTTTGCGATCGCTTTCTTGTGCAATGCGCTCAGCGGTGAGGTTCGCGTCGGCGACGATCTCGTCAGCTCGCATGTGCGCAGCCGAAATAGCCTCTTCAGCCGTTCGATGTGCTGCTTGGAGCACGAGTTCATAGCTTTCCCGGCCAGCCCGGTCGTCAGCGACGATGACCTCGCTGCTCGCTGCAGGAACGATTGCGGTACTCCCGACACCCTCTTCCTCGATGGTCTCAACCTCGACGGCATCGACGATCTCGGCGTCGCTCACTGCTTCGGCAGGTGATACTGCCTCGGCAGGTG
>CAZBTI010000047.1:6066-11655 GCA_964494395.1 uncultured Acidimicrobiales bacterium | reverse complement strand
TCGGCAGGTGATACTGCCTCGGCAGGTGGTACTGCCTCGGCAGAAGTGGCATGCGCATGAGCACTGGTTGGAGGAGGTGGAGCGGTGGACATCAGCTGCGTACGGAGCTGACCGTTCTCTGCCCGCAGGTGTTCTCCTGCAGCGGTCTCGTCGTCGAGCTTTCCTTGCAACGAGTCGAGTTCGGTGAGTGCGGTATCGCGCTCGGATAGAGCAGCGGTGAGCTCTGCTTTGACTCGTTCCAATTCCTCGGCTTGAGCCTCGAGTTCTGCGCTTGTCGTCGAGCTGGTCGGCAAGACCGCCGCATCGACGGTATCGGTGCCGGTCATATCTTCGGAACCTGACCGATCGGCGCTCGCACGGGTGATGTCAGCGTGGAGCAGGTCGACCTGCGAGGCAACGAGCTCAAGATAGGCATCGACGTCTATTGGGTCGTAGCCCTTCTTCGTCTTTGCCGGGAACGTTTTAGCAAGTACGTCCCGTCCACTCAGTCGTCGTTCATTGATGTTCATGGTCCTCGATTTCCTGATCGTTTCCCTACCGCATGAAACTCGTCTCCTAGAGTGACACCAACTCGGCAAAACGTCCAAAACGAGAGCTCTCGAATGTGCGGTTATTGCTGATTTCCTCGGGTGTGGACCCCAGACTAAATCTCGGCTTGCGCCACCGCTGGTTCACAAATTCGTGGTGGACTGACCATCGTGGCCACGGACTCAGACCCCTCTGCGAATTTTCGTGACCGACTCTCAGCCATTCCCAAGATGGGCGATGTTCCAGCTGAGGAACTCCGCAACGATGAAAAGCCAAGGGTTGCGAAACCAATTGCCCCGGTGGCCCGTCCTCATCTCAACCGCGACCCTGAAGGTATTCAGCGTTCCCGCCAGGCCCGTAAACCAGAAGGGCCTCCCCCAGAGCGATCGGCAGAGCCCCGCTCGGCACCCGACTTTCCTCCTCGCCGTCGCCGCTGGCCAATCGTTGCTGTTGTCTTGCTCGGTCTCGTCGCCCTCGTGGTCGCGGTGCCGTTGCTGCTAGCGAGTCGTACGTTCGGAAGCATCGAACGGGTCGAGGTTGCTCAGGCGCTCTCGGAACCTTTGCCCGCTGGAACCAACCTGCTGCTCATCGGCACCGACTCCCGAGAGGGCATCGACGCATCGACGGAGAATTCGGGTGCGATTCTTTCGGAGGGATTGGCCGGATCTCGAACCGACACGCTCATCGTCCTGCGTCTCGAGGATGAGGGCACCAAGTTCCTGTCGCTCCCCCGCGACCTCTGGTTGCCTATCGATGGCGGTGACCCGCAGAGGATCAACACCGCCTTCACCCGCGGACCCGAAGCCCTTGTGAACACGGTGCAGGGCGAACTCGGTATCCCAATCTCGCATTTCGTCGAGGTCGATCTGAGTGGCTTCATCGAACTGGTCGACGCTGTTGGCGGTGTCGAAGTCACGATTCCACATCCAGCGTTCGATCGCGGGTCCGGTCTCAATCTCCCAACTGCGGGTACCGTCGTCCTCGACTCGACCCAGGCGCTGGCCTTTGTTCGGAGTCGCTTCTATACCGAGATTATCGATGGCGTAGAGGTGATGGACCCGACCAGCGACCTCGGCCGCGTGCAGCGCCAGCAGCAGTTTCTCCGGTCCCTCCTCCTCGCCGCATCAGAGGAACGCAACCCCGCAACGATCAACTCGATGACCACGGCAATCGCCGAAGCGCTCGTGATCGACGACGGGACGTCACTCACCGAGGCGCTGGCCCTCGCGAACACGCTTCGGTCATCGACCCCGGAGTCGGTGACCTTGCCGACCAGCCCAACCACGACCTCCGGCGGAGCCCAAGTGCTCACGCTCAATACCGAATCCTCAGGAGTGCTCGCAGAGTTCGGTGGCGGCTGACCCAGGGCAGAAACCTCGGGCAAAACGTACACCGACACGTTTCGTGTCCGAGTAATTGCGGTGAGTGACCGAAGCATTTAGGATTTGGCCGCTGTGAATTCTGCGGTCGGAAACTCCTTGCTTCGAGCCTTGCCATCGGGCGTCGGTAGCTCACGCATCCTTCGCGTGCTCATGCTCGCTGCGCTCTTGCTCATCGGCCTCATCGGCCCATCGGCTGTCGGCGCCCAAGGAACCCCGTCCGTTGCTCCCCAATACTTGGCTCCCACTCTTCCCGGTGCACCGTTCTTGCCGGTCGAGGACCGCACGGAGCACATACTCAACCGCTACGAATCGCTCACGGCCCTCTCAGAACTCGAGCAAGCGCAGAAGGCGCTGTCCGATCGCTCGATCGAAGGATCTGGTCCCGAGTTCTCCCTTCAGCGCAGCCTGAGCAACAGCGTGTCTGGTGCCGCAACGGTCGATCCTGCGCCCGATCTCGACGCTCTCGCCGAGACGCAGCGCATCTTGGACGCGCAGATCTCGTCGCTAGAGCGCAGCCTCGAGGCCCTCGCTGCCACCGAGGAATCCCTCCTCGAAGAGACTGAGGAGTTCGGCATTGGATTGGCGATCTTCCCCGTCGATGAAGTGCGCAAGCCCTTCTGGGACGACTGGGGCCAGCCTCGTTCCGGTGGACGACGCCACGCTGGGACCGATGTTCTCGCCCAGATCGGCGTGCCGCTCCGCGCAATCGAAGACGGCGTGGTTGAAACCGTAAGTGCGGGCGGCCTCGGCGGGAACGGCATCTTCATGATCGGAGATAGCGGTTCGCGCTACTTCTTTACACACATGGACGAACTGGCCGATCTCGAACCCGGCGACCGGGTTCTCGCCGGGCAACCGGTCGGAACTGTTGGAGACACGGGCAATGCACGAGGGGCTCCGCACCTGCACATGCAATGGGATCCATCCGGCGGCGCCGACTGGCAGAACCCATTCCCGATGCTAGATGTGTTGTTTGGAGAGGGTCGAACGGCCGAATTCGCCGACACCGCCCAAGAACTCCTACTGGCCGAGGCCGAAGATCTCGCCAACGCAGACGCGGCAAACTCCTGACTCCGTCAGCGGAACTCCTGACTCCCTCAGCGGAGCCTTGACCACATCAGCGGGCCAACACCGTCAGCGGAGTCCTCGTTCCTGCTTGCTCCTCCTCTACGCTCATCTGCAATGACTTCCTCTCCACTCGACGCGACCGCTGCGGCGGAGTACTTCCTCGCTGGCGCTCGAGACGCCGGCATGTTCCACGTCTGCATCTCCCCCGGCTCGCGATCTACGCCCATGGCCGTGGCAGCTGAGCGCACGAGCGGGCTCACCACGTCGATTCACCTCGACGAACGTGTTGGCGCGTTCTCTGCGCTTGGAAGGTCGGTCGCTACAGGCCGTCCAGTTGGTCTCATCTGCACGTCGGGAACTGCCGGGGCAAATTACTTACCAGCTGTCTCTGAAGCGTCGATGAGCCATGTTCCACTGCTGGTGATGACCGCAGATCGTCCGCCGGAACATCAGCATTGGGGAGTTGGCCAGACCTTTGATCAAACCGGACTGTTCCATCGCCAGGTTCGAGCGGAGTTCGCCATGCCGGTCGGGGGCGATGGCGGTCCAGACTTTTCACACCGCGCTGGCTGGAGAGCGGCCACCACGACCGTGGAACGGTCAGGTCCTGTACACGTGAACTGGCCATTCCGCCTCCCCCTCGAACCAACCGAAGGAGCGCTCGAGATCGAGCCGACCTTCGAGGCAGCATCGCTCCCGACTTCGGGAGCTCTCGAACCGGAAGTTGAACGCCTAGTATCGATACTTTCCTCGGCGAAACGCCCGATCATCATCGCCGGTCCTCAGGCCATGGCCGCAGCGACGCCTCCAGACCAGTGGGACTCCCGAGCGAAACAGCTCAACGAGGCAGCGTCGGTTGCCGGAGTGCCGATCCTCGCCGACGCATTGAGCGGGCTACGCGGTAGCGCCGGTGACGCACTGATTGCTCGACCAGCGCTAACGATCGAACGAGAGGCGGTCGAGGGCCTCGGAGTAGATGCGTTCATTCACATTGGCCAAACCCCGACGGCAAAGAGTCTTCGCCTCTGGTGGGAATCAACGCCGGGTACCCATGTACTGATCGACCCGCGCCAGGAGTGGCACGACCCATCTCACCTGGCGAATGCACGTTTCACCGCAGACCCTATCGAGTTGCTCAGCGCAGCGCTAGAACAGCTTTCGATCGATCCTGACCACCTCAGCGGTTGGGTGCGGGCCGGGGCTAACGCCGAGCAGATTTGTGCCGATGTCCTCGCTTCCTGGCCATCGAGCCATGAGGGCGTCGTCGCTGCCTCTCTCGGCGAACTCGCCTCACCGAACGACGTGATCGTGGCATCGAGTTCGATGCCGGTCAGAGACATCGACACCTTCGCTGGTGTTTCGAGCCAGGCCCGCGTGCACTCCAACCGGGGAGTCAACGGGATCGACGGCGTCGTCGCTACCGCTGCAGGTATCGCTGCCACACTCTCAAACAGCCGTTGCTATGTGCTGATCGGCGATGTTGCGCTGCTCCACGACGTGGGTGGGGTCCTCGACGCAGCTCGCAACGGAATCCCGGTCACCATCATTACCGTCAACAACGACGGCGGCGGGATCTTCAGCCACCTCCCCGCCCGCGAGCGGCTCGAGGACGCAACCTTTGATCGACTTTTCCAAACGCCACACGGCGCGAGTTTCGAATTTCTCGGCGGGTACCCCGGTGTGCGCTACTCGGGCGCAACCGACCTTTCCTCCGGGCTTGCGGCTATGTCCGAGCCGGGCGGCAGCAACACCGTGGACATCATCGAAATCCACACCAGCGCAAAGAGTCGGCCAGCAGAGCAACGCGAACTCATCGAACGTCTCCGCTCCTAAGGGCGAGACCACTACACAGAATCAACGTTTGGACTCGTCAATGGCCGACAATTCTCCCTCGCAAGCAACGACTGCGCTCATCACCTCGGCCGACGGCATGGGGATCCACTGCACCCACCTCGCCGGCGAAGGCAATCTCCTCGTTGCACTCCATGGTTTCACCGGCGATGGATCGACAATGGCCCCGCTCGTCGACCGTATTCGAGGATCCCGCCCTGCGGTGCTCGTCGACCTGATCGGTCATGGAGGAAGCCAAGCTCCCGAGCACCTCGAGCACTACTCCATGGCATCGGTCGTCGATCAGGTGCTCTCCATCATTGGGCCTCACCAACCCGGCACTGTGCATCTGTTGGGCTACTCGATGGGTGGGCGAGTTGCGCTCTCAATGGCCGCTCGGGCGCCATGGTATTTCGCATCGATCACGCTGCTGAGCGCTAGCGCTGGGATCGAGGACCCAACCGAACGATCCACGCGCCATGATGCCGATCTCGCCTTAGCAGAGCGACTCGAGGAGATCGGACTCGACGCATTCGTCGACGAGTGGCTCTCGAACAAAATCTTCGAATCGTACGTCGCCGGACTCACCGCAGCTGAGCTCGCTGCCACCAAGGCACAGCGCGACGAAGGAAATGTTGTCGGGTGGGCCAACAGCTTGCGGGGAACCGGGACCGGCGCAATGCCTCCCCTCTGGGCGGTGCTCCCATCGATCCGCTCGCCGTTTCTCGCCGTTGCAGGTTCGCTCGACCAAAAATATCGTGACCTCGCTGAACGGCTCGCG
>CAZBTI010000047.1:0-5966 GCA_964494395.1 uncultured Acidimicrobiales bacterium | reverse complement strand
CGAGACGCTCGCTTCCGAACTTTCAAACTGGTGCAACACTGCGACCGACCTCACCGTCGAGGACGCTCTCGCCAAACTCGATGACGATGACCATTCGGTACTCACACGATTCGCATTGCATACCGCCCTGATCGACCTTCAGGCCAGGGCGGACGATATGTCGCTCTCCCAGTCGCTCCGACAAGGAGCAGCGACCAGGGTTCGCGTCAACGGCCTCATCAGTGAAACCAGTCCAGCCGCAGTTCATGCGAGGGCAATTCAACTCGTCGACCAAGGCATACCGGCAATCAAACTGAAGGTCGGTGCAGTAGATCACAGCCTCGACATCACGCGTATCGTCGCGGCGAGCGAAGCCGCAGGCAGCGAAGTGGAACTACGCCTCGACGCAAACGGCGCGTGGACGGTGGACGCCGCTGCACGAATTATTGGACGGGTAGGCAAACACCGAGTGAGCTACATCGAGGACCCAACCTCGGACCGCTCCGAATTCGCTGCACTCGCGAAAGAGACAGGTGTTGCGGTGGCCATCGACCTCGAAGCCACATCCGACCCTGACGAGGCAATTCAGGCCGCCGGAGTCGACACGGTCGTCGTGAAGCCAGCGGCTCTTGGAGGCATCGATCGAGTACTCTCGCTCGCCGAGCGCCACCCAAACCATCGAATCGTGGTCAGTTCATCAATCGATCGCGAGATTGGACTGTCGGTTGCGGTACACGCTGCTGCGACCCTCGCTCCTACCTCGGGGCCACACGGACTCGCCACCGGACGACTGATACGCGGAATGGACCCTGCCCTTCTCGACGTCGCCGGCGAGGTTCGCGTCCCCGCTGGTCCCGGAGTATGGAACGAAGTCCCCGAAGAGGACTAACGCCAGAGAGATAGTCTCGATTAGCCGGGGAGTCGTTCGTCGCCCTCATCAATGCTCCAATGCCATGGCTCTGAGGGAAGATTGACGAAGCCGAACTGCGGCGCGTTTGCCTGCAGCCATTGGAACGCAGCGGTATCGCGCGAGGTGATCCCCGCTCCGTTCCACTGGAAATCGATAGCCCTCCCCTGTTCGTGCTTCGAGAAGCCAGGGCGCGCTGTCGGTGGCGAGCACTCAAAGGCCGACCGCTGCCAGATATCAAAGTCGCTCCCCCCGCAATGCGCTGCGCGAAGCTCGACTTGTCGCTGAATCGGGCGGTAGCCCCAGCCACCGAGGTCGATTCCCTGATCGAATGCCAGTTGGAACAGACGGCGAGTTTGTTCCTCGATGTCCTTGTGAACCTCGATCTGGTAGAACGCCTCGACCTCTAGCGGGATGGCAGGTTCGGTGACCTCACCGGTTTCTGGGTCCACCGTTGGCTCAGGAAGCTCCTCCTCGCGGAAGAATGACACGAGTACAACGTCGGCTAAATCGACCGGTTCGGGGATCTCGATGCCCTGGGCCCGAGCGCTCGCAGCGATGCGAGTATTGATTGCGGTCTGTTCGCTACGAATAGCGTTCGCGAGTTCGAGGTCGCGTTCTTCAAGGAACGCAGCTTCGGCCAGCTGGGCTTCTACCCGAAGCTCAGCCGATGCAACCACGAGCGCCTGCTGGGCAAGAGCAGCTTCAAACTCGCCAGTTCGTGCTTCGACTTCTTCCAAGCTTTCGGCGGCCTGGACCGATGCGGTCTCCTGCACCGAGATCAACTCCTCGGCTTCGAACTCGAGTCCACGCAACTGATCGAGGCCATCGGCGAGAGACCCGGTTTGCAGTTCGAGCAAGTGAATGAATCGAGCAGACTCGCCAGGGTCATCAGACAGGATCAGTTCGGTCACCTCGTCGCCTGCACTGCCGGACTCGCCAGTGAAACTCGATACGGCAAGCTCTGCGAGATGACTCCGCAGGGCGTCGGCGGTCGTGAGAATCTGCTCGCGATCGGATTCTGCATTCTCGACCGCTCCGAGCGAAGACTGGTATCTCGCTTCTGCATCCTCGAGACGAATTCTCTGGATCTCGACAAATGCAGCGATCTCGTCGAGGGCTTTCGTGACCTCCTCGAGACTCGCCGTAGCTACGTCGATGTCTTGGCTCGCGAGCGCAGCCTCTCGGGCGACCTGTTCGCGCTCGTCTTTCAGATCATCGAGACCTACCGGAGCGTCACCGGTTTGGGCCCAGACGTTCGTCGCGAAAGCAAAAACGAACGTCAGAATAAGCATGGCGACGGCGACAGACGCCGGGAACACCCGCCGGTGCAACAAAGACATGCGTTTGCTATCGGCAGGGTGCGAGACGAACTTAGGTCTTTTGACCTACGCGTTCGCTCTCTATGTAGGACTTTCGGCCTACGCCCCAATCTCGCGAAGAATCAGGATGTGGACCAGTGCCACGGCTCCGACGGAAGGTTCACGAATCCCCACCGTGATGCGTTCTCTGCCAACCAGACAAAGCCGGGGTTCGACCGAGTGGTCATCGACCCGCCGTTATAGGTGAAGTCGATGGCCAAGCCCTTCTCGTGGTTCGACCGGCCAGGACGCGCCGTGGGCGGATTGCACGACGATGCACTTCGTTCCCAGATGTCGAATTCGGTTGTGCCGCAGTTCTGTTGACGAAGACGAATCTGCTCGACGTTGTCTCGGAAGCCCCAACCGCTCAGCGCAATGCCGTCTGCGGCAGCAGCGCCGATCATCTCATCGACGCGTGCGGCGATGCTCTCGTGGACCTGAATGCCACGAACGGTCACGATCTCGGCTGGCGTGACCAGATTCGGTCGGTCGCCACCCGCTGCTGCTGCAGCCGCCGCAGCCCTCCGTGCAGCTTCTGCACGGATCTGAGCGGCAACTACCTCTTCTTGCTGGTTGATGAGCGCTGCCGCCTCGGCATCTCGACCAGCCAAGACCGCGGCTTCTGCGAGTCGAGCTTCGAGCCGGTTCTCTGTGGCGATGACCAACTCGGTCTGGGCAGCCTGAGCGTCAGCGAGTTGGCCCCGGCGTTCGAGCGCCTCGGTTCTGCCAAGTTCTGCGAGTACGAAAGCCTCTTGGCGCTGGGTGGATACCACTTCAGCCTCCGCCGTCAGAGAGCGAAGGCGATCGATTGCATCACCAAGGGAACCGGTTTGGAACTGTACGAGGGTTCGGCGGCGCATGGCCTCTGTTGGATCATCCGACAGCAATATGGCGGTGAAGTCCTGACTATTCAGGCCACCCTCGCCGGTGAACGACGAAAGCGCAAGATCTCGAACATCGCCTTCGAGTGCGACAACTTCAGCATCGATTTCGGCTTCGCGAGCCAACGCTTGGGCAACCTGCGCTTCGGCAGACCGTACTGCCTGATCAGCGTCTGCCAGCCGAGCTTCTTGAAGGTCGACGAGCGCATTCAAGTCATCGAGAGCTGAAGCAAGAACATCAAAGTCTGCGGTCGCTGCATCGACCTGCAACGCCTGAGCTGCAGCCTCCTGCTGGATTCGCTCTCGCTCCTCTCGAAGCTCTTCAAGTGTCTCTTGGGCGGTCTGAGCTTGGGCAGGCACGCCAGCGAACGCGATTATCGCGAGGTACATGGCGGGGATTGCCAGCGCCCGGAGAGTTAACGAGAACGGTCGGAACACGCACTAAAAACTAGTTGACCACGCTGTGTAGTTGGGCGATAGGGGTACTTGGGCGATAGGGGCCGCCAGCAACGGTTCAGCCGCCCGTGGTGCTCCAGTGCCACGACTCACTCGGCAAGTTAAAGAAACCATACGTCGCAGCGTTGCCCGCGAGCCACGTGAAACACGCCGAGCCGCGCCAACAGCTTCGAAAGTCAATCGCCAACCCACGCTCGTGCTGAGAACTGCCCGGACGTGCTGTTGGAATACGGCACGAGCTCGGCGATGAGGTGTAGATATCCGGGCAGCCATTGATGACGCGAAGCTCTGCGGTGCGCTCTGGCGAACGCCAGCCCGAACCCGTGAGGGTCACACCGTCGCTCGCTGCAGCGCTGATCATGTTGGTCACGTTGGTGGCCACCGATACATGCACCTGGAAGCCGGACGCGTTCACGATGTCTCCACTATCGGGCAGAGGTGGCAGAGCAGCGGCACGGGCTGCAGCCTCGGCGGCAGCGCGAGCGGCAGCTTCGGCCCGGATGCGCGCCGCGATCAGCTCTTCTTGGGATTGGATCTCGGCGGCAAGATCCTCGTCGAACTCCCGAACGATGGCAGCCTCGGCGAGACGCGCCTCGAGACGAGCCTCAACGTCGAGTACGAGCTGCAACTGCTGACCTTGAGCCGCTTCGAGCTCAGCTCGACGGGTCTCCTGCTCGGTGCGATTGAGCTCGGCATCAGCAACGGCGCGAACACGGTCGGCTTCGACCTGCTCGGCCTCGACCTCCAAAACCCGAAGTCGATCCAACGCATCGCCCATATTGCCGGTCTGAAACTCGACAAGGCTCCGACGCCGAACAGCCTCGGTTGGATCATCGTTCAACAAGAAGGCCGTGAGGTCTTCGCCGTTCTCGCCGTTCTCCCCGGTAAACGACTCGACCGCAAGCTCGGCCACCAGCGCACGAAGCTCAGCAGCCTCAGCCTCGATCGCCATTCGCTGCTGCTCTGCCTGAGAAACGAGAAGCTCAGCCGAAGACACCGCTTGGGCCGCATCGGCCAAACGGGCCTCCTGCAAGTCGACCAGCGCATTGATGCCGTCGAGCGCCTCGGCCACAACGGTAAAGTCTGCTTCGGTTGCGTCGACGAGGGACGCTGCTGCAGCCAGATCTACGAGCACCTGCTCTCGCTCAGCCTCGAGTTCTTCGAGACGATCCTCATCCTCTTGAGCAGTGAGCGAACCAGCCAGTAAAAACAGGACAGCAAAAGCCAGCATGCCAAGGGCGCGCGGACTGCGGAGGCGGCGTAACACGCGACAACACTGTCACGTTCACAAGCAACAATCAAAGCGCCCTACGGGCTACCCTCCGAGGCATGGTTTCAGCGATCTTTGACGAGTCAAAATGGGACGCAATAGCGGGCTTTGAGGAGCTCGAAGACGTCACTTACCACCGAGCCCGAGAGCATGGCACAGTACGAATTGCGTTCAACCGGCCCGAGGTACGCAATGCCTTCCGACCACGGACCGTCGACGAACTCTACCGATGCCTCGATCACGCCCGAATGAGCAGCGACGTCGGCTGCGTTCTCTTGACCGGTAACGGACCATCGGAGAAGGACGGCGGCTGGGCTTTCTGCTCTGGGGGTGACCAGCGAATTCGCGGAAAAACTGGCTACCAGTATGCGGATGGCGAAACCGCCGACAGCGTGGACCCCGCCCGAGCATCTCGACTGCACATCCTCGAAGTGCAACGACTCATTCGGTTCATGCCCAAAGTCGTGATTGCGGTCGTGCCCGGCTGGGCCGTCGGCGGAGGCCACAGCCTCCACGTCGTCTGCGACCTGACCATCGCCAGTCGGGAATACGCAATCTTCAAACAAACCGATACCGATGTCGCAAGTTTCGACGGAGGATACGGATCCGCCTATCTCGCTCGCATGATCGGCCAAAAACGCGCCCGCGAAATCTTCTTCATCGGCGCCGACCACTCAGCAGACGAAGCAGCAGCCATGGGCATGGTCAACCTCGTCGTCGACCACGAAAAGCTCGAAGACGCTGCGCTCGAATGGGGCCGAATCGTCAACCAGAAATCGCCGACAGGACAGCGAATGTCCAAGTTTGCAATGAACCTCGTCGACGACGGCCTCGTTGGACAACAAGTCTTTGCCGGCGAAGCGACCAGGCTCGCGTACATGACCGACGAAGCAGTCGAGGGACGAGATGCCTTCCTCGAAAAGCGCGAACCAGACTGGTCCGCACACCCCTGGTATTTCTAACGCAACATCGAAGACCGGGAGTTGCCTCAACTCGATTCTCCGGTGCTAACCTGACGACTCTTCGGGCCGTTAACTCAGTTGGCTAGAGTGCCACCTCGACATGGTGGAAGTCACAGGTTCAAGTCCTGTACGGCCCACGTATTGACGCCT
>CAZBTI010000046.1:0-24403 GCA_964494395.1 uncultured Acidimicrobiales bacterium | reverse complement strand
CCCCAGACATAACAAATTCGAGCTGCAGTGGTCCTGACACCTTTGGATTCTACATGCGTCCGCGGACGCACGGTTTTGGTGTCATACCCCATGGCTAAGTTTGTAGCGTCTAGATCCTTGCGTCTACTGCGTTCGGGTTCATGTGTTCGGGTTCACCCGATGTCGGGTCAGCGCGAGAACCGAGCGAAGAACCTTCGGCGGTCTGGAGCTTGTCCAACGTGTGCGTTCCCGGCGTCGGGTAGCTCGGTCAATAATTGGGAACTACGGCGCTACTCACGTCGTAGAAGATGTACAACTGACATATAAGGAGCGGACACATGGCGAAAAAGGTAGCGGCGGTTTTAGTGGCACTTCTCTTGGTGCCTCCAGCGGTGGGATTCTTTCTCTGGCTCACCATTGGCGGTGGCGCTTGGCTCGGGAACGTTGAGGTTCTGGAGGTGAACCGTGCCGAATCAGGCGAGGTCTTTGTCTCGGTGAACTCTTGCAACGCAAACCCGAGGTTGAGCCGAATCGAGAACATCGACGGCACGCTCGTCATCCAAGTCGAAGCATTCAGCACCCCGCTCACGGGCGGAGATGACTGTGCAGACGGGATCGGGCTGGGTGCCAACCTTCGGGAAACAACCCTTCGAGACGCAACCAGCGGCGAAGAGTTCGCAATTCCTAGCGCTAGTTAGCTACCGACCGAACCGGGCGAAGAACTTACGGCGGGCCGGTGCTGGCGTTGTGGGTTCGTTCCCGACGTCGGGTAGCTCGGTGGCGTCACTTGTGAGGTCGAGCACGGTGGCGGTCTGACCAGCTTCGAGCATTCTCATGGCCAGCTGTAGGATGCCTCTGGCTTCTCACGGGTGGATCGATAGCTCGTCCTCAGGAACGCCATGCTCTTTCGGGAGATGCGTCCAGCTGTCCGAACAAGCGAAACCAACACAACCGTCCTCCATCGGTACCTGCCAGGGCGGTGTCTTTGTGTTGCCGAATTGTGAAGGACAACCATGTCTGCACTGGCCACTACCTCTGCTGTCGATGAGATTGCAGCGTTGGGCAATGAGATCAACGCCAACCACTACAAGATCGTGTGTCTCGCTGCCCGATACGACACCGACCTCGAGTGGCATGCCCAGGGGTTGAAGAGCCCATCACATGGGATTGCTCAAGCGCTCGACATTCACACCTCGACTGCCCGTGAATGGATCCGTGTTGGCCACGCGCTCGATGTCCTGCCAGCGATCAACGACGCCTTCTCGTCCAACGAATTGTCGTACGCCAAGACCCGCATCGTGACCCGTTGGGCTGACCCGAGTAATGAACATGAGCTGCTCGAACTCGCTTGGGAACGAAGCGCCAACCGGCTGACGACCGCAATCGCGAAGTACCTCGCTGACGACGAGACCGACGTCGAGCGAGACCTTCGCCTGCACGACAACCGAAGTGTCACCGTACATACCAATGGTGACGGGATGATCGTCGTCCGTGCCGTGCTCCCGCCCGATATCGGGAAGCGGGTTGTTGCGGCATTCGACACGATCGTCCAGCAGGTAGCGGTCACCCCGGTCGATGAGCCAGATGCGTCCGCGGACGCATCTGATGTTCGAAATGCGTCCGCGGACGCACCTTCTGATCAATCAATGTCAGCCCAGTTGCGTGAGTTGAAGCAGCGCTGGCAACCAAAAGACGCAGCCGATGATCGTTGGATGCCGTCGTTCGCCCAGCAGCGAGCCGACGCGTTCGTATTGCTGTTTCTCGGCAAGAACATCGAAAGCGCAACAGAGGTCGTTATCCATGTCAGGGGTGACGGAAACACCTTCGATGACGGCACACCGGTCACCACCAGCGCAGTGTGTCGAGGCCTCGACGATTCATTCATCCGAGCCCTGATTCACGACATCGAAGGCAAACCAATCGATGCCTCAAACCGCCGCCGGCACCCGACGCCGAGGCAAAAGCGGGTCGTCATGGAAACCCACAACCACGAGTGCGTTGACTGTCAGTCGACCGACCTGCTCGAACTCGACCACAACCCGCCCCACCACCAGACAAAACACACGATCACCACCGAACTCGAACCCCGCTGCGCCCCATGCCACCGCGCCCGTCACCTCAGCGAGCGGTGCGCTCAAGGATATTCTCTCTAGTCGTCACCGTGAGTCAGCCGCATTCGAACCAAAACAGACAACGTCCGCGCCAGCCTTTACCGCCGTTGCCCTAACGGTTGTTACACGGAGTGCAGCGCCCGTTGCTCACGGGGCTCGCCATTCAGAGGCAACCTATATCGTGCCCACGATGTGTTTGTTGAACTCGGTTGCCCTAGTCGAAGAGGTCGTCGAGGTCGAGAACGTCGTCGAGCACGTCCTCTAGGCGATCGCCCCAGCCCTTTTTGCGCTTCTTCTTGCGCTTCTTGTCGCCGTCATCGTCATCGTCATCGTCATCGTCATCGTCACGATCACGTGAACGTCGATCGGACTTCCATTCCTTACGGTCTTCGTCATCGTCGTCCGGAGAGCGATCGTTCCACTCAGGGTCGCCCGGGATCTCTTCGACCGAGCTCTCGCTCGGCTCCGATGGAGGTTCATAGACACCGAGAGCTGGCTCGGTCTTGGCTTGGACCATCAACTTCTCGAGTTCGCCGCGATCTAGCCACACACCGCCGCAGTCCGGGCACACATCGACCTCGATGCCATTGCTATGGCGAGCGTCGAGCGCTGGTGTGAGACAAATGGGGCACTGCATAGGCGATGTTCTATCGGCAGCCCTGAACGCTAGTTGAACTCGGGCAACGTCAGTTCGTATACCTCGGCGTCGATTCCACAACTCCCAGCATCGGAGTTGAAGTACACCCGAGTGAAGTCTCGATTCACCACAGCGTCGAGTGGCTTCACCCTTCGAGGTCGATCACATAGGTGTCCGAAGCGTCTCCGCCCCAATCGCTTGCGAAGGCCACGAACCGGCCACTCGGGCTGATCGACACAAAGGAGTTGGAGAATGGCCCATCGCCGAAGTTGCGACTCTGCGCGAGTCGTTGAATGGTCGGAGGCGACGTGCGGAGGTCGGCGAGAACGACCTCACCTTCAAGAGCGTCGAGGGTGCCGCCGTCTTGGCGATCGGGTGGAACTGGTGAAGATGCGGCGAGCAGTCCGGGTAATCCGCTCGCAAAGATGGTCGTTCCCGATGGCGGGAAGATGAAGCCGGTATCGGGACCGACGATGACCTCGACCGCAGATCCGTCGTTGGTGAGCCCACCGTCGAGACCGGCAATGACGAGCGAGCCTGGGAAGTCTGATTCAAAGCCTGCACTCACAATAATCGAGTTGCCATCGCCATCGACCCCGACCGTGGGAGCCGAAGCAGCCCAGTCGATGGTCGAGCGCAATTCGGTGAGGTCCGTGTTGTACACATCAAATCCGTCGCTGCGGTCGATGATGATCGACTGACCATCAGCGCTCGCCATGCCCTGATTGCCGTTGCCCACATCGAGCATCGCTGCAGGCGTTCCGTCGAGCGGTTGGCTCAGCACCTGAATGTCGCCGCCCATACCGCAGCGCAGAGCAATCACCGAACCATCTCGCGATGGGCCGGCTGTAGCGACGCCGGGATCGACGAAGTCGCACTGCGGGTAGGAGGCAATCGTGGTGACCTCGCCCGTCGATACCGAGAACGTCACGAGTTCGAGGTCGACTGTGGTCACGATGAGATCGGGGTCGGTGGGGTGCCAGAACACGTGCTCGATATCGGTGGGCAGAATCGGGAGGACGAGTTCAACGGCAAAGTTCGTCGCGTCGACGACGATGTGCCCCGATACGTCCAAACCTGTTTGGTAGAGCAGCATCAGCGACTCGTCGGCGTTCCAGAGCGCAGCCGGTGATTGCACCGGGATGATCCGCTCACCGTTCGCCGCATCGGTCACCCTCGTGATGACCGAACCAAATGCATCGTCGGTGAACGATTCACCAAACGCCGGTCTCGCATCATTTGACTGCACCCGTTCATCGAGGTCGGATGGAACAGGTGCAACTTCTTCTGCTGTAGTCGGCGCCGACCCGTCCTCTTCGATTCCATCTGGCTGATCGGGTGTCTCTGGCTCCTCGATGACATCGGGGTCCGCGGTTTCGACCTCAACTGGGGAATCTGACACCGAGCCGACAAGCCAGCCACCGACGCCGACGACAATCAGCGCAATCAATGCCGCAACGATCACTCCGCCACGGTTGCTGTTCGGTTCGAAAGGCGGAAGTTCATTTTGGCCAGGGGCGCCGAGCGCAGTCCTCGTTTCGGAAGCGGTCGAGCGCAAGAGGTCTTCGAGCGGGTCGTTACTCATGAGTCTTCCCCCTCCTTCGTTGAGGTGTGTTGTTGCAGCTTCGTCGCCAATGCTGCCCGCCCCCGTTTGAGATGTGTCTTCACCGTTTCGGTTCCGCATTCCAAGATCGATGCGATCTCCTCCACCGAACGATCTTCCCAGTACCGCAGCGCAATAGCTTGCCCTTGGCGCGTCGGCAGTGATCGAACGGCCTCGATCACTTCGCTGCTTCGTTCCGTCGGAAGGGTTACGTCCGGCCGCTGGCCGCCGATCCGAGTCATCGTTTTTGCCTCGGTGGCGAGCTTTCGAAATCGAGAACGCGACTTGTTGACCATCACCCGACGGACCCAAGCACCCGGATCGTCGTAACCGTTGATCTTGCTCCACCGCCTGTGCGCTTCGGTCAGCGAGTCCTGCACCAAATCTTCTGCGGCTGGCCGCGAACCAGTGAGCACGAAACCGAACCCAAGCAACGAGGAATAGTCGCTTCGGTAGTACGCGTCGAAAGACTCGAACCTCGGCGCCAACCTTGCTTCTTCAGCGTTATTCAGCACGTTGGAGGGTGCCCAGATTGCTGCCATACAAGGAACACGCAACTAGAGGCTGTCTCGGGGGACAGGGGGTCAAAAGTTTTTCGCGATTCCCCAGCCATGCCCAGAAGGTACAGGGCCGTTTACGATCGCTCCATGCGAGGAATTCGATGACCAAGAACGTGCCAGATGTCGATATCGAGCGATACCTCCAACGGATCGGCCTCACCGAAGCGCCTACCGTCGACCTCGCCGGACTCACCCTTTTACAACGCGCCCACCTCACGACGGTTCCGTTTGAGAACCTCGATGTTGTCGCTGGTGTCGAAGTCCGCACCGACGTGGCGTGGTCCCTCGACAAGGTGGTCAACCGTGGCCGAGGTGGTTGGTGCTTCGAGCTGAACGGCGCCTTTGGGGCATTGCTTCGTGCGTTGGGTTTCGATGTGCTCAACCTCGGGGCAGCGGTGCTCTTCGACGGTCCGAGCAAGATCGTCGATCATCTGACCCTCGAAGTCGGGCTCGACCGAACGTACCTTGTCGACGTGGGCTTTGGCGAGAGCAACATTGCCCCGCTCGACCTCAACGTTCGGGGTCCACAAATCGACCCGGCCGGAACCTTCGAGTTCATCGATAGTTCGGAGGGGGTCACGCTGACTAGGCACGATGCCGAAGGAATCCCGCTGCCGCAGTACCGGTTTCGGCGCATCCATCACGAACTTGGCGAGTTCGATGAAGCCTCCAATCGTTTGCGCACCGATCCCTCGCTCGACTGGAGCAGCAAACCCTTCGCTACCCGCCTGCTCGAATCATCGAGCGATGGCAGCAACGACCGCGTGACGTTGAAGCGGAACCGCGTCACCACCACGACCGATGGTGTCGAGGACGAATCGCCAGTGAGCGAAGCCGCGTGGAACGACACGCTGGCCGAACTGTTCGACATGTCCTCACCTCTATGACGCGCTACCGCGGCACCATCATGCAAACCCCACGTCGGGGAGAGCTGCAGGTGCTTTCGAACGCCGTCATAGAAGTCGACGGATCGGGCACCGTCACCTCGATCAATACCGACGACTCCAGCCCGGTCGACCACGACTTCGGCACCGACTCGGTCGTGCTCCCTGGTCTGGTCGATACCCACATCCACGCACCGCAATGGCCTCAACTCGGGACCGGACTCGACCTCCCTCTCGAATCGTGGCTGTTCGAGTACACCTTCCCGATTGAGCAACAGTTGACCGATGCGGCCTTTGCCGCGACCGTGTGGCAAGCGATGGTACGCACGCTGCTGGCACACGGCACCACGACCGCGGTCTACTACGCAACGGTCGATGTCGAGACCACCACGATGCTCGCCGCTACCTGCGCTCAGTACGGCCAGCGCGCACTGGTCGGGCGGGTCGCTATGGACCACCCGACGGGGACCCCCGACTGGTACCGAGACGCCAGTTCGTCCGAGGCCCTGTCTCGTTCGACCACATCGATAGCGGAGATCCAAGCGCTCAAAAGCAACTTGGTCCATCCAATACTCACGCCCCGTTTCATCCCCGCCTGCACCGACGAGACACTGACCGGGTTGGGCCAACTCGCAGAAGAGACTGGCGTCCGCATCCAAACCCACGTCTCGGAAAGCGACTGGGAACACCGATATGTTCTCGACCGCTTCGGATGCACCGACACCGAAGCACTTCGCCGTTTCGGGTTGGTTCGCAGTGGCTCCGTCCTCGCCCATGGCGACCACCTATCAGACGATGATTTCTCGATCATCTCCAGCGCTGGCGCAGGTGTTGCACACTGCCCGCTCTCCAATAGCTACTTCGCCAACGCGGTCTTCCCCGCTCGCCGAGCACTCGATGCCGGGGTCAAGGTCGGCCTCGGCACCGACATCGCCGGCGGCGCTCAACCGGGCCTGCTCGGTCAGGCTGCCCACGCAGTCACCGTCTCGCGAATGCTCGAAGACGGTGTCGATCCAGGGCAGAGCGCTCAGGACCGAGGCGTCCCGAACTCGCGGCTTTCGATCGTCGATGCCTTCTTTCTGGCGACCGTCGGTGGCGCCGCCTTGGTCGACCTACCCGTAGGGCTCATAGAGGTCGGTCGACAGTTCGACGCACTGGTGATCAACACCACCCGACCCAACGCAGCACTGCAGACGTGGCCAGTGGACGACGATGCGCGAAAATTCGAGAAGGTCGTGCGTCTCGCAACGCCTGACGATATCGACCATGTCTTCGTCGACGGGACGAGAGTCTCCGGGGCCATACCGACCTGACGCGCAACCATCGCGCTACTAGATTGGCGATATGGAGAACAAGCGCCAAAGCAGCAATGAGCGGCGGCTTGCTCAAGTGCGCGTGCTCAAAGAGCGGCACTTCTCAAACGATCTCACCCTCGAGGAACGCCTCGAAGCCAAAGATGCACAAATCGCATTGCTCGAAAATCAGGTAGCCGATCTACAGCAACGCCTCGAGCGACTCGAAGCAAAGGCAACCGGTCGACCACTACCTGAAAGCAGCGCTCCAACACCCCGGAGCGAAGCGGGCGAGCCTCGCTTCAATTTCTACCGGGACTGAAACTGAGAGCCCGGGCGGCCTCGTCGCCGAGGCGACAAAGAGCGGGAAAGAGTTTTGCGCTTAGAGCCGGGTGAACTGCATACCGACAGGTTCGTCGGTATGTACCTTGCCCCGGGCGATGACGTCGGCGTAGTTCGCAACGACCTTTGAACCAATGTTGGCGTAGTCCTGGATCGGCACGACGACGGCGACTAAGAAGCAATCATCGAAAGCGGTGGTGTTCGGGATTGGAGTCATTGGAATGACCCGAGCCGACGTCTCACGCTGTTCGTGAAGGAAAGAAACGAGGGTCGTCGCCTCATGGAACTCGTGAGCAATAAACCACAACACACGCTCAGAGTTCGGGTCAATCGAAAGCATGGGCACTTCATCAGCTGTGCGCTGCCAACCAAGCTCGACGGTCTCAAAGAGAATTTTCGGATCGGCGAGCGTCGCACCGACCTCGGAGAGGTGGCTGGCGGTCTCTGACCAGATCCAGCGAGTACGGCCAGGAACCACGACCGACTTGTATACGTCCATTCCTGGTTCGTGCTGTTGAACAGCCCAAGGCTTCGCGCTGAGCAGAATAACTTCTGGGATTTCGACGATCGAGCGCCCGGCGGGTGCGGCTGCTGGAGCGGGACGGGTTCGCGTCATCAGCGGACCATCGTTTGCTGCGGGTACTTCTTCAACCTCCGATTCGGAGAACACGAGCGGAGGGTTCGCGAGCGCTGCGTCTGGAATTGGCAACGGCCCATCGTCGAGAACGATCACAGGCTCTTCAATAACAGCGACCGGCGCTGGCGTGACCGGAACCGCAGGAGCTTGCGTAGCCATCGAGGCGCGGTTCGCACGCTGTTGGAGCTGCGCCTTGCGGAGGAAGTCGAGGTAGCTGATCGGCATATGCACATCGACGCCCATGCGACGGAGCAAGTTAACTGTTTCTATAGCGCGATCGGCAATCTCGTGCAGTGGCCAGTTGCCGCTGAAGATCTCAAAGTCTTGAACGCGAAATTCGTGCTCGCGGCTATAACGAGCGTCGCCGATCCAGCTCGATGCCTGATACGGGATCGCGGGAAGTTCGGGAATAGTCCATCCGAGCATTTGCAGTTCAACCCAAAGCTGGGTGAGCTCGACCGAACCCGGATACGAGAACCGGATCGATGGCGCGTCGTACATATTCGTTACGACAACTGTGGCTTCAACATCTACGAGAAAAGGCATCGCTACCCCGTTTCAACAACGCTGCGGCTACGAATCCAACTTCAGACCCGAGGTTTGAGCCACAACTGGTGGTAACTAGACAGTATGTCCACGACGCTGATGGGGCCTGAGCACGTCGGCCTAACAACGGGAGACCTTTAGCCCAAAATTCAGGTCACTTCTGACAACGGCGGAGAGGTGGTGGGATTGAACTCTCCGCCTAAAAATGCTGATTTCCCAACGGTTCCAGATACTTCCGGAACCGTTGGGAAACCGTGTAGCGGAGGAGGTGGGATTCGAACCCACGGACCCGTGAAGGTCACATCGTTTCCAACGATGCCGGTTCGGCCGCTTTCGTACTCCTCCAGCGAACGCTCCAACCCAACGAGTCGAGTCAGCGCGAATCAGAATATAACGATACATGGGCAGAACCCGTGGACCACGCGTCTTTCACGAAGCTGTTCGTCGTGATGGTCGCGACGCTTGTCCAGATCGGGCTGTTATTATCATCAGGCGCCCGCTTTGGGGTGTGACGGTCGGGTTCTGTGCAACGCAAGTTCGTGAACCGGGTCAGGGCCGGAAGGCAGCAGCTCTCAGCGATGCCTTGCGTGTGCCGCAGGTCGCCTGGCCGTCACTCCCGAAAGCGGGCGCTTCTGTTTTTCACGTGTCTCGATGTTTCTCCTGGCACAAAGTGCTAACACCCAGAATTGGTATTTGGCTTTCAAGACCACTCGCATTTGCCGACTCGCCGAGTACAGGGCGCGGGAGTCCCCTCGCCCTGATCCTCATAGGAATGATGGCCTCAGGTCGCCCAAACAGGCGTCGGGTGCACTAAGTCCCCCAACACATATTTCTCTCCTCTCCTCTCCCCTCCACACCGAGACTCGCTCTGCACACCAAGACGAAAATCGTTGAGGTAAAACCCAGGTAAAGGTTTCACGGAAACTACGGTACTGTCTGCGTCAGGGCGGTCTACCCAAGTGGCGCCTTTTATTGGTAGGAGAAAAACTATGCTTACAGAGTTCAGAGAGTTCCTCGAAAAGTTCAACGTCATTCCCGCAGCGGTCGGCCTCGTGCTGGCTTTGGCCATCGTCCCGGTCATGGATGCGGTCGTAAACGTCATCTTCTCGCTTATTGGTAAGGCCGGCGGCCTCGAAGTGAACTTCGACGCGTGGAGCCCAGGAGACATTCCAGTGGGCGCACTCATCACTGCTCTCTTCAGTTTCATCTTTATTGCGTTCGTCGTGTTCATGATCGTCAAGGCACTCGCCAAGGCAGGCGCCAAAACGGATCCTGCTCCGACACCAGATCAGACGCTACTCACCGAGATTCGCGACGTTCTCAAGGCGAAGTAAGGGAACTCGTCCGCTCGGTCGACTTCGGCCGAAAACAAACAGTTTCAGGAGGCGTCGGACTCGTTCCGACGCCTCCTCTAGTTTTCCACCCAATACGATCAAGGGATGCATCCATTTCAGGTGTTGCACTCCATGAGCAGCCGAGGCGACGCGCCCAAAGGTATCGATCGGGAGACGGTCGCACGCGTCTGGTCTTTCTCGAAGCCATACCGATCCAAAGTCATTGGCTTTGTCTTCCTCATCATCGTCGGCACCGTTATCGGCCTCGTACCTGTGCTCGCGTTCGCCGACATCATCGATACCGCCATCCCCCAAGGCCAAGCACCGGGTGGCGACCGCTCACGGCTGAACTGGCTTGGAGCACTGGTCGTGGTCGCCGCGATCGCCGCGGCGGTGGTGTCCATGATCGAACGGTGGCTTTCGAGCCAGATCGGCGAGGGAATCATCTTTGACCTGCGCGACAAGCTCTTCCGTCACGTGCAGGCCATGCCGCTCGGCTTCTTCACCCAGACACAAACCGGCTCGCTCATCTCTCGTCTGAACAACGATGTCATCGGCGCTCAGCGGGCGTTCACGACCTTCCTGTCCACAGTGATCGGTAACGTCATCAACCTCGGAATCACCTTGGTCGCCATGTTCGCGATCGAGTGGCGGCTCACCATCTTGACCCTGCTCATCTTGCCGTTCTTCCTCTTCCCCGCCCGTCGAGTGGGCTCCCGGATGGCAGATATCACCCGTGAATCGATGACCCTCAACGCGTCGATGAATACCACGATGACCGAACGCTTCAACGTCAGCGGAGCCATGCTGGTCAAGCTGTTCGGTCGACCAGGTATTGAGGCGGACGACTTCGCCGATCGGGCAGCGCGAGTGCGCGACATCGGCATCACGTCGGCGATGTACTCACGAGTGTTTCTCACCGCAATGACACTCGTGGGAGCGCTCGGCACGGCGGCTATCTACTGGGTCGGTGGCCAACTGGTAATCAACGAGACGATCACGATCGGAAACCTCGCTGCGCTGAGCTTGCTCGTCGTCCGGGTCTACCTCCCTCTCACCGCGCTGACCAACGCCCGCGTCGACGTCACGAGTGCGCTCGTCAGCTTCGAGCGTGTCTTCGAGATCATCGACCTCTCCAACCCGATCGTCGATTCGCCCAATGCCACCGAGCTATCGAACGTGTCGGGCCGACTCCGCTTCGATGGCGTCCATTTCACCTACCCGAGCGCAAGTGAATCGACGCTTGCGTCGCTCGAAGATGGTGCGGTGCGAAAGACGCCAGCCCGTGGACCGGGCAAGCACCTGTCGGCTGGAATTACTCCGGTCACCTCTGCACCCAGCTACAACGGATCTGCCGAGGAGCGCGAGGTACTGAAGGGCATCGATCTCGACATCGAAGCGGGCCAACTCATTGCCATCGTCGGACCATCGGGAGCGGGCAAGTCGACGCTGCTCAACCTCGTTCCTCGCCTCTACGACGTAACGAATGGGGTCATCGAGGTCGACGGCCACGACCTCAAATCCGTAACCCAAGAGAGCTTGCGCGCCTCGATCGGCGTGGTGAACCAAGACCCACACATGTTCCACGACACGGTCGGCGCAAACCTCCGCTACGCGAACCCCGACGCCACCGACGAACAACTCGTCGCCGCAGCCAAGGCCGCCCGCATCTTCGACGTAATCGACGAGCTCCCAGAGAAGTTCGACACCGTCGTCGGCGAGCGCGGTTACCGCCTGTCCGGTGGCGAAAAGCAGCGCCTGGCCATCGCTCGAATGCTCCTCAAGGACCCGGCGATCGTGATCCTCGACGAGGCCACCAGTCACCTCGACACCGAGAACGAGGCGCTGATCCAACAAGCGCTCGAAGAGGCGTTGAAGGGCCGAACATCGCTCGTCATCGCCCACCGATTGTCGACCATCACCTCTGCCGACCAGATCATCGTCGTCGACGATGGTGCGGTGGTCGAGCGGGGCACACACGACGAACTCCGCAAACTCGGTGGCCTCTACGACTCGCTGTACGAGAACCTTCTACGAGTCGACGTCACGGCGTAGTTGTAGACGAGTGCCGAACTCCGACATTCCCTTTGCCGACCTGCTCGCCACTCATGGTGTGGAGGAGACGAGCGTCATTCGCTCTGCACGCATTGGATTCACGGCGTATCACGGCGGCGAGTTAGAAAAGGTCACCGACATCGTGGCCGCCGAAGCCGCCGAGCGATCTGGCGCCTCGTACTACGGCGTCACCCAAACGATCGACCCGATACATCACATCGCGTCGGCCCGCATTGGATCTGAAGCTTCCGACACGATGGCTGCATTCATCGATCACGTCGATGTGGTCATCACCGTCCACGGTTATGGCTTGAAGACGATGTGGAAGGCGCTGCTCCTCGGTGGCCAAAACCGCGAACTCGCCGCTCATGTCGCGAGCCACCTTCGACCAGCACTTCCCGACTACGAGATTGTCGACGACCTCGAAGAAGTTCCGAAGCGCCTGCGAGGTCAACACCAGCAGAATCCGGTCAACCTTCCGAGGCAACAGGGCGTGCAAATCGAGCTTCCACCGACCGTTCGCTGGAATGTCGAGGGCCAACACTGGTCGGACTACGGTAACGGGGGTCGGGCACCACAAACCGAAATGCTCATCAACGCTCTCGCCGAATCGGCGACGGCATGGATCGACGGCTAGGCGCCGGGACCAACAGGTGCGAGGGTGAGCATGGTCGCTGGCCCTTCGAGGAGGAGGTCACCAGCATCGCTGACGCTCCACATTTCGGCATCGAAGAAGGCTCGAAGCAACGGGTCATCTTGAGGACAGCCCGGTCGTAGCGTCACGACGTAGGACTCAGAGATGGCGACCATCCCGTCATCGTCCCACTCGATGTCTGCGGAGAACCCTTGGCAACCGCTACCGCCCGTTACTGCGTCACCCACGACGTCGACGGCGATCTCGTCATCGAGTTCGATGTCAGCACCGTCGTCGGCGAGCTCCACGACGACCCACATGCCAAGCGGTGAGTCTCTCGCCGCCAGTCCGGCATCAGCGTTGCCGCAGGCACTTGCTACGAGGGCCAGTGCCAGGACGAGAACTATGCGCACGAAATATCGGTGACCGCACCGGCGAAGCGGTAGGTCAAGATCCTCTGCATCTCGACAGGGTTCCACTTTCACTGGCCGTTGTCCAGAACGAACGACCGTCAGAGTCGGGGGCTATCGTCAGCTGTTGTGGAAACGATGCTGTTCGAAGACGAACCACCACAAGCACCACGAGACGAGACGAGCTTCACCGTCGCGCAACTGAATCAGCTCATCGGTGGGGCGCTACAGCAGATCTTTCCCGATGATCTCTGGGTCGAAGGAGAGATCAGCAATCTCAAAAAGTCAGCCGCTGGCCATGTGTATTTCGATCTGATCGAGCCAGCACAGCCAGGAGTGCCGTCGACTGCACGAATTTCGGTAGTGCTTTTCAGCCAGACCAAACAGATCGTCAACAAGCAACTCAAGCGGCAAAACGTCGGAGCGATCAAAGACGGCATGGCCGTCCGCATTCGCTCGGTCGTCGATTTCTACGAGGCGCAAGGTCGGTTGCAGTTGCGAATGACCGGGATCGACCCTCGCTACATCTTGGCGGCGATGGCGGCTGAGCGAGACGAA
The DNA here is from genome assembly GCA_964494395.1 of uncultured Acidimicrobiales bacterium. Classification (GTDB taxonomy): domain Bacteria; phylum Actinomycetota; class Acidimicrobiia; order Acidimicrobiales; family SHLQ01; genus SHLQ01. The sequence continues at coordinate 10,821 of CAZBTI010000046.1, read as the reverse complement.
CTCATCCGCCGCTTGAAACAAGAAGGCGTCACGGAACGAAACAAGGCCCTCCCCCTTGCTCCGGTGCCACTACGAGTCGGCTTGCTCACCAGCAAGGGCAGCGCCGCCGAGGCCGACTTCATGGACGAACTCTCGTCTCGTGGTTTCGGCTTTCACGTGATTCAGTGCGACAGCAGAGTCCAGGGCGACCTCGCGACGAGGAGCCTCATCGCTGGGGTTCGCGCTCTATCTGCTCGAAGCGACCTCGACACCATCGTCATCATTCGTGGCGGCGGTGCCCGCGGCGACCTCGCGGTCTTCGACAACGAAACGCTGGCCCGCGCAATCGCAGCGTGCTCGGTTCCCGTGTTCACCGGTATCGGACACGAGATCGATTCCTCGGTCGCCGATGAAGTGGCACACTCCGCGCTAAAGACACCGACCGCGGTGGCCGCCGCCCTCGTCGATCGCGTCGGTGGCTTCGTCGAACATGTCGAGGCCCGATGGCAAGACATTGCCGCGATTGCAACCGCACAAACTCGCGAGGCCGAAATGCAGCTCGAAGGTTTGGCGAAACGAAGCGCGCGGGCAGGGCGTGACGGGCTTATCATCGCCGAGCAGCGACTCGCCGCTCGAGGAAATCGAGTTGCGCAAGCGGGCAGGCGTTCTATCAGCGCAGCGTCCCAACAAGTCACGAGCCGCAGCACCGAACTTCCCAAGCTGGCCGATCGGATTATCCGCACCGCAACGGCCGATCTCGGCCATATCGAGAAACGAATGCGCGCGTCTGACCCCAAAGTCTTACTCGTTCGAGGTTGGTCCATCACCCGCACGTCGAACGGAGATGTCGTTCGAACCGTCGATGATGTGTCAACTGACGACACACTGGTAACCGAGGTTGCTGATGGCACCATCATCAGCAGAGCGTCATTCGTCGAATCCTCCACAGAAGAATCCGAAAAGGACAGCCCGTCGTGACCACCACCGAAGAAGAAGAGCTCAGCTACTCGACCGCTGTGACCGAGCTCGATGAGATCTTGGCTGAGCTCGAAGACGACTCTCTCGACGTCGACATCCTCGGGGATCGCATCAAGCGCGCAGCCGAGCTGATCAGCTTCTGCCGCGAGCGGATCACATCGGCCCAAAGCAAGGTCGAACAAATCGTGGCCGACCTCGAACAAGCCAGCGACGACGAATGAGCATCCCCGAAGCACTGACGATCCCCGCCAGCCGCGTCGACGAGCGTCTTCGCGAGGTTCTCGATAGTTATTCCGCCGAATGGGGCGAACTCGATCCGCTCTTCAACGAGACCATCGATCTTCTCAGCACCCTCGTACTGGCAGGCGGCAAGCGAGTCCGACCAGCCATGGCGTACTGGGGCTTCGTCGCTGCGGGCGGGGATGTGGCTGGTCCTGAAATCTCCAACCTTGGCGCCGGCCTCGAACTCCTTCAGGCCTTTGCGCTCTTCCACGACGATGTCATGGATGGATCCCCGACACGCCGAGGTGTTCCAACCGCTCACGTCGATGCGATAGCGCAACACGAGGCTGGCGATTGGGGCGGTGAGGCTCGACGATACGGCGAAGCCGTCGCCATCTTGGCTGGCGACGTGTCCCTAGTGCTGTCCGATGTGTTGTTGGCCGATGTCAATCCCGACGTCCGACGCCTTTGGAACGACCTACGGGTCGAGGTGAACCTCGGCCAGTTTCTCGATGTTGTCGGAACCGCTCGAGGCGATGTTCCCCTGCAAACCGCAGAGCGCATCATCGAATACAAGACCGCCCGCTACACCATCGTCCGGCCGCTGCAGATGGGTGCTGCGTTAACTGGTCGCAATGACCTCGAGGAATCGCTTGGCAACATCGGCACTCCACTGGGCATTGCCTTTCAGTTGCGCGACGATCTGCTCGGAGCCTTTGGTTCGCCCGACGTGACCGGCAAGCCGGTCGGCGACGACCTGCGCGAGGGCAAACCCACACCGCTCCTCGCTCGTGCCCGAGAGAGTGCCTCAAAGTCCCAACTCAACCTGCTCAACCTTGTTGGCAGCGATATGACGCCCGATCAAGTGGCCTCGGTTCAGGTAATCTTCGAAGAGACGGGAGCACGAGAAGCGATCGAGCTCCAAATCGATGAGTTGACCGAAGACGCCCTCGATGCGATTTCACGGACCCCACTTGCTGGCGACGCCAATCATCATCTCGCTGAACTCGGCACGTTCTTGGCATCTCGAAATAGCTAGGCCAGGTGCTGGGATAAATCGGCTCAGGCAATCGAGTCAGGCGAAAGGGTAAGTGCCATATCCTGAACCGGTGGCCTCATCAGAGCAGATCCTCTCCGAAGCGAACCGTCGTCGAACCTTCGCAATCATCTCCCACCCTGACGCGGGCAAAACCACGCTGACAGAGAAGTTCCTGCTCTACGGGGGCGCGCTCGGCACCGAAGCCGGCTCAGTGAAGGGAAAGAAGGGTGGCCGCTCCGCAACGTCGGACTGGATGGAGTTGGAACAGCAGAGAGGCATCTCGATCACGTCGACAGTGCTGCAGTTCCCGTACCGCGACCACATCGTAAACCTGCTCGATACTCCCGGTCACCGCGATTTCTCCGAAGACACGTACCGAGTCCTCGCCGCCGCTGACGCAGCGATAATGGTGCTCGACGCAGCGAAGGGCATCGAGCCTCAGACTCTCAAGTTGTTCGAAGTGTGTCGAGATCGTGAGATTCCAATTCTCACATTCATCAACAAGTGGGATCGACCTTCTCTATCGCCTCTAGAACTTCTCGATGACATCGAGAAGCAACTTTCGCTTACACCAACGCCGTTGTCTTGGCCCGTGGGGTCGGCCGAGGGATTCCGCGGCGTACTCGATCAGCGCACGGGGGAATTCGTGCGATTCACCCGCACCGCTGGCGGTTCGACGATGGCCCCTGAAGAGATCATCGACCCTGAACGTGCCATCGAAGAAGAGGGTGAGCTCTATCAGGATGCTGTCGACGAACTCGGACTGCTCGAAGCCGTCGGTGCTGAGTACGATGAAGACACATTCCTCGCAGGCATCACCACGCCGGTCTTCTTCGGTTCAGCCCTCACCAACTTCGGTGTTCGCCTTCTGCTCGACGCTGTTGTCGACCTCACTCCCCCGCCGAGCCCAAAGACCTTCACCGATGGTGTTGTTGACGATGACAACGACGATGATGCGAGCGAGGTCGAGAAGAGTGAACGGGAACTCGACGCGCCGTTCAGTGGATTCGTTTTCAAAGTCCAAGCCAACATGGACAAGGCGCACCGCGACCGTACGGCCTTCTTCCGGGTCTGTAGCGGCAAGTTCGAACGTGGAATGGTCGTCACTCACGAGTCGACCGGCAAACCGCTGGCAACCAAGTACGCCCACACGGCGTTCGGCACCGACCGTGAGACTCTCGACGAGGCGTGGCCAGGAGACATCGTCGGCCTCGTCAACGCAAACGATGTGCGCATCGGTGACACCCTTTGGCAGGACGACGCAGTCGAGTTCGATCGGATTCCTTCGTTCGCTCCGGTGCACTTCGCCATTGCGCGCACCCGAGACTCGAGCCGCTTCAAGCAGTTCCGTAACGGTGTCAGCCAACTCGATGAAGAGGGCGTTGTGCAGGTCTTGCGCGATCGCGATATCGGCGACCAGGCCCCCGTGCTCGCAGCCGTTGGACCAATGCAGTTCGAAGTGGCGACGCACCGTCTCGAGAACGAGTTCGGCGCGCCGGTCGAACTCTCGATGACGAACTACTCGGTTGCTCGACTCACCAACGAGGAATCGATGATCGAGCTGCGCTCTATGCAGGGCGTCGATGTTCTTGAGCGCTCCGACGGCACCCTGCTCGCCTTGTTCGAAAGCCCGTATTGGCTCGACCGACTCGTCGGCGAACGTCCCGAGTTGATGCTCGAGAAGCTCGTCGCCGGCGCGATCTAAGTTTGCTCCGGCGCCCAAACCCCGAACGGGCCGAAGACTTTCGTCTCGCTGTTCGTCTCGTGGTGCTCGACATCGAGGATCTCCTTCGCGAGATCGACACACCCGATATTGAGACACGCCGAGGTGTTGGTGTTCTCCTACAAAGCCAACTAACCGTTCTTCAGCAAGTCGATCGCGAACTCGAGAAGAACTTGCTCACGCAACGCCTACGGGCGCTGACCCAGTCAGCGGTCGGTGTGCTCCCCGCGCTTCTCAACAGCGTCCAAAGATCAAACCGCGAGTCTGCGCTAGATTCGATCGACCGATGTCGGGTCTCGGTCAACGCGTTGGCTACCCAGCTCATTCGATAGCGCGAGGGCGAGCTGTCCCCTTTGGCTACCGGCCGGTAACGTGACAATGTCCTTTCAGTCTGAACATCAGGAGCACAATCAATGAGTCGTCTTGTCGAAGGTCGCGTAGCAGTCATCACTGGAGCCGGTCGCGGCATTGGCCGAGAGCACGCACTGTCGCTCGCAAGCCATGGCGCAAAGATCGTCGTGAACGACCTCGGCGGCGACGTCAACGGCAAAGGCGGAGAGATCTCACCAGCGCAATCGGTCGTCGATGAGGTCATTGCGCTCGGCGGCGAAGCCGTCGTCAACGGCGCAAACGTAGCGAGCTTCGACGAGTCGAAGGCAATGATCGACCAGGCCATCGAGACCTTCGGCGGCATCGACATCCTCATCAACAACGCAGGCATTCTGCGTGACCGAATGATCTTCAAGATGGAGGAGTCCGACTGGGACGCCGTCATGGCCGTCCACCTGAAGGGAACCTTCAACCCCACTACTCATGCTGCGAAGTACTGGCGTGAGCAGAGCAAGGCTGGCAACCAACCCGACGCGCGCATCATCAACACCTCTTCCCCATCGGGAATCTATGGCAATGTCGGACAATCCAACTACGGCGCTGCCAAGGCGGGCATTGCAGCGATGACGACGATCGTCGCTATGGAGCTCGCGAACTACGGCGTCACCGTCAACGCAATCGCACCTGCTGCGTTCACGCGTATGACCGAGAACCTTCCGGGCTTCTCCGACTTCACCGATGAGCAGAAGGGCGCAATGGACCCTCGTTGGATCGCAAACGTTGCAACATGGTTGGCTTCCCCCGAAGCATCTGGTGTCACTGGCCGCATCTTCGACGTGGTCGGCGATCGTGTTGGCGTCGCTGAAGGTTGGGTCCTTGGGCCTCACGCTTCACAAACCGATGACCCCGGCCAACTGGGCGACGTGATGAAGCAAATCTGCAACGATGCCCGCCTCAATTCGAACATGTTCGGCACTCCCGAAGCAGGCAACGGTCGTCCTCACAACGACAATTAGAAGTATTGCGATCCCGACGATGCAGGTTCGAGATATCACTCGGAAGGCTACGGCTGGACGCTATTACCTCGAAGGACTCGCAGCCTCTCAGCTAAAACCTCGTCAAGGCCGCGGTGGGCCAATCCAGCCGTGGTTCTACTTCATGCACATCGAGAAGACGGCCGGCACGTCCCTGCTCAATTCGTTCTACCAAGTCTTTCCGCAGGCCGCAGTGTTCCCGAATGTGTACCAGCGGCGCAAGGCGTACATGGTCCACCATCCGCAGTGGAAAGACGTGGCGCAAAACCACACGGACCTGTTCTTTCGAGATCTTCAAATGCTCGTCGGTCACTTCGGCATGGACCCGGTCGACCACTTCGCAATCCGCCCGCAGGTCATCACCTTCTTGCGGGACCCTGTAGATCGTCTGCTGTCGGCGATTGAGTTCAATCAGCAACCCGGAAGGCGCTACGACCAACTCGGGCTTGATGAAATACTCGCCAAGCACGCGTGGCGCGAGGGTTCACTGCAAGCACAAGCATTTGGGTACGACCCGCACTACAAGAACATCGATGATGCGCTCGCGAACGTAGAATCCGCAGACTTCATTGGCTTCATCGAGTCCTATTCCGACTGTCTTTCACGGCTTTCAACATTCATGCAGTTACCTATCGAACTGCGCGCCGAACATCGAAATAGCAGCGTTCGAAAGTTACAGCCCACAGATGAGCAGCGTGAATTGATCGACCATCACACCGCTCCGGACCGAGCGGTATTTGCGTTGGCAAGACAAAGACACCAAGCAGCATCTACCCACTGAAGTGGCTATCGGAACGATGCGCTTCCTTCGGGAGCAAGCACCACCCAGGTCTGGCCTGCGCGGAGGTTGATTGCTCGACCGTTTCCGTCGGTGAGGGTGTACGGAGCCGGGTTTGACCCTCGGTTGTAGCTGCCAACGGTGATCGTGCCATCTCGCAAGATCCACGCATCGCCCGATCCAACGGTCTTTGCGTCGACCGAGAGCGGGTCGACCGTGCTCGCAGAGAAGGGAACAAACAACACGACGACGTTGTCCGGTGCGAGTGCTGCACCCTCTCGCGTGACGTGCTGGGTTCCGTTTTGCGAACGGGTCCAAGACGAGCCGTTCCAAGCGAAGCTGAACGGTGAGCGTGCGTCGAATGAAACCGACGACACCGCCGAGGCGGTTCCAGAGTTATTCGCTCCGTAGCTGAAGATTGCCGTGGGGTTTGCGCTGCCGCATGCACCCAGCCCAGCAGGACTCACAAAGAGGTTCTCGGGAGAGAAATATCGAGGGTCACGAATGAACGGTGAGCGATCCGTATTTGGGAAAGGAGTGAGGAACCCGATCGATGCTGCGTGGTTGAGCTGGCGAGCAATGCCGGGATTGCTTCCCGAGTAGCCCAGTACAGGGTTGTTGAGGTTGGAGGCGAGCTCAATATCGGTGGTTCGACCCGAGCGGACGGGGCCGACATTCTCGGGTAGGGAAGAATGGAAAATAGAGAAGAACCGAGTCGCTCGCGCTTCCACTGGTTCTTCGAAGACGATGTCGGCCTGATCGAGCCCGATCAGGTTCGCTCGACTGGTGGAGCTGTTGTTCGATACCTTCACGATTACCGCCGGCAAGTTTGCCGGAATCGACGCGGACTGGCCCGTGAATGGAGCGCGTCGTGTGGTTGCGCCATTGAGCGTTCCGCACGGTGGCGAGGAGATTGTGGCTGGAGCTGCCGGACGAGCGGCCACCGGAGCAACAGTCGTGGTTGGAGCAACCGTTGTGGTTGGAGCAACCGTTGTGGTTGGCGCAGCGGTTGTCGTCGGAGCAGAGGTGGTACGCGATGCGGCGTTTGCTGTTGTGGCACCGTATGTGGCGGTAACCGATCCATTGTTGCTTCCGGTGTTCGAAGCGCGAGGGTCCGCTGCTGCCTCGGTCGTTGAAGGAGAAGCACCCTCGTCTGTCGAACTTGGCGTGGACTCCGCTGCAGCGGCTTGCTCTGCAGATGCATCTTGTTCGACATCTTCGCCCGCCTCGTCGGCGGCTTCGTTCTCGTCTCCCTCTTCGGAGTCGTCCATCATGGAAGTGTCGAGTGGAGTTGGGCCCCCATCACCTTCCCCGAGTAGATCGCTGAACGACGTTGGGTTCTCGCCGAGAAGTTCGCTGAGCAGCGAGGGACCAGAGTCGACCTCGTCGGCATCTGCTGGATTGATTCCAACGCTTCGTGTGATCTGTTGACCAGCCACATCAACGTCGGTCGGTTCGGTGACCGCTTCTTGCTCGGCACCGTCCGTCGAGAGCGAGACTGGCTCGTCTTCGAACTGCGTCACAAATGCCGCCATGAGGGCAAAAACGAGCAGGATTGGAAGCCCAGCTGCACGAAAAAACGCTGCTATTGAGCCGTCGTTGTTTCCCGGAGATCGATCGTAGGTAACCACTGAACCATCGGGATTCTCGGGCACTATTTGCATACTCATATGGGCCTATCGGCCTATGCGCGACAGAACCAAGGCAACTGACAAGGTTTATTTTTTCTCACGTTCCGAGGTGAAATCGATGCAGATTCGCACACGCTTTTCGGCCGTCGTGAGCCCAACAATTTTCAGCCCAGAGGGTAGGGCTAGCAGACACCCTTACAACCTCATGACCGAGGATCGACCTAATTGGGGTACCTACAGATCGAGCGCGATCGCTTTGAGATAGCGCCCTTGCGCGAACTCGACCGGATGATCGATCGCGTGACCGAAGATCTGTTCACTACGGACGGTTCTGTTGTGCGAACGAATGGCGCTATGCACGGTTGCCACGAGATCGTCCTCGGTGACTCGAGAAGAACACGAAGCCTGCAGTAGGTGGCCGCCCGAGGTAACCAAGGGTGTCGCGAGTTCAGCGAGCTTGCGGTAGGCGCGGATAGCGCCGTCACGTTCACTCGCGTTCGATGCAAACGATGGCGGATCGACTACCACGACATCGAATGTCTGACCGGACGCACCGAGGTCGGCCATGACCTCAAAGGCATCACCGGCGGTGACGACATGGGTTGCTTTGGAAACCAGTTCCTTATTCAGCGACATGTTCGCCTTCGCAGTTTCTAGTGCCGGCACGGCAATATCGACCGAGTGCACGCGAGTCGCTCCCCCGGCGGCGGCGTAGACCGAGAACCCACCAGTGCATGAGAAGACGTCGAGTACCGACACTCCCCCGCCAGCGCTCGACTCGACATGTTTACGAACGTGTTGACGATTGTCTCGCTGATCGAGAAAGTGGCCGGTCTTTTGGCCATCGAGAACGTCGGCGTGAAAGCGAAGACCGTTCTCGAGAAACTCGACCGGACCGTCGACCTTGTCGCCGTGAATGACCATCCCGTCGGTGAGTCCGGCATTGATGACCGATGTTGAAGCTGCGGCGAGCCTGCCGAGGCGTAAAACGATCCGCTCGGGTTCCATGACTTGGCGCATTGCTTCAAGTACGTGGTTCAGATGCGGTAGCCAAGACTCCGAGTAGACCTTGCATACGAGGGTGTCCGCATATCGATCGACGACAATACCGGAGATGGCGTCGTTCTCGCCGTGGAGCAATCGCCAGCCCGTTGTCCCAGAGCCTGCGAGCGCGGAACGTTTACTCGCTGCCTTGTGGACCAACGCTTTCCAGAAGTCGTCATTGATCTGCGTGGGCTTTCCCACGTGCAAGATCCGAATGCGGATCGGTGACCGGGGATCCCACAGGCCGATCGCTGCGAAGTTGCGGTCTGAATCAAAGATCACCGCCAAGGTTCCCGGAGGCGCCGACGTGTCAGAGTTGGAGACGATTGCCTTGTCATAGACCCAAGGGTGGCCACTGCGAACTTGGCGGAGAGCATCTGGGGTGATCCGAATTGCGAGCCGGCGCTCAGGCACGGTTGGAAGATCAGCTATCACCGCGTCTCCGAATCACACTGCCTTCCAAAATCACAGCCCTCCACAATCAGCCTGCCTCAGGAAGCAAGAAACCCAGCCCCGAAGGACTGGGTTTGTTGAGTTTATTGTGGAGCCTGGGAGAATCGAACTCCCGACATCTTGCTTGCAAAGCAAGCGCTCTACCAACTGAGCTAAGGCCCCGGACCAGATTATTGTAGCGCGAAAATTGCGAGGCCAACCTTCCTCGCGGGTTCGTAATTCTCCCTCTTGCGTTAGTGACTGTTCGCCTTCACCTCTCGACGTCGTCGGTGCAGGATGAGTTCGGTGTAGCCGTTGGGCTGGCTCGCACCTTCGAACACCAGCTCACGTGCCGCTAGGAACGCTTGGCCGCTAAAGCTCGGCGCCATTGGCACGTACACCGGATCGTTGGCGTTCTGTTCGTCGACGACGGCTGCCATTGCACGGAAGGTCGCCTCTACTTGTTCTTCGCCGACGATCTCGTGACAAAGCCAGTTGGCTACGTGCTGGGAAGCAATGCGACACGTCGCCCGGTCCTCCATGAGCCCAACCCCGTCAATGTCGGGAACGGTCGAGCAACCAATGCCTTGATCGATCCATCGAACGACATATCCGAGAATGCCCTGGATGTTGTTGTCGAGTTCGGCCTGCACGACAGCATCGTCCCACACCGGGTTCTTCTGAACCGCAAGTTCGAGAAGATGATCAACGCTGACTCGGGGACCGCGAAGTGCAATCTGCTGTTGGCGAGCTGCGACATCGACGCGGTGATAGTGCATGGCATGCAATGTTGCCGCCGTAGGCGAAGGAACCCAGGCACAGCTCGCCCCAGCCTCGGGGTGAGCAGACTTGGTAGCAAGCATCTCCGCCATTGCATTTGGGGCTGCCCACATGCCCTTGCCGATCTGTCCTCGACCGATCAGCCCGCAAGAGAGACCGACGTCGACATTCCAGTCTTCGTAGGCCTGAATCCAAGGTTGCTGTTTCATTTCTGACTTCGCCACGAACGGGCCGGCCTGAAATGCGGTGTGGATCTCATCGCCGGTGCGATCGAGGAACCCGGTGTTGATGAAGACGACGCGTTCAGATGCGACTCGCAGGCATTCACGAAGGTTCAACGTCGTGCGCCGTTCCTCGTCCATGATGCCGATCTTGACAGTGTTGGGCTCGAGACCAAGGGCCTGCTCGACAAAGTCGAACACCTTACAGGCGAAAGCAACTTCATCAGGACCATGCATCTTGGGTTTCACGATGTAGATCGATCCCTCCGAAGAGTTGGCCATCGAGCCGCGGAGATCGTGGAGCGCGCCAAGCACCGTGAACATCGCGTCCATGAGTCCCTCAAAGACCTCCTCGCCATCAGCATCCAACACCGCTGGTGTCGTCGTCAGGTGACCCACATTGCGCACGAGCAGAGTGGCTTGAGCGCGAAGCTCTGCCTGCTCGCCAGATGCGGTCGTGAATGCGACCGGCTCGTGGAGTCGACGCGTAAAGGTGTCACCGGCCTTGTCCACCTCGGCGCTCAGTGTTCTGTTCATCAGACCGAGCCAGTTCCGGTAGGCGTGGGCTTTGTCCTCGGCGTCGACGGTCGCCACCGAGTCTTCAAAGTCCACGATCGCCGTCACCGCAGC
>CAZBTI010000045.1:0-24519 GCA_964494395.1 uncultured Acidimicrobiales bacterium | reverse complement strand
TCGGCCGGCCTCATGCACCTCGTCTGGGAACTCATCGACAACGCAGTCGACGAAGCCGCAGCCGGTTTTGCGAACAAGGTGTTTGTCACCTTCCATCGCGACGGTTCGGTCGAAGTGGCCGACAACGGCCGAGGCATCCCCGTCGACAAGCACCCAAAGCGCAAGGTCTCCGCACTCGAGGTCGTCCTGACCGAATTGCACGCTGGCGGCAAGTTCGGCGGCGGCGCATATTCTTCGTCGGGTGGCCTTCATGGTGTTGGAGCCTCGGTCGTCAACGCACTGTCGGTGAAGCTCAAGGCCGAGGTCGACCGCCAAGGAAGCACATGGGCGCTCGATTTCGACGAGCGGGTTCCCGGCCACTTCACGGGTTCGAAGTTCAAGAAGAGCCACGAACTTAAGAAGATCGCCAAGACCAAGAAGACGGGCAGCCGCATTCGCTTCTGGCCCGATGCCGATGTCTTCGACCCCGAAGCCACCATCGAGTGGGAAGAAGTCGTCCGCCGCGTGAAGCTGGCGTGCTTCCTCGTTCCAGGCTTGAAGATCATCCTCGAAGACAAGCGGACGGGTTCTCGCAAAGAGCCCGTCGAGTTCATCAGCCGCGGCGGCCTGAAGGACCTTGTCAACGACCTCGTCGGCGAGAAGGCCACAGTCACCGACGTGATTGCGCTCTCGGGCATCGACACCTTTGAAGAGAAGGTTCCGGTCAACGGCAAGATGCAGCTCGTCGAACGCGAGTGCACCGTCGACATCGCCATGCGGTGGGTCGAAGGCTTCGACAGCAACATCGTCACCTTCGTCAACACCATTCCGACCGGCGAGGGCGGCACACACCTGTCGGGCTTTGAGAAGTCTCTCAATCGAGCGGTCAACGACGTACTGCTGAAGGACATGCGCAAGCTGTCCAAACTGGCGAAGAGCAATAAGCACAAGGCGCAGAAGGACGATGTACAAGAAGGCCTGCTCGCTGTCGTCAAAGTGACCTTCCCCGAGCCACAGTTCCGCGGCCAGACCAAACAAGAGCTCGGAACTCCTGGCGTCGAGAAGATCGTCTACGACGTTGTCAAGCAAGGAATGGTCGACTGGTTTAACGGGGTGGGCTCGAAGAAGACCCACGTCAACGGTATTCGCGACAAGATCGCAACGGCGATCATCAACCGTGTCAGCACCAAACAGGCGCTCGACAATAAGCGCAAGCTGTCGAACCTCGGAAGCACCGGCATGCCCGGCAAGCTCGCCGATAGCCGAACCCACGGCCCCGACTCCGAGTTGCTGATCGTGGAGGGCGACTCGGCTGCAGGCCCCGCTATTCGTGGTCGCGATGCCAAGTACATGGCAGTGCTTCCGTTGCGAGGCAAGGTCGTGAACGCTGGCAAGGCCACGCTCAAACAAGTCCTCGACAACGCCGAAGCCCAGAACCTGTTCACCGCAATCGGTGGCGGCTCGGGCAAAGACTTCGACCTTGACCAGACCCGTTACGGCCGCATTGTCATCCTCTGCGACGCCGATGTCGACGGCAGCCACATCCGCTGCCTCGTCCTCACGTTGTTGTACAAGTACATGCGTCCACTAATCGAAGCTGGGCGGGTGTACGCAGCTCAGCCGCCGCTCTTCAGCGCAAAGGTTGCTGGCGTTACCTACCGAGCGTTCAGCGACGAACACCGCGATCAGCTAACCGCCGAACTTGCGACGGGCAATCGCAAGCCCGAGAGCATCAAGTGGCAACGCTTCAAGGGCCTCGGCGAGATGAACGTCGACGAACTCGAACATGCTGCGCTCAATCCAGAAACGCGGATCCTTCGCCGGCTCACCATCGAAGATGCCGACAAGGAACGTAAGCGGGCCGAGAAGATGTTCGACGTGTTGATGGGGTCAGATGTCTCGGTTCGCCGCGACTACATCATCAAGAACTCCGACGATTTCGACGCCGCAGCACTCGACGTGTGATCGATAGAAATTCGTTAAGTCGGTTTCTTTTTGCGTCGAAACCTTCAGGGTGAGCACCGAAGACACCCATACGAACCCTTTCGATGAGATCCCGGACTGGTACACCGAGCCCGAGCTTGAGGTCCAGGTCGAAGCCAGCCAACTCGACCCTGCAGCCCCACGCCCTTCACACGGAGGTCCAGGCTCAGGCAATGTGAACCCCACCCGATCGACGAACTCGTCATCGAGTGCTACATCTGCGCCACTCTTCATTGGACTCGGGCTGATGGTGCTTGGCGTGATTGCGGTGGCGATGTTCTTCGGAGGCAGCGGATCTGAGAGGAACGCCGAAGACCTCGTAGTCGGTGCGTGCGCCAGCGACTTTGATACGGAGAGTTCAGCGCTACGGGCCGCCAAGTCGATCGAGTGCGACGACTCCAACTACGGCGAGATCATTGCGGTGTATGAAGAAACGCCCGAGCAGATGCCGATGGTTGGCAGCGGATTTTGGGTCGGGTTGGAGCAGCAGTGCGAAGACTGGGCTGTAACGCCTGGCAGGTACACCGCTCTCGCGGTCGCAGAAACTGACCAAGAGTGGGCCGATGGGAATCGGACCATCATCTGCATCAGCCTCAACGCGTAGCACGTACTGCATCCCTGCATTCCTGCAGCACTCGACATCTAGGCCGCGTGACCTAGTTAGGTCCAGTTGTCCTCGTTCCGATGAAACACCATGGACGAAAATTCACAGCTAGGCGGAACAAATCCCGATTTTGCAGAGACCCCATCGTGGTATCAGGACGCAGTGACGACGCCTCCGCCACCAGCGCCGGGCCAGCCGGGTATGGCTGTGCCGCCGGCCCCAGGACAGGCGCAGGTTCACGGGCAGAACCAGTGGACACCAGCTCCCGAAAACGGATCTCGTCCTGGGGCTCCGAAAAAGCGCTCCATCGGCAAGGCCCTTGGCGTCAAGGCCGGCATTTTCGGAGTTCTTGCACTCGTTGGTTTGGTCGCCACGCGCGGCACGACCTCAGCGGCAGCTCTTGAGGTTGGCGACTGCTTCGTCATGTCCGATTCAACAGAGATCGCCCGTGTCGAAACACCTGATTGTTCCGAAGCCCATGACTCTCAGGTTGTAGGCATCGTTGAAGTCGCAAGCGTCGGCGAATATCCGGGCGATACCGACCCCTACTGGGACAACGTCTCTGACCAGTGCAGCGGAGTTGCGTTTACGACCATTACCAACGGGGATCTGCTCCCCGTCGATGCACGGATGGAGTTGTTCACGCCGAGCGAGGCTGGATGGGGCGATGGCGAACGTGAGTCGATCTGCATCATCCACTCGCCTTCAGGACTCTCTGGTTCTTTCGTTGGGGTAAACAGCTAGCCACGACGAACGTCTGAGTATCAGGGCAGCACCGGCATCCCCGACAAGTTCTTCGACTGCCACTAGACGTCTAGATCGCTTGACCCACTTAGGTCCAGTTGTCCTCGTTCCGATACCTCATCTGACAAAGGTGGATTTCGATGGACGAGAACGAAGACGGCAAAATCAGCAATCCTTTCGATGAGGTTCCGTCTTGGTACGACGTTGAACCGCTGAGCACAGATGAACTGAACCCCGAGCTCGTTCCACCACAGCGGACCCGTCTCGGCGAAACTGCAGGCACGGGTTACGTCCCCACCCGCGACACGGGCATGGACGCAGGCAAGATGGCCGGGCGAATCTGGATCGGTATCTTTTTCTTTGTTGCCGTCGCTACTGGACTGGTCGGACTGCTGTTTGGAGTTATTTCTAACGGCCTGTTCGGCGGTCGCGATGTGGTTGTCGGCGAGTGCGCTGGTCTGGTTGAGGCCGACAACGTCGTGCGGCTTGCCGCCCGCGGCATCAGTTGTGACGACACTGCCGATATTGCTTCGTTCGGTGATCTGGAGTTGCGAGTGACAGAGATTGTCGATCTGTCCCTTGCGCAGATGCCCGGACGAACAGCAGAGTTCTGGGAGGACATGCGGACGCGGTGTGAAGCAGCCAGCGAAGAAATCGGTGTCAAGTTCGCGTGGCCCCTCGCTGCTACAGATGCCGAATGGGAGGCGGGCAACCGTTCGGTGGTCTGTGTAAACGCGTGGGCTGACGAACTCGCCGAGGCTGAGCAAGACGTTCGGCAGGCAGCAGAAAGTACTGGCATGGAGATCGACGAGGTCATGGAATTCATCTTCGGCGAGGCGATTGGGAACTGGGGTGCGCTCTAGTCCGTCCCAGCACAGGACCGTCAGACCCACCTGATAGAACTACGTCTATGACGTTTGATGGCGCTGCGACCGATGAGGTTCTCTACGAGGTTTCTGGCGAACAACCCCACGACACCGCCGATACTCGAATCGAAAGCCAACTCACTGACGGAGACAATGGCGCAAAGCGCGAAGGCCCTCCCCCATACCTCTCCCCTTCGAGCTCGAGCACGTTCAACTCGTGTCCGCGGCGCTGGGAGTTCCGTTATATCCACAAGATGACCGACCCTCCTGGTGAGGCTGCCATTGCGGGCACCTTTGCGCACTATGTGCTCGAGCTCCTCATGGAGCTCCCCGGCCCCGAGCGCACAATCGAGCAAGCAAAGCTCATCGCCCGAAACGTCTGGCCCGAAACCGCTGAGCACGATGACTTCATTGCCCTCGGGTTCGACGATCAGGAGGAACGACGGTTCCGCTGGCTTGCGTGGACCGCGATCGAAGGGCTCTGGAAGCTCGAGAATCCAGCTGACGTTGTCGTGGTGGCCAACGAGCAGAAGGTCGATACCCAGCTGGGAGATGTCCCCTTTCGTGGCATCGTGGATCGTCTTGAACGCGCCAACGCTAGCGACGACGCGCCGTTGATCGTAAGCGACTACAAGAGCGGCAAAGCCCCATCGCCGCGGTTCTCTGGAGACAGACTCGATCAGGTGCTCTTGTACGCAGCTGCGATCGAAGCATCGACTGGTGAACGCCCGGCGTCGGCGCGCCTTCTTTACCTCGGACAGAAGATTGTTGAAACGGAGGTCACCAATGATGCTCTCGCTGGCGCCGTCGGCGCACTCGGCGAAACGTGGGTGACCCTCAACAAGGCGGTTGATGAAAACGTCTTTGCGGCCAATCCGGGGCCGCTCTGCGGGTGGTGCCCGCACGCGGCCGATTGCCCTGAGGGCCTCGCAGAGCTTGAATCCCGCCATGCATCGGGCCGTATTCGCTCTTCGGCACCGTCCTTGCAGTTCCTCAACGCCTGACGGCCCTTGGGGGGCCAAAAGGCTCTAATTTGCCGCTATGACACTCCCACTACAGACCGCGGCAATTTCGGTATGTATCATCACAAGGTATGTCCATACGTGAATCAGGCGGTGGGGCGCTTCAGCCCAGCATTCCGCCGGTGCTTAGCGAAAAGTCGACACCACAGATCGACCATCTCTTCTCCACCCTTGTGGAAGCAGCGTTCGACCTCGTCGAAGAGGTCGACCCGATCACGTTGGCCGTCTACCTTCACGTACCTCACAGCGACCAACCAATTCTGTTCTCCCGTCATCCACGTCTCGAACTGATGTCGCCGACAGAAGTGTTCCGGTTGATGCACACGACAACCATGCTGTCGAACGGTCGCAAGCCGGTTTCCGCATTCCGACATGGCGATATCAACGGCCACTACGTGCGGACCAGCGGAGCGCTCTCCGATGGCTTGTTCATGTTCGGCCCGATTCAGAAGCCGCAGTCGGCCAAGCGAATGACCGCTGTCTCGCGCGCATTTGCTCGAGTGTTTCACCAGTTCCACCTCGACGAGGACGACGGTCGATTCAACCCGCCAGCGATTCAAATCGAGGCGAACAACGCCGGTGGCCACAATGCAACGATTACCGCGCAGACCACGGTCGGCGAACGCAGTGCAACTCTCGCTGGCGCTACGCCCGAGGATGCCGTCGGCCGAGCGACACTGGCGGCAATCGCACCGACCCACCGATTCGACGAAGTTCGCACGATAAGTGTCGGCACGAAGTCGGCGGTACTCGCAGTGACTCACGACGCCCAGGGCGTACTACGTCTCGGCCTCGCGATCGCCGAGGGAGACATCTTGTCGACCGTGGCCGTCGCCACTCAACGGTCGGTCTCGGTCACCTAACAGGCCTCTGACGAAGGCGTGCGGAAGTAGCCATCGACCCGCTTCGGTGATTTGTCCATCGGCGTTGATCACGCCGGTGACCTCCCACGAGAAGAGCATCTGCTCGAACGCCCACGCGAGACGCGGAGCGTCAGACTTTGGGATCGTCGAGGTGATCTCCGGAGCACGGTTGATACAGGTGACGAGCGAGTCTCCGTCGAGTGGCGGGCCATTGGTTGGGCTTCTGCACAGGCCGAGCACGACCCCGGCCCAATCGACGGGCTCGAGTTCGATCAGCCCGTCGAACTGTGCATCGGTGTGGGCGTCGAGGTCGACTGGTCGGAAGTAGCCACCGACAGCGTCGAGGAACCCATCGAGGTTGGAGAGCTGTTCGTGTTCAATGCCTGCCACCGCGAGAACCGTCAGCGCATCTGGGTTTCGTTCTTCGACGAGCCGTGCCAAGTGTGCCCGTGCGTCCGCGACCGAAGGTGGGGCGTCAGCTTCGATCACCTTTCGTAGACCGGAGCGGACAACGTTTACGCACCAAGCGTCGTCTTCTGCATCGCGTTCGGGCAGGACCCGACTGGTAGACGTTGTTGCTGACGCAACCTGCTCACCTCCAAATCGACGGATCAGCAATGGAACGTTGGCCTCAGACGTGGGCGAGAGTTGCTCGAGCGAGCCTCGTAGCGACGTGTTCACCGCGTCGCGAGCCATTCGTTCGTCGAACTCTGCGACATCGAGGTCGCTCTCCGGGTCGTCGACGATTCCGTCTGCGAGGCCAGCCGGACCAATCGCAATACCGGTGAGCGCACCGTTGGTAATCGAAACGGAGACGTCGTGATCAGCCTCACCGTCGAGCACGTACTCAAAGATCAAACCGAGTTCATCGGGATTTGTCGGGCTGCTCAATCGGAGCACTCGACCCACCGCTTCGCGTCCGAGGTCGGCAATCCATGGCTGCTCGCCGACTGGTTGGGGGCCGCCTCCCATCCAACGAATCAGGCCGGCTGCGAGCGGGGATTCGCTGTCGATCGCAGCTTCGAGACCATTCGGTGGCCCGTCGAGCGCCGTCCATTCGGCAATGGCACCCGATACCCACGCCTCGGCCTGAGCCGCGGACTCGATCGAATCGAGAATGACCGCTGCCCCGAGTAGCTCGTCGATGTAGCGGCTCTGAAATTCGTCTAGCGATGACATAGGTGTTGCGAGGCTAGCGTGGAGGAATGCCCGAGTTGCCCGAGGTCGAGACTATTCGCCGACAACTCGATCCCCAGGTGAGATCTGCCGAAATCGTCGGCGGTGACGCGCACTGGAGTGACAAGTTCTCTCCAGCAATGGACGCGATCGACGCGACGATCATCGGCGTGAACCGCCGGGGCAAGTACTTGCTCTTCGAACTCGCCACCGATGAGTCGCCGAACCCGGACGTCGCGAGCCATGAACTCGTTGCCCATCTCGGAATGACTGGCTCGTTTCATATTGAGCCGGCCGACGCGGAACATCGGGATACGCAGATCTCTCGCTTCGGACCTCACTGCCGCGCGGTGTGGGCATTCGAAGACGGCCGTCAACTTCGATTTAACGACACCCGTAGGTTCGGCCGATTGCGCGTTGTCCGACGCGGCGCGTATGGAGACATCCCGACCCTTTCGCAAATGGGGCCCGAGCCATTCGATCCGTCCTTTACGGGAGCGAGTCTCCACGCTCACGTCAAGAAGAGCAGCAGAGCAATCAAGACCCAACTCCTCAGTCAGCGACCGGTGGCCGGTGTTGGAAACATCTACGCCGACGAAGCGCTCTTTCTCGCCGGGATCCACCCGAAGTCGAAACGGGTGGGACGAGAACGATGCGATCTCCTCGCCCAACACATCAGAGACGTGTTGCAGGCGGGTATCGATAACGGCGGGACGACCCTACGGGACTACGTCGATGCCGAAGGCGATACCGGTACAAATCAGCTCTCACTCGTTGCGTATGGGCGTTCTGGGGAACCGTGCGTCCGCTGCGGTGAAGAAATGGTGTCGACGGTCATCGATGCTCGAACCACCACCTACTGCCCGAGTTGCCAGCGTCGGTAGGCCAAGAGTGGTCCCAATGGCCCTAAAACGTTGATTTCCTTTTACCGAAGGGGTTCGTTCAGGGCATTTTTTCAGCTGAATGCCACAACACTACGATGGATCAGATGGCTTCTCTTCAGTCGAATGCGCTTGTTGAGCCGGGATACTTCCCGCCGATCAGCGCGCACGACTGGAGCCAGATGCAGTACGGCGAGTCGGTTGCGATAAACCCGAATGCCGCACGGATGGTCTACGACGTCTGCTGGTTCATTCTCAAAGATGGCGACGCTGCTCTTGAGACAACGACGATCACCTTCCGCATTGCGCTGGCGCGGTTCAACGATCACCGTATGCCGACGCCCGAGGCGTACACGTCGTGGCTCGCAGCGATCGCCAGCAACGAAGCGCACCGAATGCTCGAGGAAGATCAGTCGGTCCAGCCAAGTTCTGCTCTTCTCCAAGGAGAGTCCGAACGACCCGCCCATTTCTTGGCAGATGCGTTGTCCGAACTTCGCGCCGACCACAAACTTCTCCTCATCCTGCGGTACCGATACAAGACTCAGCAGGAATACATGTCGAGGGCCCTGGACATGCGACCGCGACGGCTTGCCAAAGTAATTTCAACAGCGCGCGAAGAGTTTGCGATCCACAGCACGCACTCACCAAAAATGCTCGCCGAAACCAACCCACCACTCACCGGGATACTTCCTACCGAAGTTGCTCCGTACGGCAAGAAAGAGATGAAGCGGGCCTACCTTGGCTATGACTGGTTGCGCGGCTCCGACTTTCCATTGATCCCCGAGCGCGACGAAGCTCGAACCAAATGGATCACCTTGGCACTCACCGTGTTCATCGTGCTGGTCGTTGCTGCCATCGTCACCAACTCGTTCGGCGCGGAACGACCAACACTTCTGGATCCAGACTCCCTCACAGAAGTAATTGATGAATAAACGCAATCTTGCAATCTTCCTCGTCGCCGTACTGATCTCGGTCTTCGCAGTTCCTGTCTCGGCCCAGACCGAACCGAGCTCAGATGAAGCCTCCCTGTTGGAGGACGAGGCTGCAATCGTCGGCCGCATCGAGGGCTTCGAAACAACGATCTCTACGTCGGAGTCCACGATTCTCGAAGTCGACCAGGACATCGCCGAACTCGATACCGAGGCTGACGAATTATTCCTAGAGATCGGCGTCAACCGTGCCCGCATCGAATCGGCTGCTGATGAACTAGAGCTTCTGGCGTTGGATCGACGGGAACCCGCGATCATCCGCGCAAGGGTGGCGATCGAGCAATTCGTTAACGGCGATCCGGCGAGTGAGGCATTTGCGCTAGAGGCTCAAGCACTGGGTGGATCCGAAGCTGCCCAAGACCCGCTGCAACAGCAGCAAGTCTTTAACTCGATCCTCGAGTCTGCTCAGGCTGACCTCGAGCAAGTCGAGGGAGAGATCAACGCGGTCGTGCGTTCGGTTGCTCAGTTCCGCACCGAGGGTGCCGACGCCGAAGGCCGTGCGAGCCAGATCGAAGCGCTTCGAATTGAACTCCAACAGCGTCGTAGGGAAGCAGCGAACACGATCTCCAGCGCCGAGGAAGAGATCGAGGTCCTCGAAGAAGACCTCGAAGACGTGGCTCAAGAATTGGCGTTCTATCAGCAGGTCACGAACCGCTCGGTACTCACTGGTCGCCCCGCCGACGGCGCGGTCGACCGACCAGCGCTCGTGGTCAAAATCGACAACGTGGTCCGGGCTCGACCGCAAAGCGGGATCAACCAAGCTGACGTCGTCTACGTCGAGCTGGTCGAAGGTGGGTTTACACGGTACGCAGCGGTGTTTCAGTCGGAGAATGTCGGGACGGTTGGACCGGTCCGCTCGATGCGCACGACCGACATCAACCTGCTCCGCCCCCTCAACAGCCCATTGTTCGCAAGCTCCGGCGCGAACAATGGCGTGACCCGGGCGGTGAATGCGTCGCCATTGGTAAACATCAGCGCTGCGACCGGTGCAGGCAGTGCCTACTTCCGTAACAACAGCCGTTCGGCTCCACACAACCTCTACAGCACCGACAGTGCGCTTCGTTCGAGAAGTTCAGCAGCTGGAACACCTCCGTCGCTGTTCACGTTGCGCCGCCCTGGAACCGAAAGCACGAACACTTCGTCGCCATCGAACGGCGTAAATGTGAACTATCGAAGCACTACGGTCAACTATTCGTGGAATGGGCAAGGCTGGGAACGCACTCAGGACGGTTCGGCAACGGTTGATACCGATGGTGTTCGCACGGCGCCAGAAACGGTGATTGTCCAGTTCACCAACTACGGCACGAGTGCTGCTGATGCCGCATCCCCTGAAGCGATCACGGTCGGAAATGGGACCGCATGGATCTTTACCGAAGGTCGACTCATCGAGGGTTCGTGGTCGAAATCCGGCCCCGATGCAGTGACGGTCTACACCGATTCGGATGGGAACCCGGTCGAACTTCTTCCCGGACGAGTGTGGGTAGAACTGCCGTTGCCTGGGAATGCGTCACTGCGCTAGCAACCCGCTTTACGCTGGGTAGATGCCAAGACTTCCATATACCTGTGACGACGAACTGATCTGCCAGGGGCTTACTGCTCTTCGCACAGAACTTGAGGTGCCTACGGGCTTCTCAAATGAGGTCAATGCCGAGGCGGAGGCGAGCGCAAAGGCGGGTCCGCGAATTCCTGAAGGGTCTGCCGGCGCCACGGTCGCGGACCGGACCGACATCGAATTGGTCACGATCGATCCGCCCGACTCTATGGATCTCGATCAGGCACTTCACTGCTCTCCGACAAATGACGGATGGCGTGTGTTCTATGCAATTGCTGATGTCGCAGCTTGGGTCACCCCTGGCGGGGCCATCGACACCGAGAGCAAGGCCCGTGGATTCACGATGTACAGCCCAGACAGTCGGGCGCCGCTACATCCTCAGGCCATCAGCGAGGACGCAGCGAGTTTGCTCCCCGACGTCGACCGCCAGTCGCTTCTGTGGACGATCGACCTCGACAAGTCGGGCAAGATTGTTGAGAAGACATTGGAACGAGCCGTCGTCCGTTCGCGAGCCAAGCTCTCATATCGAGCAGCCAACGAACTCATCGACGAGGGCGACCCCATGCTCGAGGCGCTTCGCTCGGTCGGTCAACTCCGTGAACAACTCGAAGTGGAGCGCGATGCAGTCTCGCTTCGTCTCGCCTCTCAGGAGGTCGCACGAGTCGATGGAGGCTTCGAACTCGAATACCACGAGTCCCTCCCAATCGAGGGCTGGAACGCGCAGATCAGCCTTCTGACCGGGATCGCTGCGGCCTCGATCATGATCGAAGGCAAAGTAGGCATCCTCCGGACACTCCCCCGCCCACAGAAGCGTACGATTGACGAGCTTCGCTCTACAGCAAATGCGCTCGGCATTACCTGGCCGAAATCGGTGTCATACCCAGAAATGGTTCGTGGCCTCGACCCAAACAATCCAATCGACGCGGCCATGATTGCTCAATCAGCTCGTGGCCTGCGTGGAGCGGGCTATGAGGCCTTCGACGGTGAACTCCCCAAACTGACAGAGCATTCGGCGATCTCGGCCGAGTACGCCCACGTGACCGCACCGCTTCGACGCCTCGGCGACCGCTACGCAAACGAAGCTGTCTTGGCCGCGCTCGCCGGTACACGCCCACCCGAGTGGGTTCTCGAAACCCTTCCCGAGCTCCCTCGTTTGCTCGGCCAAGCACGCAATCGCGAGGGTTCTCTCGATCGAGCCATCTTGGACATGGTCGAGGCGGCTCTACTGTCTGGCCGAGTGGGAGACACCTTCCATGGCCTCGTCACCTCGATCGATGACCGCAACGAACGGGTGCGCGTGCAATTGCTCGATCCGGCGGTCGTCGCCTACGCCGCCGGCGATGCCCGCCTCGGCGATGAAGTGCTGGTCCGGCTGAACAAAGCCGACGTCGAGTCGCGCAAGGTCGAGTTCGAACTCGTCTAGCGCGAAGCCCTTAGTGGTTGAGGACCTGCGGAGCATACAGCTCGGCGGCAGTGTCTCCGTTGCTTGCAACGGTGAGCAGTTCATAGCCATCATCGGTGCAAACCAATGTGTGCTCGAACTGTGCGCTGCGACGCCCGTCCATCGTTAGGGCGGTCCAGTTGTCTTCCCACAGATAGAGCGCAGGGTCGCCGAGGGTCAGCATGGGTTCGACGGTAAAGGTCATGCCGGACTCGATCACGGTCTTGGCCCGCGGATCGAAGTAGTGCGGGATCTGGAGGTCGGAATGAAACTCGGTTCCGACTCCGTGCCCAATGAACTCGCGAACGACGCCGAGGTTGTGCTTCCGTGCATGACGCTCGATTGCACGCCCGATGTCGTGGACCTTAGATCCGTTGCGGACGGTGTTGATGCCTTCCATCATGGCCACATAGGTTTCGGTGACGAGTTTGCGAGAATGCTCATCAACGTCACCGACGAGGAAGGTGCAACTGTTATCGCCGTGCACGCCGTCGTAGAAGACGGTGACGTCGATGTTGATGATGTCGCCGTCGACGAGTGGGCGGTTGTCGGGGATGCCATGACAGATGACTTCGTTGACCGAGGTACAGACAGATTTGCGGAACCCTCGGTAGTTGAGTGGTGAGGGGTAGCCGCCGCGACGGATGCTCTCGTCGTGGACGATCTGGTCGATCTTGTCGGTCGTGATTCCTGGCTCGACGAACTGCCCAGCGTGAATCAGTACTTCGGCCGCGATCGCCCCAGCCCGACGCATTGCATCCAACTCATCTGTGCTCCGAATGAGCGAAGACACCGATGGGCCGGGGTCACCGGTCTCGGCGTAGGGAGGTTTGGGGATATCTGCGGGGACGGATCGGCTCAGGCCAATGATCCCTGGACGCATTGGCGGTTCTGACGGAGGTGCCACCACCACCTGCTTCTTACGACGACGCTTTGCCATATAGGCAAGTCTAGGAGCCATAGGGTGCGTGGCAGACCTCTCCCCTAGAATCGATGAGATGTCGAGACGCATTTTGGCAATTCTCGTGGGATGTCTCGTCCTCCTGACCGCATGTGCAGAGGACGAGCGCCGCGAGTTGCGTCTCACCCGAACCTCCACGGTCGAAGCTGGAGTGCGCGTTCTGGCCGACAACTGTCCAGGGCCGTCGAACGTCTCGCTTCTCGTTCGTGACGAGGTGCTGTGGGAAATTCAGGCGCCGGCCGAACCCGTCGACGACCCGACGTCTGAGCCAGAGGCCGGTCTTGTCGAATTTCTGGTCGGTCAAGCTCCCGACGCTTGGGACACCCTGACCCCGCTCGATGTCGAAGTCGAACCCGGCACTCGCTACACGGTCCGGACCCAGCCAGATGGGCAAACGATCGATTTCAGTACACCCGATCTGCGCGCCGGGCTTTTGTGGGATGGAAACGGAGTCATTCAGTTCAATCCGAACCTGATCAACGAACCGTGTGGCACCACGACCGATGTTGGGGTATTCGCCACGAATGTCGCGATTCTGCTTGCGCTTGGCACGACGACGGCTGCACTTGTCTTAGTGGCGTTGATCCTCATCTTGTTCGTCATCACGAGTCGCTTCAGCCGCGTTCGCAGCATTCAGAAAAAAGCCACCCGAGAGGCAGAGGCCGAAGCTGCTGCACGACGTTCTGACGATCAAAGGAAGGGCACGAGTGGGTAATCTCGGCCGAGAATCCGGCTGCTCGCGCCGCCCAAGGAGCGATCGAGAATCGTCGCGTATGCGCGCCGGAAGTCGGTGGTGACCCGCAGGTTTCCGCGGTCGTCGAGGTCGTCCAACGATGGAAGATCACCGAAGAGGCCACCGTTCACTCGTTCACCAATGGCGAAGAGGTGACTCGATGTTCCATGGTCGGTTCCCCGCGATCCGTTCGGTTCTACGCGACGGCCAAACTCGCTGTACACGATGACGATGCACCGATTGACTAAACGGTCGTTGAGCGTGCGGAAGAAGAGGTCGATCCCGAGATCCAACTCGGCGAGCAGGTCGGCGTGATCGCCAACGGCGGCCGAAGTTCCCACCTGATCGTCATGGAGGTCGTAGCCACCGTGGGTGACGTTGAGCACGCGCGTTCCAAGACCGAGATTGACCACGCGGGCAGCGAGCACCATATCGATGGCGAGGTCACCCTCTGGAAGCTCGCGGTCGAACGCGGGTGCAGCTTCTCGAGCGCTCGTCGTCGAGAGCGCATTGACCGCACCCACACGGTTCACCCACGCACTTCGATCGGGTGAGTGAGCCATATCGCGAATTACCCCATACATTCGCCGATCCCTTGCTTCGGACCTGTCTGCTCCAAAGAGCCGTGATCCCCCGACGCGAGGCAAGTCGGTGACATCACTGTCGGTACTACGTAGATGCAACGGCACGCCGAGGCCGCCCACGGCAACGCCCGAGAATGCCGTGGTTGACGCACTATCAAGCCAGCGACCCAGCCACCCCGTATTGTCGATCCTGCCGTCGGGGTTCGCTGACATCCAGCGAGCGAGGTTTGAGAAGTGACTCTGATCTTTGAGCGGGTCACCAACTCCGCTGACGACGGCGACGTCGCCGGCGTCCCAACGTGACGCAAGCCGGGAAAGACTTGGATGGAAGAACAATCCCTCATCAGCGCGGTGGGCGCGATCGGTTCCTATTGCTAGCTGACCTCGACGATCGTTGTACCGTCCCTCTCCGAATGGGCCAAGGGTGTTGAGCCCATCGTTTCCTCCGCCGAGGGTCACGGTCAACACGGTGGTGTCGTTGTTCGTTTGGGCGGCGGCGTAGTCGGCTAGGCCAACGGGGATCGCAAGGGCACCTCCTGCAGCGAGTGCGCCTTGGAGAAACCTACGGCGACTCATGAGGTCGAGCGGCCGTTCGGGTGCAGCGGACAATTGGTCGTGCAGTCTTTCGAACGATGGAGCACTCATGCGCACTGCACCTCCGGCATGAACATGCCCACCGCGAAGGGCACGTGTGTCATCTCCCAGGGAGCAACCTCGCGGGTTCTCTCGATCAGGCGTCGGACTTGGTCGAGGGACGCGTTCGACGCATCGAAGATCGAGTAGAAGGTCGTGACGCGGTCGACGACTTCATCGGTGCTTAGCGAGTCGGTGTTCTGCAAGATCCCTCGTTCGTCGGCGCCCCATCGTAGGTTTTGCACCCATTCGGACTTTGCCCACGCAGTGGCGGTGCTCAGCCAGAAGTCGTTCTGTCCCCATCCGGCCACCGTCGGCGGATCGAAGAGCACCATCCCCATGCGCTCCATACGCCAACGAAGAAACTCGTCAGCACTCAGCATCTCGTTTCGCCGCATGATGTCGACCATGTATTCGGCGGGGCTCTTCACCAAGGCGTACCGAGTTGATGGTGCCCAAAACTCGTCGTGCAGCAAGATCGAACGAAGGAGGTCGCCATAGTCGAGACCGCTGGCACGGAAACCGTTCGCAAGTTCGGTAATCACCTGCGCCGACGGCTCGGCATGTACATAAAACGAAAACATCTTCCGGGTGAAAAACTCGGCGGTGGCTTGCGCCTTCACGCCGGTACACAGTTCATCGAGCGTGTCGCGAGCGTCCCAATTCTTCGCGATCCCAAAGAGCGTCTTCTGGCCGTTGTCGTGCTCGTCAGCCTTAAAGACGTAGGTCGGGTCATGGACCCAGCCGTTTTCTCGCGTACGTCCAACGGTGTTGTGGCCAGTCCATGCGCGAGCCATTGCCACCACATCGGACTCAGTGAAGTTTCCGTTGCCGACGGTGTGGAGCTCCATCAGTTCGCGGGCGAAGTTTTCTTGCGGGGAGCTGACCACGTTTGTTTCGTTGTCGATGTAGATCAACATCGCAGAACCGAGGGAGACGTTGCCGAGCAACTTTCGGAACTTCCGCCTTCTGGGTCTCCGAAAGAGCAGATGCTGGTCCCACATGACCCGAGCGTGCTCGACCTTCTCTCGGCCGGTCGCAAAGTGTCCGTGCAGAAACAGCGCAAGCTTCTCTTCGATCGTGGGCGGCGAGGTGATCATGCGATCGACCCACCACTCGATCATCTTGGTCTGCGCATCAAAGTCATCGTCGCCACAATCGAACTCACTCCAGCCTGGAAGCTGTGGCGTTATCGATACGTCAAAGAGACGGGTAACGGCAGCCTCTCGACTCATTCCAACGAATGAATCGATCTGGCGGGTCGTTCCCCCGACCGCAGCTCGACGTAGAAGATGTGCAGCCTCAGGCCGCGTCAGATTCATAAATTCCCGCTCCTCAATCCAGGGACCGACCAGCACCCAACGAGGGCACCCTACACAATCAATCGGGATAACTGTTACGAAACGTAACAATTACTTGGCAGTCTTAACGGAGGCTTACACCACGGGGACAGCGCTAGCTGACTCGGTCCATCCACCGAGGTCTGGATTGATGGAGAATCCAACCGCGGCACCGCCGCCTTCGCGGTTCCGGGCGTACGCATCGCCGCCGTGAGCAGCGGCAATATCAGCAACGATTGCGAGCCCAAGACCCGAGCCAGACATGGTGCGCGTACTGTCGGAGCGGTAGAAGCGATCGAAGATTCGAGACGTTTCACCTTCGGGGATTCCTGGGCCTCGGTCGTGCACCTCGACGAAGTCATCGCCGACGACAACGGTGATCTGTCCGCCTGCCGGGCTGAACTTCACCGCGTTGCCGAGCAAGTTGCCAATGGCCCGCTCGAGCCCCGCCGGGTCGGCGTGCACACAAGCCATCGTGGGGCCTTCAATAACGACGTCGCGTCCGGTACGGCCGATGGTTCGGTCGGCGACGCTTCGGGCCAGGTCCATGAGGTCGATCTCATTGAACGCCTCGGGAGCGAGCACTGCAGAACTGGTCGCTACGCCCACGAGTTCGGTGACCAAATCGGTGAGCTCTCGGACCTCTTCGCTCATCTCGTTCATGATCGAGTCGCGCTGCGCGTCGTCCATCATGTCGCCACGTCGACGAAGCACATCGACGTTGGTCCGGAGACTGGTCAATGGCGTTCTCAGCTCGTGATTGGCATCTCGAACAAGGCGCTCCTGCTGTTCTCTCGACGCGCGCAACGTGGACAACATCGAGTTGAAACTTCGGGCCAACATGCCGAGTTCGTCGGTTCCCTCAACTCGGAGATCGGCATCGAAGCGGCGAGTTTCGGCAACTTGTTCGGTGGCGGCAGCGAGACGAGCGACCGGACGCAAGACTCGATCGGCGACGACCCAACCAACACCCGAAGCAGCGATTGAACCCACGACGCTGATCAAGATCAACCAACCGCGAAGCCCGTCGAGCGTTTGTTCTACATCGGCGAGTGGCCGGCCCACCATCAAGACACCGAACCTGCTGGCGGAGACCTGCACTCGATACTCGTTGCCAAAGTCGTCCTCACGAATGACTAACTCACTGAAGGCGCCATCGCTCTCGGTCGCTAGGCGGTAGTCCTCTTCGGAGACCGGCAGGGCCGGTGGCGAGATCCGACCGACGCGCCCGTCCGGGAGCACCAGTTGAATGCTCGCATCAGCCCGTTCGAGCGATGCGAACGTTCCTCCGCGGAACCCGAGCGCAGTTCCCGACGTGATGGCTTCGAGGTTCAAGGCTGCAGCGGGATCGGCAATTGACGCTAGCCCCGTCTCCGCCTCGGCCGAACGGGTGCTGAGGAACTGATCGACCTGGGCGTTGAGTTCGCTTTCCGCGCTGATGTACGCGAGAAAGCTCGCGCTGAAGAGCATGATGGCCACAACACCACCAATGACCAGCGTCAACCGCCAGCGAAGGCTCATGTCAGGCTCTAGCGGTGTAGCCGACGCCTCGAACGGTATGGATCAATCGTGGCAAGCCGTCGACCTCGGTCTTCCGGCGCAGGTAGCCAATGTAGACATCGAGTGACTTCGAGTTCGTCTCGAAGTCATAACCCCAAATGCGTTCGTATATAACCTCGCGGGTGAGCACGATTCCTTCGTTGTGCATCAGCAGGGCCAACAGTTCAAATTCGGTCTTGGTGAGTTCGATATGGACATCTCCACGGTGGACTTCGCGACGAGCGAGGTCGAGCACCATGTCTTCGACCTGGATGGCTTCAACGTCGGACTCAACAACGGTTCCACGGCGAACCAGCGCACGGAGGCGTGCCAGCAGTTCCTCAAGATCGAATGGCTTGACGAGGTAGTCGTCGGCGCCGGCATCAAGTCCAGCGACGCGATCGGCAACATCGTGGCGGGCAGTGAGCATGAGCACAGGGGTACGCAGGCCTTTTTCGCGAATACGGCGACAGGCTGTGAGCCCGTCCACCGACGGCATCATCACGTCGAGAACGATGACGTCGGGTTCGATGCTGGTCAGCGCTTCGAGGGCAAGCGACCCATCGGCTACCGCCCGAACGTCGTAGCCCTCAAATTTCAATGCCCGCTCTAATGCTTCACGGACACTCTGATCGTCTTCTGCCAATAAGAGCATTGGCTGACCTGGTGTTACTGCCATCTATACAACGTAGAAGAGCCCGGCATCGCAAACTGCGACACCGGGCTCTTCTTGTCAAAACATTTATTTACGGATTTTCAGAATCATCACCTATTGGGCAACGAATTCGATGCGACGACTCGCATCCTGATCCTCGACGCCATCGACCAAGATCGGCTGTGTTTCGCCGAATCCGGTTGCGGTGAATCGAGTGGCATCAAGGCCCGAATCGGCGAGGAACGCAAGAACCGAATCGGCACGTGCCTGGCTGAGTTCCTGGTTTGCAGTCTCGTCGCCAGCGGTGTCGGTGTGTCCCTCGATAACGGCGTTGACCGTCGGGTTGCTATCGAAGAATTCAACCGCAATTCCGAGCGTTGCCTGACCCGATGCAGTGATGACCGCAGATCCCGTATCGAACTCGATGTTGTCGAGCTGAAGGACCTGGTTAAGCGTCGGCGGAGTCAGAACGGTATCGACCACGTGGACCACGCCGTTGTCGGCGGTGAAATCGGTCGAGGTGACGACCGTCGACCCGTTGAGGACAACCTGACCATCGACGACGTCGACCTGAAGCGGCAGGCCAGTGCGGGTGGTGACCGTCTGGCCGTCGAGCGCAATGATGTCCTCGGCGAGAAGCACGTCATCGACGAAGTGATAGCCAACGAGTGCGTTCGCGGCATCTTGGTCGGCCGACAAGCCAGCGATGGCTTCGGGGCCGAGTGCCTGGAGCGCTGCATCTGACGGTGCAAACAGGGTTCGCATGACGGGGTTACCGTCTTCATCTTCGAGCGCATCGAGATCGGCCTGGAGGCCAAGGGCGCCGCCGATGACCGCGAACTGGACGTTGTCTCCGGTGCCATTGAGCGCATCCCACAAGGTGAAGGCCGCAGGCTCAGGTGCCGGCGCAGGTGCAGCGGCCTCTTCTTCTTCGGGCTCTGGTTCGGGTTCTGCGTCTGCCTCTGCTTCGGGTTCTGCTTCTGCTTCCGGCTCTTCCTCGACCTCTTCGGCCGGCGCTGGGCCGGTCACGGTCGTGTCGGGCAGATCATCGCCGTTGAGCGCAATCACCGTGACGAGCAGGAGTACACCCGCCACGACACCCATTACCAGTATGAAGAAACCAGAATCTTCTTCTTCATCATCATCGAACATGTAGATGTATCCCTCTGTGCTGAACTCGCGTCTGGGCAGACGCAGACCAGTTGGGATCTTACTCGGTTCGTATAGCTCGACCTAAAGCCCGGGAGCTGTGATCTCTGTCAGGGCGAAACGCCTAGGCGTAGGAGACTTGGCAGAAGCCGTGGTTGCAGTAGCCACCGGGGTTCTTCTCGAGGTACTGCTGGTGGTAGTCCTCGGCGTAGTAGAACTCGCCCGCGTCGGCGAGTTCGGTCGAGATTTCCCCGTAGCCCTTCTCGGTCAGCTTGGCTTGGTAAGCGGCAATCGACTTCTCGGCGGCGGCCCGCTGTTCAGGCGTGTAGGTGTAAATGGCGCTTCGATATTGGGTACCCCTATCGTTGCCCTGCTGGTTTGGGGTCGTTGGGTCGTGGTTCTCCCAGAACGCCCGAAAGATCTCGTCGAGGTCGATCTTTGTTGGGTCGTAGACAACGAGGACAGCTTCGGTGTGGCCGGTCTTGCCGCTACA
Source organism: uncultured Acidimicrobiales bacterium (assembly GCA_964494395.1). Classification (GTDB taxonomy): domain Bacteria; phylum Actinomycetota; class Acidimicrobiia; order Acidimicrobiales; family SHLQ01; genus SHLQ01. The sequence continues at coordinate 4,332 of CAZBTI010000045.1, read as the reverse complement.
CGTCTCTTTATACGTCGGGTTCGGGGTGTAACCGCCGGAGTAGCCAACGGCGGTGGTGTAGACGCCGTCGAGCTGCCAGAAGAAGCGCTCGGCTCCCCAGAAGCAGCCCATGGCGAGCTGGATTTGTTCCATTCCATCGGGGAAAGGGCCGACCATTGGGGTACCGAGCACGATGTTGGCGTCGGCGACTGGCATGGACTCGGAGCGCCCTGGAAGGGCGTCTTCGGCTGTGATCATTTCGGCGGTGCGTTTAAAGAACATGGTTTTACCTTGGATAGCGATGTAGGAAAATTACGTTACGAGCTTGTACTAAGAGAAGGCGTTGACCTCGCCAGTAATTCCCGTCGCGCTTTGCTGTTGCTTGTTCGTTCACCAACTCAGTTTGCGAATGCGTTCTCTCGAAGGACTCGCTTGAGCACCTTGCCATTGGGGTTCTTCGGAAGCGGCTTGTCGTGAACGAACACGTGGGTGGGAACCTTGAATGCTGCGAGCGACTCCTCGGCGAATGCCGTGAGTTCGTCGACGTCGATGGACTGGCCGTCGATTGGATAGACCGCAACGGCGACCTCTTCTCCCAGACGTTCGTGCGGCACGCCAAAGACGGCGCATTCGTGCACCGCTGGATGCTTTGCGACGGCAGCTTCAACCTCGGCAGAGCCAACGTTCTCGCCACCTCGGATGACCACGTCTTTAGCGCGATCGACAATGGACACGAACCCGTCTTCGTCGATGATGGCGATGTCGCCAGTGTGGAACCACCCTTCGGCGTCGATCACCTCGTTCGTCGCCTCGGGCTTGTTGTGGTACTCGAGGAAGACGTGTGGCCCGCGAATGCACAGCTCGCCACGCTCGCCTGAGGCCACTTCATTACCGGACTCGTCAATGACTTTCATTTGACTCACTCGCGGTTGCACGCCACAGGAGCCAGGCTTCTCTTTGTAGAACATGCCGCCATTGGCCGTTGCGATTCCGCTGACCTCGCTCAGGCCGTAGCCCTGAGTCGCCGACGCATTCGCGATACTCGCATCGACCTTTTCGACCATGTGCGGCGGGTTCGGCGCGCCGCCGCTTCCCATGGCCTGCAGACTCGACGTGTCTCGGCTCGCGAAACTCGGCGACGCGAGCAAGTCCATGGTCATCGTTGGAACGCCGGTGAAGTTCGAGACCTTCTCTCGCTCGATGAGTTCCAAAGCCTGCTCTGCGTCCCACTTGTACATGAGCACGAGCTTGCCGCCAGTCACCGTGATCGGAAGCATGACGCAGTGCGAGCCGGTCACATGGAAGAGCGGAACAGCGACGAGCATGACCGACTGCGGAGATTTCTCCACTTCAGCGGCGGCCGCCATTGGATCGCCGCCTTGGGCCGATACTTCGGCAAGGCGCATGCCCAGGTTGAGGGCAATCATATTCATGTGGTTGGTGACCACGTTGAGTTGACTATGAACCACACCCTTCGGGAACGCCGTGGTTCCCGATGTGTAGACCATGACCGCTCGGTCGTCGGGGCCGACCTCGATCTCGGGCACCGTGGCTGCACCCGTTACGTCGGACCAGGCAACGGATCCGTTGGAGAGATCCCCGTCGCCGCGCACGACGATCATTCTCAGGTCGATACCTTCGGCGGAGATGGCCTCCGCTTCTGAGACCAGATGGTCGTGACGCTTCTGGTCGACGATCATCACCGAAGACCCACTGTCGGTCACGCCGTAGGACAACTCTTTTGCATTCCAGAACGAATTCATTTCGACGGCGGTCGCGCCCGCCATTTGGATTGCCCACCATCCAAGGACCCACTCGGGATAGTTGCGCAGCGCGAGGCCAACGCTGTCACCTGGCTGCACGCCGAAGTCGTCGATCAGCGCGTTGGCGACTTCGAGGACCCGTTGTCGGGCCTGACCGTAGGTAGTGCGTTCATCTTCGTAGACGAGGAACTCGGCATCGTCTTCAGCCTTGACGGACATCCATAGCTGGCGGACCTGGGGGGGAGCGAACTTGTACCCGGTGAAGGTGTGCCCGCGTGCTTCGATCTCGGTGGTTTCGAGAGGTGAGCCTTCTGCGCTGAGTACGTCGAGGACCCCGTTGATGTGCATGACTGATGACATGGGTCACATACTTACACGACCAGGACTGGTTGTCGCACTGCAGTGCAGCAGCGTGACTTGCTAGGCGCAGCGGTTGGAGATGACCTCTTCGGCTTCGGCGATGGGTCCAAGACCGTCGACGAATTCGGAGATGTCGGCAGCCCCGACGGCATAGCCCTGCGGTTGGTTGCGGGTCGTCGACTGCACGAGGCCGATCACATCTTGATCGTTGATTAGCAGCGGACTTCCCGAATCGCCTCGCCGGATGTCGGCCAGCATTCGTAGGCCGCGAAAGCGCGACTCGGTGTCGCGAAAGACCCCATCCCAGTTGACGATCACCGGTGCGTCGACGGTGAACTCGACCTCATTGATGATGTTGGTTTGGTTATTCGTCCGGATGCCGATGGCGACGCCGTCGACGATGGGGACTTCGGTGACCAAATTGAGTGGCGCAAAGGTGACCTCGTCGACCCGGAGCAGCGCCAGGTCGAGGTCGGCGTCGAACCCGATGAGCGCCGCTGCGAACTCCTCGCCGTCGAGGTTCTGCACTGCGAGTGTTTCTTGGTCCCGCCCGGCAACGAGGTGGGCGTTGGTGACGATCAGGTTCTCTTCGATGGCAAAGCCAGTGCCGAGAGCCGGCAGACCGCAACCGTTGCCGATGACGCGAACGATGGACGGTTCCACCGCACTTGGTTCTGGCCTATCGACGGGAAGCGTCGGTTCCGCGCTTAGGCGAAGGATCCCATCGGCGAGTTCTTCAACCTCTTCGACCTCGGCCTGTTCTTCAACCGCGACCTCTTCGGACGTTGGTGCCTCGTTCTCACCGACACGATTGGCCACGTCGCCGGTCGCCGATGCCCCGCATGCAGCGAAGAGGAGTACGAACGCGAGCCAGACAGACAAACGGGAGGTCCTGCCTCGCTTCGGTTTCGCTCGTTTCACCATGACGGCCCGAGAATACACAAATTGGGGTTATCCCGATGTATCGCCCCTGCGCGGCTACGCTTGATTAGATGACCAACAGTTGGACACGAGCATGGCTGGCGACCGTCGGGGCAATCATCCTCGCAGTCGTCGTTACCCGGACCCGCGAAGTTTGGCTTCTCAACGTAGAACGCCCGGTAATGGACTGGCTTCTCGACGGAACCGACACCGCCATTTGGGACCGTGCGGAGATCCTCAGCGATTGGCGCATCATCATCCCGGGCACGATCTTTCTTGCGATCGTTGCGTTCTTTCTCGAGAAGCGAGTTGCCTTGGCGATCGTTGCAACCACGATCTTTTCCTACGCACTGGCCGAACTCATTGGCGCAACGGTGGGCCGAGTAAGCCCCACCGGCGAGTTGACCGGTACCTTCCCGAACTTCACCGTTGTGCAATCCGCAGTGTTCTTTGGTCTCGTCGTGCTGATGACCTGGTGGGTTGGCGCACCCAAGTTGGTGTGGCACGTCGTCCTTGAGCTTGCGGTCGTCATGACTCTGCTCGTCGCGATTCGCCAAGTCGTCAGCGGCGACATTTGGCCAAGTGACGCCATTGGTTCGGCTCTCGTGGCAACGCTTGCGCTCATCACCGCCGCCGCCGTACTCGAGGCAAACCCAGCGAAGATTCCGGCAAGAAAACCTCGCCGAATCAAGACTGCTGTCAAAACCGCTGCGTAACACGCCACTATGGAGGTTATGAAGCCTCCATTCCGAGTTGCACTCTTCGCTGGTAGCGCGCTGTTGGCGGCCGCCTGTGGCTCTACCGTCGACGCTGCGACTGACCAAGTCGACGCCGCCGACCAAGGCGTGGAGGTTGTGGCCGATGCTGTTGAAGTAGTCGACGAACCCGAAGCCGAGGAAGTGGTGGTTGAAGAGACCACCACGACCACCACCACGACGACGGCTGCACCCGCAGCGCAGGAGTCGGTGACCGCAACGACGGTTCACGAAACAACGTCGGATGACTTCCCCGACATTCTCGCCGCCGAGGCAGTCCCCGACGGCGACGGCACGTGGCGCTTCAACGTCACCGTGTCTTCCACCTATGACACCGCCGAGCGCTACGCAGATGCATGGCGAGTCGTTGGACCAGACGGGACCGAGTTCGGCGTTCGTGTCCTGACGCACGACCACCAGTTCGAACAGCCATTCACCCGCTCACAGAGCGGCATTGCGATTCCCGCCGACGTGTCGAGCGTGACCATCGAAGGCCGAGACCTCGCAAACGGCTGGGGCGGCGGCTTCCTCGAGCTCGATCTCAGCCAGTAGAG
>CAZBTI010000044.1:21115-24966 GCA_964494395.1 uncultured Acidimicrobiales bacterium | reverse complement strand
AACGCAGTCATCGTCATCGGCGGCTTCATCGCCCGCCGCAAACAAACCACCATCAACCCCGCCGGCGGCCCAGCAGCCGCCTAAGAGGGACCGGCCCCATAAAGGCGAGGTTTGGTCAGGCCTGGGCGATGTCGGCCAGCGAATCCACGTCGAGTTCGCGTTCAAGTTGGCCAGCCCACGCGTCGAGTGCGTCGTCGACCGCATCACCATGACGATGCGTTGAGGTCCGGCCGAAGCCAGCCAAGAGTGCGTGGCGAAAGCCGTCCGAAGCAAAGATGCCGTGGACGTAAGCACCAGCGATCCGACCGTTCGCCGATACCGCACCATCGGGCCGCAGTCCGCCAACGCCGTCGTCATCCTCGAGATGCAGGTAGGGCCGCTCGGCATCGGGGCCAATGGTGCGTCCAACATGAATCTCATAGCCGGCGACTGGCTGACTCGAATCGGCGTGCGTGCCGGTGACCGAGCGGGTGACCTTCTGGGCTTCAAGGATGGTCTCGACGTCGAGCAGACCGAGGCCATCGACCGCTCCAGGTAGGCCTTCGACGCCATCGGGGTCGGCGACGCGGCCCCCAAGCATTTGATAACCGCCACACAGGCCAATGACTTCACCGCCGCGCCGCACATGGGCGGCGAGATCGACATCCCAGCCTTGGGCTCGAAAGAATTCGAGGTCGGCAATCGTTGACTTGGTGCCCGGGATAATGACGAGATCGGCGACTGGAAGTGGTTGCCCTGGCGGGACCATTACCAAATCGACCTCCGGCTCGGCAGCGAGCGGGTCCACATCATCAAAGTTGGCAATTCTGCTGAGCATCGGCACCGCGACGCGCAAACCGTTTGCCGACCGACCGCCCGTGATGCCGACCGCGTCTTCGGCTGGAAGCAACGCAAGATCCCGGCTCCACGGAACCACGCCGAACGACGGCCAGCCGGTGTGATTGGTGATGGTCGACAATCCAGGTTCGAACAATCCAACATCGCCGCGGAACTTGTTGATCAAGAAGCCCGCAATACGTTCTCGGTCGGCGGGGGAGAGCACGGCATAGGTACCGACGAGGCTTGCGATGACACCACCTCGGTCGATATCGCCAGCGAGAACGACAGGAACTCGAGCAGCCTCGGCGAAACCCATGTTCGCAATATCGCCTGCGCGGAGGTTGGTCTCCGCCGGGCTTCCCGCTCCTTCGACGATCACCAGATCAGCGCGCTGCTCCAGTAGATGAAAGCTCTCCAGCACTTTTGGAAGCAGCTCGCCGCGGCGAGAGCCGAAACGATCGGCATCGAGCGTCCCCGCCACCTTCCCGTGGACGACCACCTGCGCGCCGGTGTCGCTTTCTGGCTTGAGCAGCACAGGGTTGTGGTGGACAGTCAGCGGCACACGCGCAGCGAACGCTTGCAGCGCCTGGGCGCGGCCGATCTCACCCCCATCGGCGGTGACCGCAGCGTTGTTGGACATGTTTTGCGGCTTGAACGGCTCGACGCGAAGCCCCCTGTTCGCAAACGCGCGACAGAGTCCGGCGACGAGTACCGACTTCCCAGCGTTCGACGCAGTGCCTTGGATCATCAGCGAGCCAGCCATCAGCATCGCACCCTAGCTCGGCACAACCAGCGGACAGCGACCCGATAGATTGCCGCCATGGACACCCCAGAGGCAGAGGCACAGCCAGAGGCCGAGACACCTGCACCCCTCGAGGCGTTGCTCGGTGAGTGGGCCTCAGGCAGTACCGGCACCGAAGCAGCTGTCGAGTTGTTGATCGAGACCGACTTCTGGCTTCGTCGTCGCGAATTTGTAGAGCGGGCACTCACGGTCAACAGCGAACGTGCATCCATTGACTGGGAAGCCGCAGCGGTCGTCGCCGAAGAGGTCCAATGCAGTCGTGGCGAACGTTTCTTGCTCCTCCTTGCGTGTTCGCTCGCCAATCCTGAACAGCGTGTTGCGATGTCGGATATCTCCGCCCTCGACGGCAGGAACCTCAAACGGGTGGCCGAAGCGCTACGAACGGCAAAATTCGGCTGGTAATTCAAGCGTGGTTTCCTGTCCTGAGCCCTGATTCGAGACTGTGCAGACCGCGAGGTCTAGGCCGCCGGCACTAGCCCTGTGCCATCTGGACATTTCCGATCAAATTGCGGCCCAAACAGACCGATAACACGGTTGTGATTTCAGCGTTTGAAAACACTACTGAGGACAACCTCGCCACGAAGGACAACGTCTGGGTCGCCCGGACGTCCCTTTCTCGCGTTTGTGCTGTTGCGCTCTTCATTCTTCCTATCGTCGCTGCGTGGTTCGCTGTTCGCTCGACCTCCGGCTTCTACTACCGCCCCGATGGGTTTCTCGAGCTGCCGCTCTGGCTCATCCAAGCAATCCTCGTAACCGTCGCAACGTGCTACTTGGTTACCCGGGCCACGCGGCAGTTCGCGACCCTCCCGAGTCTTCTACGGGTTGGTCTCGTCTGGCCTGGTACGGCCCCATCTCGGGTCGCCATCGCCCGTACGAGCGCTACCACAAACGTCCTCGCTCGAACCCTCACGTCACTTCCGTTTGACGAAGAAGCAGCCACAGTTCGGGCCGTTGAAATGGTCGCCATGTTATCCCAAGACGATACTTTCTCTCGCGGCCACGCCGAACGCACGAGGGATTACGCCGATCTCATCGCCGTCGAGATGGGACTCACCGAAGCAGAGCGTGTTCGACTCCAGTGGGGCGTCCTCCTACACGACATTGGCAAAATGGCGGTCTCGCGCAACGTCATTCAAAAGCAGGGGCTCTCAGCGAACGAGTGGAAACAGTACCGAGAACACACCAAGTCGGGTGAGCGAATCCTCCTCCCGCTGAAGGACTTCCTCGGATCTGCCTATTCGGTTCCGAGCCAGCACCATGAACGTTGGGACGGAACCGGCTATCCGGACGGGGCCATCGGCAAGCGAATTGGCCTAGAAGCTCGCATCTGCTCGGTCGCTGATGCGTACGACGCAATGACCTACCCCCGGCCAGGTCTCACCTCGCTCAGCGACGAGAGTGCTACGCACGAACTCGTCGACAACGCTGGCTCGCAATTCGATCCCGCCGTCGTCGAAGCCATGCTCGCCACCTCCAAATCGAAACGCCTTGCCATCGCTGGCTTGATTTCTCGCATTCCCGTGCCGGGAGCGATCTCGCTGCGCATGAGCACGTTCGCGAAGCCCGCACTCGCCACCGCACTCGCAGCGTTCACCTTGCCGCTGTTGAGCACGGTGGCGATTTCCGAAGCTCCCGAGCTACCAATGGTGCCCATGTTGGTGGACGCTGTAGCGAGTGCGACTGGGCTAGACGGCAACACAAGCGAAGTCGTGAGCGACCCGAACGATGCCGACTTCCTTCAGGGAGGTCCAACATTGGGGACCCCCGGAGCGCTCGACCGCAACGGAAACGACTTCGCACCGGGAGCGATTGCGCTCGAGGACACATCTGAGGCCCCCATCACTGAAGCAGTCGTCGATGTAGACCTCGAAGACTCATTGGTCGAGGACGAGGAGTTGGCCGACCCTGCTGACGAGGGCGTCGACTCTGAGCTCGATGTTGAGCTCACTACCGAAGCCGATACAGGAGACGGAGTAGACCCAGAAGGCGCAGGCAACACCGCCGACACCGTCGACTCAATCACCACCACGACAGACTTCGCTGACCGTTTCGCGTTCACCACTACGACGACCCGACCTCGCTTCACCGCACCTGCGCCTACCCAAAGCCCGACGACGCGCCCCACCACCACCACCGCTCCGAGGGTCACGACCGCTCCGGCGACCACCCGTGCTCCCAGAGTGACGGCGGCACCCGCTACCACCCGCGCTCCCAGAGTGACTGCGGCACC
>CAZBTI010000044.1:0-21015 GCA_964494395.1 uncultured Acidimicrobiales bacterium | reverse complement strand
GCGGCACCCGCTACCACCCGCGCTCCCAGAGTGACTGCGGCACCAACCACTACCCGCGCTCCGAGGGTCACGACAACCACCACCACTCGAGCTCCCACGACCACGCGTCCTCCGACAACTACGACCACGCGTCCTCAGACCACCACAACGACCACAACCACCATTCCTGCGCCCGTAGTGAATCGGGCGCTCGGCCAACCAACCACGCAGTCCTCCACGGCCTTCAGCGGGGCCGCGTCTCGTGCTACCGACGGCAACGTGTCGGGGGTGTGGACGGATAGATCGGTTACCCACACCAACATCGACGAGATCGAACCGTGGCTCCAGGTCGACCTCGGCCAAGTCGGCAGCATCTCCGAGATCACCATCTGGGGCCGTACGGATAGCTGTTGCACGTTCCGTTTGAACGACGCTGTGGTCTTCGTGTCGAACACCAGCATGGCCAGCCGCTCTCTGGCTGACCTCGAGGCCGACTCCTCGGGCGTCACCAGCTTCTCGGTCGACGGAGAGCTGCCCCGCACGACCACGATCGAGGCGAAAACCTCCGGCCGTTATGTGATGGTCATGCTTCGTGACGTGAAGACGCTCTCGCTCGCCGAACTGATCGTCCTTTCCTAGCGCGCCTATGGTGAACACATCATGGATGCCCAGCAGCACCAGCAAGTCCAGAGCCTTGCTTCGCTACTGACGACACCCGATCGCGGATCGGTCTTGCAAGCCATCGAGATCGCGAAGGCGCTCGATGATCCGCTCATCTTCGGTGCGCTACTCGATGGCGTGAGCCAAGCGCAGTCCGCAAACCTCTCCACGAGCAAAGCGCCGGCGACGACCCCGAGCAAGACCCGAGCCAAAGGCAAGCCCCGCCCGCGAGCCAAGTGGCGGCGATTCTTCTCCATCGACCATGGATCGTTGTTCGGAGAGATCAGCGGCCAAGACGCATGGCTCACCGTGGCTATTGCTCACCTCATCGCAGCATCGGAGCACCCACTTCGGACGAGCCTGACGTCTCTCGCACTCGGCGAGCCGAAACGTAGGACATCTGGCCCGATCCCGCAGCTATGGCTCGACGGACTCGAACGCTTGACCTCGCTCACGCACTTGGACCTGTTTTTGAGCCAAGTCGACGCAAAGCTCGACTGGTCACCTCTCGTTGCCATGTCGAACCTGACACACCTGCGCATCCGCGGCGCGGTGCAACCTCCGCCACTCCCATCGCTCCCGACGCTTCGAGACCTCGACTGCATGCACGTGCAGTTGGACTCGATGACGGCCTTTCCCGAACTCCGGTCGCTGAGCGGCAGGATCATTCTTGAAGGCCCGCTGACCCCGGAGATCGCCCCGAAGCTGTCCAACCTCAAGGCGCGCTCGGCCATAGAAGTCGACGGGTTCGAGTCGCTAGACGGGCTCTGGTGCAACGGGGGACAGATTGCGATCACCGGATGTGAACGGATCGGCAACCTCGGATTGACCGGGCCGAGCTTCGATGCCCCATCGCTACGTCACATTGACAACATCGAACGTCTCGGCACCCTGTTCGATGTTTCTCAACTCGACACGCTCGGCAAAATACGACTCAACCAGATCGCCAAAGTCTCAAACGCCACGTTCCCCAAGGGAACTACGCTTGCCCACCCCGACGTTCGCCTCTGGGGTCCAGGGCTTGAGGACCTCGGCAACGTTGGCGAACTCGAAGGAATGGAAGTTCTCTCCATTGTTCGAGCGAGGAACCCCTTGTCACTCGAAACCCTGCGACACGCTTCGAGGCTACGAGTTCTCGACATACGCACGTCAACGGGCATTACCGACCTGACCCCGCTGCTCGATCTACCGAATTTGGAGGTCATCGTCCTCGTTGGTTCAGGGGTCGAGCACATCCCTCGAAAACTTGTTCCGTTGGTCCGGGCCGAGTGGCGCAAGGGCCGCCGACTCGCCCCAGAGGGACCGAACCCGATTCGTGAGTGAACTCGCCCGTTACGGCGTGAGCTTGACCACTCGATGGCCGTCCAGCACAACGTCACTGCCATCAGCTGGAAGCACCCAGAGCAACTTGGTCCCGGTATTGACGGTCGGAGCGGAGGCCTTGCCATCGGTGAAGTAGATCGTCGCATCAAATCTCGGTCGCGCGTCGGCTACCCATTGCAGAGCCGGATCGAATTTCGTGCCGCCCCGTCCTTGGAACTTCGGTGGTGTTGAACCCCGGTACTCCCAACTCTTACGAACGAGGTTGTCGGCTTCGATGACCGTCACCTGCGAACCCTGACGCCAAATGTCATGGACCTCGGTGAAGAAACGGCTGAGAGCGTCTTGTTTGACCGAACCGCTGGTGTCGACCACCACCGCGACGCGTTGGAATCGTTTCACCTTCGTTCCTGGATATGTTCCGTAGCGCTTCGACGGACGACGAAGCGTATTCGAGATCCGGGTTTGGCGGCTCGACGTCGTGAACAGCCGAACGACGCGCCTCCAGTCGACCGATGAATCGCTATCTCGAACGAATCTGTTCGCCAGCTCTTGGATCTCTTGGGGGAGGAGACCGAAGGTGTCCCCGGCCTGTTCCTTTGCGTCTTGGACGGCTCGGGCCAACTCGTTCTCGACAATCTCGCTCTCAGCGTCTTGCTGTTCGTCCCAGTCGCCGTGATCGGAGTGACCCGGCTCCATCTCCGAGGAGATCTCGTCGCGGTGTTCGCCAAGCTTTTGGTAGTACCACTCGAGCGTTTGATTGGGCGGAAGTTCGAAGCTGAACGAGTCGAGGAGCACTGCGCCCGGCGGTAGTTGCCAGTGGTTACCCATCATTTGGTTGACGACGAGGTCAGCGGCCAGGTCGAAGAGTTGGGGGTCGTGGCGTTTGGTGTCTCTTCGAGTTGCGTGATTGAGCAGCAGGTGCAGCACCTCGTGTTTGATGACGGCGCTTCTCTGGTTGTCTTGGTCGACGCCGTTCACAAAGAACTCCGGGTTAACGCTCAGCACTGGGCGCCCGTTGCGAAACGACACGCCGACGGTCTCGGTGCGGTCGCTGACGTCGCGGTTGATGCCCGACAAGAGGTGGCCGAAGAACGGCTCGTGGCGAATCAATGCAATGACCGCTCGACCGAGTTCGGCTTCGGCCACGCCTGCCGCGACCCGTGACTCGTCGGAGTCCTGGGGCAGGTCAGTCACAGCGCAGAGAGGGTTAGGGCAGCGAGCCTCTTATCTCGAAGGGCCTCTTTGAGCTCGGGGCCGCCGTCTCGGATGAGTTCTCGGTGCAGCATCATCTGTAAGTCGTTGGGCAGCGCATCGTGGAGCAGAAACGAAACGAGATTCTCGCCCTGTGTTTCGGTCGGCGTGAAACCAACATCTGTGACAGCGAGGTACAGGCGAGTGGTCATGGCGTTTAGACGGTCGAGGCGTTGGCCATCATCATCGCGAGCCAAGTGCGCAACTCGTCCGGACGTGGAGGCCCAGTCGCCGTCGAGGATGTCTTCGGGAGCGACCAGTTCGGTGAGATCGTCGTTGACGAACGACATAAACGCTGAGGCCGCCTCAGGGTCGAGTGCGCTCAACGCGAGAGCGTGGACGTGATCCCAGTTGGCTCGCAGGTCGTCGATTGGCGCGACCTGCTCGAAGAAGTAGGTCAGCGAGCGGGGCGTGGTTCGTGATCCAGTGACCATCTCCGGATACGTGAGCACGAAGGCGATGCCTCGCTCGTCAACACCAGCGCCGGTCGCCCAGCGCGCCCACACCTTTGGTTCGAATTCCATGCTGACGTGAAGCATGCGGGTCAGCATTGCGTCGTCGAGTGGAGTGACGCTGTAGTCGGACCCTTCCGGGTTCGCCGTAACGACGATGTGCCAATCGGGGGGAAGCGACCAGCTCATCAGCTCGCCGCGCTGTAGTAACTGCATGATGCCGCGCAAGATGCGGTCGTCGGCTCGGTTGAAGTCGTCGAGCAAGAGGATGCCAGGCCCGGCTTCTGTTGGGACCCAATCTGGGGGAGCGAACTCGGTCGTTGTGCCGTCGCTGATCGGCAGGCCGTGCAGGTCGCCCATCTCTTCGAACTGTGCGGGGGCGACATAAGCGAATCGCCATCCGTTGCGCGTGGCAAGGTCTTCGACGAGCGCCGTCTTTCCAATGCCGTGCACACCCCAAATGCAGATGGGAGTCGCATCACCTGAACTACCTCCGCTACCAGCCGGGTTGTCGTTGGCATGGTGAGCGTCGATTGCACGGGACATGACGCGTTCGACGAAGGCAGCAACGCCATCGGCGGTGAGCTTGGCTCCAAGGAGAGCCGGTCCGTTTGATCCCATTATTTGATCCCTCTCGCTCCCGCCGACGATGTCAACGTTACGACTCGCGAGACATTCCCGCGTGGCAATGGAGCGAGGGTTAGAGCCAAGTGCATCAGGGTCGACCGCCGTTCTTCTCTACGCACTTGCTTGGCTCGTGATCCCCGTGGCGTCCGCTGTTCAACCGACACTCACTCACGGCCCAGGAAACAGCGATCGTTCCACCTGCGCCGGCACCCATCGAGAACGTTACGTGAGGGGAGCGAGGTCGGCCCTTCCGATGACCTGCTCGAAGGGCTCATCAATGATGACGAGTTCATCGAACACGTCGAGGTTGATGAAGGGAACATCGAACTCCTGAGCGCCCTGAGGGTTCAACTCGCCGAGTTCGATCCTCGTTCCGCTGTTCGTCTGCAGAGAGATCACGAGCTGCTGATTGCCTCGGCTCGAACGGAAGTCCTCGCTAAGTACAAGAGTGCTGTCGCCAAGCTCATCGGTCACGATGAACGCGTCGCCCTCGATAATGAACGGTCCGTCACCGATCAAGTCGCCGGCTCGTACGCCAGCCGCAGGTCCGAAAAGACCCTGTTCAGAGCCGGGGACCACCGCGGGCGCTGGAGTCGAGGGTTCAATCTCGACCGGTGGGGGTTCAGGCAGCAAAATCGCGCTGGCCTCTTGGGCAGACATTTGCGTTCCGGAGGACGCAGCAATAATGGCGACGAGGATCCCCGCTTGTACGAGTCCGACAAGGGCGATGCGGGAGAGGAGCTTTCGAAGTGACATGTAGGGGAAACGGAACTCGGGGTCACGACAATTCCAGAGACGCGGTTAACAAGTCGAAAGGGTGCTTAACAACTGAGTTCCGGCACGTCGTTCTTAGCCCCAGGAGAGATTCAGCGCAGTCGGGCCACGGAACGTGATGTTCGGTGCATAGTGCCACTGTTGGTCGTCGACCAAACGCAAGGTGGGTATCTGTTCGGCGAGCATCTCGGTCACCAGGCGAGCCTCGAGCTTCGCGAAATTTGCCCCGAGGCAGAAGTGAACACCCTTGCCGAAAGAGATGTGTTGGCCAGCGTTCGGTCGGTAGATATCGAACTCGTCGGGGTTCTCGAAGACATCGCTCTCGCGATTTGCTGACGCGAAATTCAAGAAGATACCCGTTCCCGCTGGTACGTGATAACCGCCGACTTCGGTGTTAACCGTGGTGAGACGACGCCAGGAGATCTGGCTCGAATTGAAACGCAGCACTTCTTCGATCGCGTTTGGGATGAGCGAGTGGTCAGCAACGATGGCCTCCCAGACCTCGCGGCGGGGAAGGATGCACTGCAAGGTGTTGCACATGAGTGCAGTGACGGCCTCGTGGCCAGCGAACGAGAGGCCGTACACCACCGACTCGACCTCTCGATACGTCATGTCGTCTGGGTTCGCCTCATGGTTGCTGATCAGCTCGCTGGTGAAGTCGTCGCCACGGTCTTCTCGTTTGGACGCGACGAACTCTCGGCAGTAGCGCCAGTACGCGAGCATCTGCTCGGCAATCGCTGCTTGTTCTGCCCCTGTTGGTCGACCCCACGAGAAGGCCTTGCGGTCATCGCACCAGTTCTTCAGCAGTTCGTCGTCGGCTTCGGGGAAGCCAATGAACCGGAAGACGGTCTCGCCGGGAAGTGGAAAGGCGAGGGATTCGACGAACTCTGCTGGCGATCCGTTGGCCAGCATTGCGTCGATCAGCTCGTTTCCCCGACGCCGAATGAAGGGTTCGAGTGTTTTGATCCGACTGTTCGAGAACCCTTGACGGGTGTAGCGCCGGATCTTGCCGTGGTCGGGTTCAGGACGGTTCGACATAACCGCTACCGGGTCGAAGTCGTCTGCGCTCAGCACCTCTTGCGCCTGAGGGGCCAGGGGAAAGACCGGGTCTTGGACGTTTGCCGATGCGAAGGTTTCGTGGTCGTGGAAGATGCGTTGGATCTCGTCCATCTCGGTGACGACGAGATAGTTCAACTCCTCGGAGTAGAAGACCGGATGGGCGTCGCGGAGTTCGCCAGCAATGCGGTATGGCTCTTCGAGGTAGTCCTCGTTCAGCGGACTCCACGTGCTGTGCACCGGGCAGCCTGATGGGGGCGGAGGTGTCTCCAGTCGTTCCTGATGGTATTTGTCGCTCATTTGAAACGTGTTTCGAACTGGCCGAGCGGTCCGTAGTCGAAGTGAAACTCGTCTCCGCTCCGTACGTCGATCGGACGGGTGAACGATCCGGCCAGGATGATCTGGCCCTTGAGGAGTGACAGCCCTTGTTCGTGGTAGCGGCGGGCGAGCCACACGATTCCTGATGCCGGATGGCCGAGCACGCCAGCGGCGATACCGGTCTCTTCGATCGTGCCGTTCCGAGAGCCGAGCGCCCCGATCCACCGGAGGTCAATCTCGCGCGGCTCGATCGGGTTTCCGCCCATGATGATGCCACCGTTGGCGGCATTGTCCGAGATGGTATCCACCACTGTGCGAGTGCGGTCGGTGTTGGGGTCGCGGCGGAAAGACCGCGCGGCGATCAGTTCGACCGCAGGGACCACATGATCGGTGGCGTCGAGAACGTCGTCGACGGAGGGGTCGGCTCCCGATAGGTCGGCGGCGAGTACGAAGGCCAGTTCGATTTCGAGCTTCGGGTCGCAGAAGGTGGCCGCGTCGAGTTCGGTGTTCGGTTCGAACACCATCGCATTCGTGAGAAAGCCCGAATCTGGAGTCGTGATGTTCATCGCCGCCTGCATTGCACGGCTGGTCAACCCGATCTTGTGACCAACGAGCGTCTCACCTCGATCGAGGCGTATCTTCTCCCACTCGGCTTGGATTACATACGCATCGTCGATCGTGAGGTCGCCGTGCACCTCGGTGGTCTGACGAATCTGGGTTGCGGTGCGCTCGGCCTCGTCGAGGAGAGCAGCTTCGGCTGCGGCATCGGCGGAAGTGATCATCTGAAACTCTCGATCATTTGCGTCTCTCCCTGCAGCTGAACATAGAAATAGTCATATCGCAGTCGGATCGATGTGTGCGGTCTTGTCTCGCAGTGTTGCCAGCTGGTCGAGGAGGCGGGTCAGTTCGGTTTGGCCGAACGATGCTTCGATCTTGTTGTACAGCGCCTCACTTTGTGGTGCGATCTTTTTCACCAGTTCGAAACCTGTTGCACTCAGACCGATCTGTGCGCGGCGTTGGTCTTGCTCCACAGCGCTCCGGGTGACGAGACCACGGGCTTCGAGGTCTTTGAGGATGCGAGACAGGCTCGGCGCCAGGAGGTTTGTCGCCTCTACGACCTGGCCCACTTCGAGTGCGGTCGCGACCGATGCGAGGACCCGCAACACGCGCCACTGCTGCTCGGTCAGGTCGTGTTCGGCCAACAGTGGTCGAAAGATTGCCATGACTACCTCACGAGTTTGCAGCAACGCCATCGGGAGCGACTCGGAGAAATCTCGCATTGCGAGTCCTTCGCTACTCACGTCCTTGGCCATCAGCCTCGAACCTCGTCGGCGACAGTGTTTCGGAGAGTGCCGAGTTCGGGGACGGACACCTCGATGACATCGCCGGGGACGAGCCACTTCGGCGGGTCGAATCGGGCTCCAGCGCCTGTGGGGGTGCCCGAGAAGATGATGTCGCCGGGGCGCAGCGTCGTGAAGGTCGAGAGGTAGTGGACCTGGTATTCGATCGAGTACTTCATCGTTGCGGGGGAGTCGTCTTGGCGCAGTTCGCCGTTGACGTGGGTGGTGATGTGCAGGTCTTCGAAGTCGCCGATCTCGTCGAGCGTCACCAAATGCGGGCCGATCGCTCCACTGGAATCCCAGTTCTTTCCTTGGGTGACGTTGAACTTGGCGTGACGCACCCAATCTCGGACCGTGCCTTCGTTGCCGAGGGAGAGGCCGGCGATGTGGTCGCGAGCCTCGGCGACCGGAATACGTCGCCCGGCCTTGCCGATGACCACGACGATCTCGCCCTCGTAGTCGAGTTGCTCGCTCTCGGGAGGCCGGAGTAGGTCGCCCTCATGGCCAGTGAACGAGTCTGGGAAGCGGACGAATACCGAGGGTCGGTCGGCGTCGGTCTTGTCTTCGTACTCTGCGGACCGTCCGCCATAGTTGACGCCGATACAGAAGATCTTCTCAGGCCAGGGCAGGAGGCGTTCGTAGCAGATGTCGTCGAGTGCGTGGTCGGCGGCCTCATCGACGAAGACTCGAGCATCGTCGAGACGACCTTCTCCTACGAGTTGGCCGAGGTTGGTCACGCCTTCGATGCGTTGACGCTCACTCGAACCCAGCTCGATAACGCCTTGGCCATCGGCGCTGACCAGTCCGAAGGCTGGCGCATCGTCGACGGTGTAGGAGAGAAATTTCATTGTGAAGCCTTCCGTCGCGTCGATATGCTACACATGTTAAACATACCGGGCAAGGGAACATGTCCAAGGGGAATACATGCCGCATATCACGATCGAGTACTCAGCCAATGTGGCAAACCATCACGACATCGGTGCCCTCGTCCATGCCGTACACACAGCGGGTCTTGGCCATGAGTTGCCATCGCTCGATGCCCTGCGTACTCGCGCTGCGCGACGAGATCACTTCGAGGTAGCGAGCGGGTCGGAAAATTTGGCTTTCGTGGCGATTGCCGTCCGGGTCGGGCCGGGCCGAGACGCAGCCCTCAAGACCAACTTCATCGAAACGCTGCTCGACGCGGCCGAAGGACAACTCGCAGCTGGAGATGAGGGCAGCCCGCTCGCGATTGCGTGGTCGATCGAACTGCACGAGATCGACCCTGATTACCGCATCAATCGAAACCATGTCCGCAAGCACCTCGCAGAGCAGCGCAGTACAGGACACGCAAGCTAGTGGCTTCCGCACACACCTTTGAAGAGAACCGGTCGGCCGCGAATGAGCACTTGGCGAGGTTTGCAGCCTCCCCGCTTCCACATCTGATCGCTGGCGAGCAAATGCAGTCGGTATCGGGGGAGACCTTTGCCAACCAGTCGCCGATCGACGGTTCGCACTTGGGTGATGTGGCAGCGGGCGATGCCAGAGATATCGACGCGGCGGCGACTGCGGCGACCGAGGCCTTCGGTGTATGGGGTGAAATGGCGGGCACAGAACGCAAGCGCGTTCTTCATCGAGTGGCGGACCTCATCGAAGAGAACGCCCACCAGATCGCCGTAACCGAGTGCGTCGACACCGGTCAGACCATGCGCTTTATGAGTCACGCTGCGTTGCGGGGTGCGGCGAACTTCCGGTTCTTCGCCGACCAAGCACCAAGCGCAGCCGATGGCCAGTCGCTGCCGACCGCCGACCACATCAACTACACGACCCGTCATCCGATCGGGCCGGTTGGCGTGATCACGCCGTGGAACACCCCGTTCATGCTCAGCACGTGGAAGATCGCACCAGCTCTCGCCGCTGGCTGCACGGTCGTGCATAAACCTGCCGAATGGAGCCCGTATACCGCTCACCTCCTCGCAGAGATCGCGCTCGTTGCTGGCCTACCCGCAGGTGCACTGAACGTGGTGCACGGAATGGGCGAGACCGCGGGCAAGAGCCTCACCGAACATCCCGACATCAAGGCCATCGCGTTCGTGGGTGAGTCGTCGACCGGATCGATGATCCAAGCTCAAGGCGCTCCGACGCTCAAGCGGGTGCACTTCGAGTTGGGTGGGAAGAACCCGGTCATCGTGTTCGACGATGCCGATATCGAGCGAGCACTCGATGCGGTGATCTTCATGATCTACAGCCTGAACGGCGAGCGCTGCACCTCGTCGAGTCGGGTGCTGATCCAAGAGTCGATCTACGACCAGTTCGCCGAGCGTCTGGCCGACAAGATGAGAGGCGTGCCCGTTGGACACCCGCTCGACCCAACCTCGATCGTGGGACCACTCATCCACCCTCGCCATCACGAGAAGGTGTCGGGCTATCGAGGCATTGCCGAGAAAGACGGAGCGACCGTGGTCGAGGGCACTCCGTGGGCCGATGCGCCCGAGGGCGGCAACTGGGTTGCGCCAATGTTGTTCACTGGGGCCAACAACGCCATGCGGATCGCCCAGGAGGAGATCTTCGGGCCGGTCCTCACGGCAATCCCGTTCACCGACGAAGCTGATGCGGTGAAGACCGCGAACGATACCCAGTACGGTCTCGCCGGGTACTTGTGGACGAGCGACGTGGGCCGAGCCCACCGGGTGGCCCACCAACTCGAGGCCGGGATGATCTGGGTGAACTCGCAGAACGTTCGCCACTTGCCAGCACCGTTCGGTGGCACCAAGGCGAGCGGCATTGGCCGTGATGGTGGTGACTGGAGCTTCGACTTCTACATGGAGACCAAGAACATCGCCATCGCGTTCGACACTCACTCGATACCCCAGCTCGGAGGATGAAATGAGGCTGAATCTCCTATGAGCTTGTACTACGTGCAGAAGTTTCTCTTCGAACTCAATCGAGATGAGGGCATGCAAGCCTCCTATATGGCTGACCGCGAAGGCGCCCTCGCCGGGTTCGAGCTGACCAACGAGGAGCAGACAGCGATCGTCGAGCCAGATATCGGGAAGCTCTTTCACCTCGGTGTGAACGGTCAGATTCTCATGCACTTCGCTGCGCTCCACCAGATCGAGTGGGCCGACTATCTGCAACGCATGCGCGATGGAGTCGAGAAGCACGGTCCGGTTCGCGAGGGCGTCTACGCCATGACTGGCTACGAAGGAACAGCTGCACACGCCGAGAGCCTCGGCCAGATTCGAGCCTCCGAATCGCACGTAGACGACGCAGCCGCCAAAGAGAAAGAGGGGGGCGAGTAACCCATGCCGCTTGTGTATGCAGGTGTGTGCAGCCATGCGCCGGGGATCACCGGCCGGGCTGATCAAGCCGACCCCGAAGCTCGTGATGGGTTGTACGCGGCGTACGACCAGATGCGTGCCGACATCGAGGCCACGAAGCCCGATGCGCTGATCGTGGTCGCAGCAGAGCACTTCGCCAACTTCTTTATGAACAACATGCCGTCGTTCGCCATGGGCATGGCCGACTTCTACGACGGGCCGATCGAGGATGCAGCATGGTTGGGGATCGACACGTTCCGGGCACCCGGTAACAGCGATCTGTCCGAGCGCATCATCAGCAACGTGATGGAGACCGTCGACGTCAGCTACGCCCAAGAGTGGAAGTTCGATCACGGCATTGCGGTGCCGCTGCACTTCCTCACCCCCAACTTCGATATCCCGATCATCCCGGTCAACATCAACTGCCAAGGGCCGCCCCTCACTCCACTCCCTCGAGCGTGGGCGCTAGGCGAGGCCCTTCGACGTGCAGCCGATGCTGTTCCCGAACGCATTGCACTCATCGGAACCGGCGGAATCTCGCACTGGCCGGCGACACCCGACAGCGGCAAGATCAACGAACCGTGGGATCGAGACTTTCTCGATCGCTGGTGCCGCAACGACAAGGCCGCGCTGCTCGACTACGACGACGCCACGGTCTACGCCGACGCGGGCCAAGGTGGCTTCGAGATTCGCACGTTCATCGCAGTGAGCGGCGCCGCCTCTGGCTCAGCGGGCGCACAACCTCAAGGCGCTCGACCTCGAGGGATCGTGCACTTCTATACGCCGATTCCCATCTTTGCGGTGGGTTGCACCGTGGCGAGCTACCAGCTCTAGCGAGACCTCTCAGTCTTCGAACGAGTTCGCGGCTACGGGATGAATCGCCCTGAGTTTGTTTGAGCAGAGACCTCGCGCAGACGCCCAAGTGCCGAACACCTTGGAAACAGGCGCGATTCTCTAAACCAGGACGTCGCAGACCTCCTAGGCTGGAGCTCACTCGTCAGAACTAAGGAAGATATGGACGCTCAAGAACTTCGCACCCTCCAGGCCCCGATCAAGGAGCAGTACAGGGAAGACGCTGACACGGCGATCTTCACGCTGTCGGCTTCAGGCAAGCTCGGCGAAGGGGTGACCTGCAAGGTCGAAACAGGCGGCAAGCTCGTCGAAGCAGGGCTGCATCCCATGGCGGGCGGCAGCGGCATGGCGGTGTGCTCCGGTGACATGTTGCTCGAGGCGCTCGTCGCCTGTGCTGGCGTCACCCTCAACGCCGTCGCTACTGCGATTGAGGTCGACTTGCGCGACGCAACAATCTCGGCCGAAGGCGATATCGATGCCCGAGGAACGCTCGGGGTCGACAAGGAAGCTCCCGTCGGGTTCAAGAACATCCGGCTCACCTTCGACATGGACACCGACGCGACGCAAGAACAGAAGGACACGCTCATCAAGCTGACCGAGCGTTACTGCGTGGTCTTCCAGTCGATCTCCCACACACCCGAGATGGAAGTTATCTACTAAAGCTGTCCTAACAGGACGGCCGATCGAGTCAGCGGGTTTCGAGTCGGCGAACGACTGCGGCGGCGAGCATCGCTCCCAGCTCGAGGCCTTGTTCAACATAGAGGTACGGCTCGATTAACTCGAGTTCCATGAGGAGCAGCGACCCTGTCTCGCCGCGAATCATGTCGACGCGTGCATACAGCGGTGATTCCTCGACCAATGCAAGAACACCAGCAGCCGTTTCGAGGTCCGCTCGAGTGGGGGAGTGAACCGACTCTGTGCCGCCGTATTCGGACTGGATCCGATAGTCACCAGCCGCGGCCTGCTTGAGGACGGCATGTGAGAACTCGCCGTCGATGAAAATGAAGCTGTACTCGCCCTCGAAGAGGATCGACGGCTGGAACGCTTGGGCCATCATGGGTTGATTCATCTTCGGCAGGGGATCCCCGAGTGCCAACCGGTGTTGCCCACGGCTGCTTGCGCCGATCTGCTGTTTCACCACGAGGTCATCGCATCCGAGCGTTTCGAACGCCGCTTTGATCGCTTCGCCATCGGGCTCGTCGATCCAGACCGTCGGAATCATCGCCGCCCGCTGGGCTTCGAGTTCACGCAAATAGCGCTTATCGAAGTTCCAACGGACGGTGGCGACTGAGTTGAACAGTGTGGTTTGACTCGAAATTATCTCGAGGGTGTTGAGAAACTCCTGAGCGCGGTTCCCGTAGTCCCACGTGGTCCCGATAATCGCTGCGTCCACGGACGACCAGTCGAAGTCGGCATCGTCCCAACGGACCTCGACGATATCCATAGAGCGCTCGGCGAAGGCCGGTCGGAGCGCAGCCAACATGAGGTCGTGCTCAAACGCGTCAACCCGCCGGTTCGGTGAACCAGTGATGGTGACTTCTGAGCACAGATACGCAATCCTTCGCTGAGCCGCTGCCACGTCGGGATGTTATCCCTCGCAGCCGATCGCAACTCGTGAGTCATCTCCTCCAGGCGAGCGAGGACTAGTTCTCGCTCGTCCGCAAGGAGAACCCGAGACAGGCGGTTTAGGCGATAGCCATCGCGGCGGCTGGCATAACGAACGGTGGACGCTCGCTGAAGGTGTCACTGTGGCACGCGACGTTCGAATGCTCGGCGTGCACTTCGGCCATTGCGAGGAGCATGCGGTCATACGCATCGACGGATACGCCGAGGTCGTAACACTCGTAAGTGACCTCAGGGGCGAACTCGTTGGCGCTTGTGGAGACGGTTGGTGCGGCTGACATAGTGGCGGACATGTATGGATAACCAATGGGCGAGCTCGGCAACTTCCGGAGCAACCTGACGTTTAGCCAACGTTCACGACTCTCCCCACTTTGGGAACGCTCGCGGGCTCACCCTCGCCTCGAGACTGTCGTGACGCGGAACTGCCGTATTTCGTGGCTGAGGTGGCGAGCAGCTATGACGCTGAAGGCAGGAATGGGGGAGGAGTGGTGGTCGGAGTCGACACCGTCGGGCTCAGTTCCGCGAGCGCAGGAAGTTCTTGGGCACCCATCGTGCCTCCAGAGAAGCCAACGATTAGCAGCACGGTCACAACGAACAGGGCCAAACCGACCAAGGTTCGAGTCGTGGGGTTTGCGATCGTCATAATTTGGAAACGGGCCGAGTCTTGGGATCATTCCACGGCGGTCATGAACAAGTTGTGATCGCTCTACTCTCGCTGAGTAAACAGCGGAGTCTCATTCGGTAGCGCCGTTTCGGCCGTCGGCCGCGATGCCGGTCTGTTCTTTCTTCGCTGACCTCTCTGCGAATCTGATCTTCGAGGTCCGTTAGCTGGCAACTCCTCTGGTCTCGCCGGCCGGGTGCGCCACACGCCCCCACCGACACCATCACTATCTCGATAGAGGGTGAGTTCGTTGTCGTGGATGTGGCCATGACAGTCGGTGCACACAAGCACCATCCGGTCGGTGTTGGTTTCGCCGAGGAGCTGGCTCGTCCAGGGGTCGAGGTGATGGGCAACGCACTTCGAATGCGATAGCCCGCAGAGAACACAGCCACCATCGCGGGAGATGAGTGTGAGGCGTTGAGCAAACGTTGCGGATCGCACCGCGCGTCCTTGGGAGAGGATCTCGCCGTCGGCGCTGAATACTTGACCAACGAAGTCCGAGCCGCAGGCCAAACGATCGACCACAGCTTTTGGCAGCGGAGCCCCATCGGCCAGCACGAGCGGTGTCGGGTCATCACCTCGGGCTTGTTCGAGGGTGGCTTTGATGATGATCACCGACTTCTCGGATCTTGCACGAGCCGGACGTTGAGCCGCATTGGACCCATCGCCTCGCTCGCCTGACTCCCCTTCACCCAGAAGTGCCATCGCTGCGTCAAAGCGCCGTTGATCCCGGGTGCGCTGGTGCTTACACGAGGCAACGTCACGGCCACCATCGTCTCGATAGAACCTGTCGGAGATGTCGTCGATGCGAGATTCGATGCGATCGATATCGACCGCTGGCCCTTCGATCAGCAGCACATCGGTACCGCGTTCTTCGTTCGAGTAACGCTGTAAACGCCGGGCTTTGCGAGCCTTCGCGTAGGCAGCGTCGACGTCGTCTTGAGTGAGCCGATTGCGTACGAACTCGTCGGCGACCTTCTTTGCTTGCTCCGGGGGAGCGGCAGCCACCTTCTCGATCAATTCGACATCATGCGCGGCGTCGCCATCGGTCTTTGCCGACGCCGCGGCGAGCACATCGACCTGTTCAGCAGACAGCGTGCCGTCGGCCATCTTGTTGCCAAGGTCGGGGTTCTCTAAAAGCACTGCGCCACGGCGAGTCTTCTGCTTGACCGTTCGCTTGGAAGAACCGCCGCGACCCGACTTGTGCACAATGTCTTCGACCTTGCGAGTGGGCACGCCGGCAGCGAGCTGTTGCGCGATTGCATCGGCCTCGAGTGAGTCGAGGATGATGGCGATCTTGCCGAGCGTCGCCAACCGATCGACAGGATCGAGCTGGAGCAAGACATCGCGAACGACCCCGACCCCATCGGCCAAGGCGCGATCGAGCCGACGACGATCGTCAGACCACGAGGCTGGCCCAGTACTGGCCCCTTCACGAGAACCAGCTTGAGAACTGGTGTTCGACTCCATGAGGAACAACGTATCGAGGGGGTGTGACAGTGGATTTTAGGAAGCCGGGGGGCGGCTCTGATAGTGGAGCTGCTTGACTAGCAATATGAATGAACGGATCAATCTCGCCAAAGCACTCACTGCGTTCGATGACACGTGGTCGCCTCGAACAGTGGCAACCGTGAACGATTACGACGTGAAGCTGGTGCACATCGAAGGAGAGTTCGTTTGGCACAAGCACGACGAGACCGACGAACTCTTTCTGCTCATCGAGGGGGCCGCCGAGATCGAACTGCGCGATCGAACCATCGACCTCAAGCCCGGCGAACTCTTCGTTGTGCCCAAGGGAGTAGAACACAAACCTCAGTCGAAGATGGGAGCATCTCTACTGCTCTTCGAGCCGAGCGAAACCACAAACACCGGCACCACGAGTGAAGCAATCCCCGACCACATCGAGACCACGACCGGCACCGAGATTTAGGCCGCTCACTAATGACCGTCGCCAGCGCCCAATTCGAGCGATTCGATCCAGCGGACGTCGGCATGCAATAAACTTCAGTCATGGCAGACAAGACCCCAGACCAAGAAATCGCCGAGTGGATCGAAGCGCTCCGACGCTTCTTCGAAGGCAGCTAGGACCTCGCGAACGCGAATCAGCGCCCGATGTTCCGCCGTCGCAAAGTCGCCCTTCGCAACACCCAGGATGAAACAGGTGTCAGGAATCTACCCGCGCGCCTTACCGAAACCGGCCGGGTAGGCAGTCGAATCGGCGACGGAAAACGTCGTTGTTCACGCAGCCCGGCGCTCGTCCAAATCTTGTTCTGAGTGATCCGCGTTCTCAACCGTTGACCGAGGCCTCAGACGGCGCTCATCGCCCCAAAGGCGGTGCCGCTCGAAGCCGCGTTCGGTCAATTCACAGCGATAGGCGTCATCTTCTTTGGTGAGGAGGACCCATTCCATTGCCTCGAGTTCCTCAAGGATTTTTGCCTGGGGGCTGTCGACCAACGGCTGCCAATCCGGCTGCCTAACGAGCAGTGTGAGCACTTCGCGACGTAAATTCAGACCATCCATAAAGGAAGTATCGGTTTGGCCGTTCACTGCACCGAATAGGCACTTTCGCTCAACTAGCGAACTTTGGCCTCTACGGAATCCAGAGCTTCGCGGAGGAGACTCGGCTCGTTCGTCTGCGTGGTCGACATACGCGAGAGTGCTGCCATCGGGTGAGAGATGCAGGCCAGATGAGCCCCAGCGGTCGCCACAGTAGAAAGCAGCATCGACACTCGCAAACCGCTTTGGCCTCAATTACCGCGTGAGTCGGCCGACCTGACATACGGGCGGGATTGCAATCACAGTATGTGGGAGGCGAGAGCGTGGTGAAGGTTCCAAGATGGCGATGGATTGCTCTCGTGTTGACGGTCGCCCTACAACCACTCGCCGACATGTTTCACGCAATCGCCAGCGATCGATTCTCTGACTCGAGTCTGTTGCTCGGACTCTTCAGCCTGGTCGTGGGCAGTGCCTTCTTCATGGTCGTCATCAGCGCCTTGTTCGTTCCGGCGATCTACGAAGCATCGAAAGCGCCACTCCGCAATACCGACTACCACGAAACTGGTCTTGTGTGCCTGACAATTCTTGCTGCGCACATCGCTGCTGCAGCTCGCCTGTGGTCAGACGGTTCCGCCTGGACGCTCATGGCGTACCCAGTGCTTGCGGTAGCCGCAACTCTGGCTGTTTGGGCACAGCGAACTCGAACTGTTGAGCGCATCTTCGAGCGAACGATAACCATCCAGCTCCACTAGCGCGCATCACGATCCTCTTCACTTCCGTCTGAGTGCTATTCCGATGGCCATGGTCGTGCGAGCCAGCTTTAGGCGTAGACGGTTGCGAGGAGTTGGTCGTACTGTCCAATCTCATAGGTCTGTACATCGACCTGAACGAACGGCCACGACCATCGACACCAGCGGCAACGGTCTAGCGGAGATCGTTGAGGAAGAACCGCATCGGGCCACCGAGATTGCCAATGACGAGATCGTTGAAGCCGTTGCCGGTGAGGTCGATGGCGAGCGCACGGTACCCATAGTCATAGTTCGTGACACCAGCAGCTTCTTCGCCTCGAACAAATTTGCCGTCGACACCTTGAAGAAAGAGCTTTCCGGGTGACCCGAGGTGCTTGCCCAGGTCGAGCGGTAGACCAACGAAGTTTTCAGTCACCACAAGGTCGAGGCGCCCGTTGTTGGTGAAGTCTGCAAACGTTGCTCCCCACGCAAAGGCGTTCGTGACAGTACCGGTTTCGTGAGAGACATCTTTGAAGATGTAGTTACCTTCGTTGCGGAAGAGCTTCGAGCTGAGGTCGGTCCTCTGGTCTTTGGTCAGGTCGCCTCGTGCGGCCGGATATGGCACGACCCTGCCACCGTTTCCCAGGAAGAAGTCGGGGAGTCCGTCGCCATTCGAGTCGCCAATGGCCAAGCCCATGTAGAAGCCGTAGTCGCCGGGCAGTTGCTTCTCGGTGAACGTTCCGTCGCCGTTGTTGCCCCACATCCTTGGACGGTCGGTGTTCAGCGCCACGACTAAGTCGGGGAAACCGTCGCCGGTGAAATCGGCGAACTCGGCAACATAGCAGTTCTGGTGCAGGCTCAGCCCGGCAGCCTCGGTGTTCTCGACGAATGTCCCGTCACCTTGGTTGACGTAGAACGCGTTGTCGACGCTTATTTCAGGATCATTGAACCTGATCGGTGTGAGAAATTGCGGCTTAATGAACGTGCCCACGTAGAGGTCGAGGTTGCCCGACTTGCGCGTGTCGGCAAGGGTCATGGAGGCCGCGTTTGCTCTGTCGGGCAGTTCGATGTCTAGCCGCGACTCGGTGTACCGATCCTCTCCGGGAGATCGAGAGTAGAGGTAGATACCCGAATCCATTCCTACGAGGATCTCGTCTTCGCCATCGTTATCGATGTCGCCAATAGCGACATCATAGGCGCCCTCGTCGCGCGGGCCCTGGAGTCCAAAGTCGGCGGCCAAGTCGACCGCTTTGCCATCGACGAGCGCAATAAGTGCGTTGGGTTGTCCAACACCGCCGGTGACAAACACCTCTGGAATGGCGCTCCGCCGAGCGTTAAGAGACCCGAGCTCGAGGGCCGGAAAACTGTCAGGCCACTTCAGAAGGATGTGCTCGAAGCCGCTGGACACTTCGGTGAAGGTCGGGACGACATTGCCTTTATGTTTCCCGAACGCCTTTACGGCCTTTGCTCGAGCCTTCTTACCAATAGTCGGGATCTTTCCTAACAAGGGTTGGCGGTGGTGGGCGGAGTGACCATTGGCCATGGAAAAGCCTCCTTCATTATGGTTTGATCGTGATTGCTCATTACAGCGGTGCTGAAGTATTTCCTGATCGGAGAAGAACTGCCACTTTGGCGGTGTCTAACCCTGTCACCTTCTTTGCCCGACCCCTTGAGCGTCGGACCGGCCGCTGTCCGACGTTCTATCGGTGGTCTTCAATGGCAAGCACCTCGTCACTGGAGCCCAAGGTGTAGAAAATTTCACCAGCATCCTCAATCAGCTAGCCGAAATCAACGCCTGAAGCGTAGTAAAAGACATGGGGCCAGCACTGGTGGGTCAGCCGGTGTGTGCCGCCGTGACTATCCCGTCAGTAATGGTGAGATTGACTCGGGTGTTGTCGACATCAGCGATGCCGCCCAATGGTTCGCCTTCGAGGCTCGCTAGTCGCAACGTGTGACCGTCGGTTTCAGCTTTGACTTCGGCTGCTTCAAGGGTGAGACCGACGTAGTCTTCGGAGGGTGCTCGCGGAGCATCAGCGGGGTCATCCAAAACCTGTTCGTTGTCTTGGTCAGGCATGGCAAGGTCGTCGTCGGCAGCAATGCGGTCTACCTCAGGCAGGGAGGGTGGGTTCGGTGGGAGCGCTGGCGGACCGAAGTTCATGATGGTTGGCTGATCTGCGCCATTGGAGAGCATGAAGCTGCCAGGCTCCATAGTAAAGATGGTCGTCGATTGCAGCGCTTGGTTGAACAACTTGCTGATTTCATCGTCGATGCAATCTGGGTTCGTGGCGACGATGTCATGGACGACGAAGGGGCCAACGATGGCGTCGACTGCGAACGTGCCGTCGTCTGCAAAGGAACCGTCGGGAATGTCGTAGGTGACGTTGGCGCTGTATTCGGTGCAGCCGTCCTGGCCCGAGATAGTGGTGCCTTCAAGGTTGAGGGTCGGATTTAGCCGACCGAAGGGGATGGGCAAGGTGGTTTCGATGCCGCCTTCGATGGAGATGGTTGTCAGGTGCCAGTCATCGTTGAGGCTTGATTCGACGTCAATCGGATCGGCGTTGTTGCCCGGCTCAACGGGCAGGTCAACATCGACGGGGGTGTCGCCCGGCTGATCGATGGTGTTGTCGATCTCGGCTGTGGACCCGTCTTGGTTTTCAATCGGCTCGGTAGCGATGATCGAGGCAGCATCGCTACCGCAGGCGCTGATCAGTAGCGCTAGGGCAAGTCCGGCGCCGGCAATGGTGCGTCTTGGTCCAAGTGGTTGACGGGGGATGGCGGTGTCTTTGGCAGGGGTGCTAGGGGTCATCATGGTGGGTGTGACGGTGCTCAGGCGCGCTTGGTTCCCAAGGGGAGCCGAACTACCCATGAGCGGCGTCGGTCCTATCTATGGGTAGTGATAGCGATGTCGGTGTTGTGGATAGGAGACTTAAGCGCGAAAGGGCCGGACCATCTCGGCGAGCACCGACAGCGCGACAGAGTGGTGGGGTTCAGTTGTCGGGGTTACTGGGCAAGTGGTTCTAGCAAGGTGAAGGTGGCCCCCCACGAATCGGCCAAGGTGATCACTCGCCTCGTCTTCAGCAGTATCGATTCAGGCGCCACCACCTGGCCGCCCATCTGTTGAGCCTTCTCAACAACCGCATCCAAGTCGTCCACGGTGAAATACACGTTCCAGTGATTCACCCTCTCTCCAGGCGCATTGGTAGGCATTTCCAACATTCCGGCTATCCGACCGCCAGCGCCGTCATTGATAATGAGGTATTCGCCAGTGGACGTCTGCTCAGTGTCGTAGCGCCACCCAAAGACCTCGCTATAGAAGGCCTGAGCCGTCGGCACGTCTCGCGTGAGTAGCTCATTCCAAGAGTAGGTATTGGCAACGTTGGCGAGGCCCACGCCCATGTGTGCCCCTGCTTTCCACGCGGAGAACGCAGCCCCGGTCGGATCTGCAAAGGTCGCCATTCGCTCCGACTTCGACACGTCCATCGGCGCCAGCAAGACCGTTCCTCCAGCAGCCACAACCGCTTCGGCGGTTGCGTCGACGTCCAAAACCGAGATGTAGCTACTCCACGCCGAAGAAAC
>CAZBTI010000043.1:22865-25044 GCA_964494395.1 uncultured Acidimicrobiales bacterium | reverse complement strand
AAACCCTCACTACAGAACAACAAACCCTCGCAGCCAACCAGGAAACCCTCACTACAGAACAACAGGGCATCCTCGATCAGCTCTCTGTGGCCGATAGCAGGATCATCGATCTCGAGAACTCCGTTGGGCAGGGCGATGTCTCACTTGAGTCCGATGCAGAACGCGACGCACGGACAGCGAACGAGCAACGGCTGTCGAACGACCTCGCCGGTGCTCAAACAAAGATTGCTGAGCTCGAACAATCCGTTACTCGGATCGCCGACCTCGCACAGCTCATGGACGCCGATCGGGCAACGAACGCCGACAACCATCGAGCGACCCGAGAGCGCCTCGAATCGACCGACACCAAGATCATCGATCTCGAGCAGTCGGTCGCCGACCTTTCCGGGCGAGTCCAGGACGAGCGCGAAGCTCGTGTCGCGGAACTCAATGACACCGATCTGCACTTCGAGAGCAACGCCGAGAAGCTCACCAACATCGAACAATCCGTCGGCGACCTTCGCGGACGCGTCGATCAGAACTCGGACGATCTCAGTGAGCGCGTCGAACAATCCACCAACGAACTCCACGGACGAGTTGACCAGACGGCTAGCGAACTCCACGAGCGAGTCGACCAGACGGCTAGCGAACTCAACGAGCGGGTTGAACAAACCACCAACGAGCTCAACGAGCGCCTAGAACACACCACGAACGACTTGCAGGGGCGCCTGGATCGAACCAGCAACGACCTCCATGGACGAGTTGACCAAACCGCTAGCGAACTCAACGAACGCATGGATCGTGTGTCGGACGATGTGAGTAGCGCCACAACGAACCAAGTCGACGACCTCACAAGCTCTTTGGCCGAGCAAACCTCTCGACTCGACGAGCAAGCAGCAGCGCACGATCAGGTTGCACAGACCGTGCTCTACCTCGAGAAGCGGGCCCAGACCACAGATGACAACAACAACGCTCGTGCATCCGAACTCGTTGACCAAGTCGACCAGGCACACCGTCGCCTCGACGAAGGACTCAGCGAGATTGCCGAAATCCGTTCGGGTATTGGCGCTGGCGATCGAGTGGCTTCTGCCAATCACGTCAGGGCCCTAGAAGCGAAAGTTGACGAGAACCGCGCAGACCAAGAAACACTGAATCGCACGGCCGCCAGCACCACAGAGTCGCTCGAGGGCCGCTTCGCTGCTCACCGCAAGACCGTCGAGGCCCACTCAGCAATTCTCGATGCCACCACGCAGCTCATTGCGAATCAGAACGACGTTGCAGCCGCTACCACTGGAGCGATCGCCGACGCGCAAAACATCGCCGATCAGGCCCTCAAAGCTGGTCGGTTCGCAGATGAGCGCGCTGACGACATGGAGGAAAACATCTCCGCCCTCACCGAGCTTGCCGGTGCACATCACGCGCAGATCGACGAGTTGGCTGAAGTAACCGAACGCCTTGAGAATCAGGGCACCCAAGCTGGTGCCGATCTCACTGCCTTGACCAATCGAGTTGACCAGCACAGCGCTCAGACCGAAGACCAGCTGACAACCCTGACTAGTCGTCTCGATAGCTACACCCAGGGATCACAAAGCGACCGGACCCGTACCGAACTCGACGAGCTCTCGGGACGCGTTGACCAAGGCATCAGCGCGCTCTCCGGACGTATTGGCAATGACATCAGCGCACTCTCCGGACGCGTTGACGATGACATCAACGCACTCTCCGGACGCGTTCACGAACAGGCGCAGCGAGCACAGCAGTCCGAGGACGGACTGAAGATGCTCACCGATGCAGCCACCGGTCAAAGCGGCCAACTCAACGAACTCTCCGAGCGCGTCCAGAACGCCGAGGCGGCAGTCGAAGAGGCCGCTGCTGACGCAAAGAAGGTCGCCCCGCACTCGCACAGCACCATCGAGAACCGTCTCGCGAACATTGAACCAGCTGTCGAGTCATACAACGACAAGATCGATTCGGTTACCGAGTTGTCGGCTTCGCTCGACGAACGCACGACCGTCTTGGAAGACCGCGCAAAGATCGTCAAGGCACAACTCTTCGACCTCGTCGAACGTGCCGATCAGTCAGCGGACGTGAGCCAGTCCCTCGACGAAGTGGCCGAAGTCGCATCAACGGTCGAGACCCACGATCGAAAGATTGAGGCGATCAACGACTGGGTCACCATCGTCGACGGACGCATCATCGA
>CAZBTI010000043.1:17398-22765 GCA_964494395.1 uncultured Acidimicrobiales bacterium | reverse complement strand
CATCCAAACCCAAGGCAACACCACCCAAGAACAAATCGAAGCCGTCAACGACTGGGTCACCATCGTCGACGGACGCATCATCGACATCCAAACCCAAGGCAACACCACCCAAGAACAAATCGAAGCCGTCAACGACTGGATGACGTCGATGGACGGACGAGTAACGCGTGCCGAAGCAGCGGCGGAACAGATCGATAGCTCAGCTACGAACGATCGCCTAGACGGCTTGGACGAGCGGACCGCCATCCTCGAGAATCAAGCACAAACGATGCTGCAGCAGGTCACCTCCGCCGATGAGCAGTTCGCTGCGATCGATGAGCAAGCAATCACCACCCAGCAACAATTCGACGCCGCAAACGAGCAGTTCACGACAATCGATGAACAGCTCACGGCGATCGACCAACGCATCACCACCCTCGATGAGGCTGAAGACGTTCCCGTCGACACAAGCGCCACAGACGAACTCACGAACCGCATTACCTCACTCGACGAGACCACCGCAGCACTCGACGAACGCCTCACATCGCTCGCCGATACCAACGCCACCGACCAACTCGCGAACCGCATTACCTCACTCGACGAGCGCATCTCCTCACTCGCCACTGCCGAGACCAACAGTGTTGCGAACGTCGTCGTCGATACCGGCACCACTGATGAACTCACGAACCGCGTTACCTCGCTCGACGAGCGCACATCCGAACTCGAAGCACTGTCGGAGAGCACCCGCGGAGACATCGATAGCACCAACCAACTGCTCGCCGAACTGGACGAGAAGGTCGCCGACCTCGCCGACCAAAAGACGGACAACACGGTCGTTGCAGCAGCGGTAATCGACGATCACGAAACGCAGGAAACACGCGAGGCAGCCGAAGCCCGCTTGGACCACTTCCAGCAAGAGATCAGCTTCAACCAGGAGCAGATCGCCGAGGCTGGCGAGCGAATCAAGGGCCTCGATGTTCGTACGACCGAAATAGTCAACGAGAGCATCACGAGCCTTGACGAGCGCACCCGCGCGTTGGAGGAACTGACCAACAGTTCCGAAGAGACGGATACTGCAGCCCGTCTCGACATGCACGATGAGCAGGTCGAGGCTGCAAACGATTGGATGGCCGCGCTCGACAGGCGTGTGCTCGATCTAGACCAGTCGGCAGCGATAGCAAAGCACCACATCGACACAGCGGGTCTCCAGCGTCAGATTCTCGATGAACGTGTGTTGGAAGTACAGAAGAACGCGTACTTCACCCAAGAGCAGATCGACCAAGCCAACGATGCGCACAACAACCTCGAGGAACGCACCTCGTTGCTCGAAGCTCGTTGGACAGAAACGCAGAATCAATCGGCCGAAGCGGGTCAAGCAACACAGCTTTCGATCGAGCAGGCCCACGCCACAGCGAGCGAAACCCAATCATCGCTTGAAGAAACTCGAGCATCGATTGAGGCGTTGGCCGTGCGCATGGACGAGGCCAATTCGTCGGCGAACGACGAACTGCGCGACTTCATGGTCTACCGCATCGACCACGCCGAGGATCGAATCGATCGTCGCCTCGCTGATATCGAGGCGGGTGGCGTCAGCACCGACCGACTCGAGAACCTTGAACGCGACGTAGCTGAAGCCGACCGGCGTGCAACGGATGCCTATGAGTTCTCGGAGAACCTTCGTCTGCTACAGACCGACCTGGTTCAGGCCTTGCAGAACGAGATTGAGACGTATGCACGAGATCTTCAAGACGCCCGGAGGCGCCTCGAAGAACTCGAACTCCGGTTCAGCTAGAGGGTTTTAAAACCTTGCTCGAGGTCGGCGATGATGTCGTCGATACTTTCTAGACCGACCGAGAGCCGAACAAGGCCCGCTCGAACACCCGAGGCTGCCTGCTCGGCTTCTGTGAGTTGGCTATGCGTCGTGCTCGCCGGGTGAATGACGAGCGACTTGGCGTCGCCGATGTTGGCGACGTGGCTGTGCAGTTCGAGGTTGTTGACAAATGCAACGCCGGCATCCAATCCGCCGACGATGTCAAAGGCGACGATCGAGCCATAGCCCTTCCCGCCGCCGAGATCGGTGGCGCGGTCGTACCACTGTGAAGATGGCAGGCCGGCGTAGGAAACACTCTCGACCTGGGCGTGGCTATCCAAGTACTCGGCCACCTTCTGTGCATTGGAGAAATGCCGCTCCATTCGAAGACTGAGCGTCTCAAGACCCTGCAAGAACAGGAAGGCATTCATTGGCGAGACCGCCGTGCCGAGGTCTCGGAGTAGTTGCACGCGAGCCTTGATGATGTACGCACCTGGTCCCAGCGCTGACCAGTAGGGCAGGCCGTGGTAGCTGGGGTCGGGTTCGGTGAGCATTGGATGCCTTCCGCTCGCACCGAAGTCGAAGGAACCGCCGTCGACAATGAGTCCGCCGATCGAGTTGCCATGACCGCCAATGAACTTGGTCGCCGAGTGCACGATGATGTCGGCACCGTGTTCGAACGGACGGATGAGGTAGGGAGTTGCCACCGTGTTGTCGATGATCAGCGGCACATTGTTGGCATGCGCGACTTCGCTAATGCCTGCAATGTCGAGGACGTTCGCTCGAGGGTTACCGATCGACTCTCCGTAGAACGCCTTGGTGTTGTCCTGCACCGCTGCACCCCACGCGTCGAGATCATCTGGGTCGTCGATGAAGGTGGTCGTGATGCCCATCTTTGGCAGGGTGTGATGGAGCAGGTTGTACGTGCCGCCGTAAAGAGAGGACGAGGCAACGATGTGGTCCCCCGACTCCGCCAAGTTCAAAATGGCCAACACTTCGGCCGACTGACCACTCGACGTAGCGAGTGCGCCGGGCAGGCCGACTGCGGTTTCGACCGCTCCTTCGAGCGCAGCGATTCGGCCCTCGAGGACGCCCTGGGTCGGGTTCATGATTCGGGTATAGATGTTGCCGATCTCCGACAGGGCAAACAGGTTCTTCGCATGATCGGCGTCTTTGAATACGTACGACGTCGTTTGATAGATCGGTACCGCTCGGGCGCCCGTGGTCGGATCGGCGACCTGGCCGCTATGCAGTTGACGTGTTTCGAATCCCCACTCTGGTGACATGACTTGTTCCTCGTTCGAATCGCTTGTGGTGTTCGTCGAACCTACAGCGAGGGCCGCCGCCACAGACATAGGGAGATCCATACAAATTAGATGATTTGTACGGGCAAACGGATCTTTTTTCGGAATCCCACAGCGATCAACCGGGTTAAGGCTCCTATGGCCACGTCAAAACCCAAAGCTCTCACCAAGTCGACCTTCGATGATGCTCTCGCCGACCACCGAGTTGTGATGGTCGACTTTTGGGCCACATGGTGCGGGCCATGTAAGTCAATGGCACCCGATCTCCAACAGGTCGCCACGGAAGTTCCCGACGACGTGCTCGTCGCAAAGGTCGACGTCGACAAAGAGAAGAAGTTGGCTCAACGCTTCGGCGTCCAGTCGATGCCGACGATCATGACGTTCGTTGATGGCCAACACCACAGTACCTACATCGGCGCGACCCCAATCGCCGGGCTGCGCGCCGCACTCGCCGATGCCGATAAGCCAAAGAAAAAGGGCTTTCTTCAGAAGATGCTCGGCGGCTAGCTAGCAATCGAAGCACCACGGCTCTTGAGTGAGGTCGCCGCCCTCGTCGAGGACTAGCTCTCGCTCGACAGAATGCCGAGACACTCACGCACGAGCTTTGCTCCGACCATGGCCGTCATATCGTGGATGTCACGATCGGGATTGATCTCGACGATGTCGGCTCCGACGAGCTGCACGCCGGAAGGTCGCTCGGCGATTTGGGCCGAAATGTGGTGGATGATGCCGAGCACTTGGCGCATCGTGAGACCACCTGGTTCGTGATGGCTCACGGCAGGAGCAAAGGCTGGGTCGAGACCGTCGACGTCGATCGTGAGATAGACAGGCCCCTCGAGTTCGGCGAGTGAACCGTCCCAAGAGTGGATCTCGTGCATCTCTACGCCGAACCTCTCGACCTGTTCACGTTGATGGGTGGTTGCGGTTCGGATGCCGTACTGCACCAACCGTGCAGCAAGACCGGCTTCCATGATTCGAGCGAAAGGGCATGCGTGACTGAAGCGGTCACCGTCGAGTTCGTCGTAGAGGTCGGGGTGGGCGTCGATGTGGACGATGGTCAGATTCTTGTGACGGGTCGCCAACGCCTCGATGATTGGCCACGTGACAAAGTGATCGCCACCGATCGAGATGACCAGCGAACCGTCGGCGGTGGCTTCGGTTATCGCCTTTCTGATCTGGCTGTGAGCCGTGGGAGCATCGTCGGCGAGTTCGACATCACCTAAGTCGACCCACCCCGGTCCCCCATCGATCGATGGCCGAACCTCGACACCGAGTTCGCTAAACCAGTTGGCAGAGCCAGCGTGCAAAACCCGCCGCACGGCCTCCGGAGCCTTTGCCGAACCTTGGAGAAACGACGACGCCCCGTCGAAGGGAAGACCGATCAGCTTGGTTGTCATGATGTGGACGCTAGCGGCTGACCCCTTAAGATTTTCCACCTTGCTCCCGATATCGACCGTATGAAGATTTGGTGCCCGGGGTGTGAGTGGAAGCCTCTTCCGTCGAGTCGCTGGATCTGCGCGCCCTCAGGATGCAGTCATACGTGGAACACGTTCGACACGGGCGGCGTCTGCCCTTCGTGCAGCAAAGTCTGGAAAATGACCGCTTGCCTCTCTTGCCACGACAGCTTCCCGCACGAGGACTGGTATCACGAAGATGCTGGTGTTTCACTCGATGTTGCGATCGACCTCACGGTCGAGGTCGAGACCGCTGCACCTGTGTCGACGAACGAGCGGCAGCCAGCCGACGGCTAGTTGCCGAATTCCAAAATCTCTTGCTCGGTGAGACCGCATGCACTCATGGCGTCAACGAGTTCTGGCGGTGGGCCTGCGCTGTTTAACACGGTGTCCGCTTCATCGAATGGAACGTCGGCAATGGATGTCGAAATGCTCTCGAGAGCGCAGAGTTCCTCTTCGCTAGGCTGAGACCCGCCCAGGCTCAGGAACATTTGAACGAACGTCTCGGGAGCGCATCCGGCCAAGGCTATGACTAGCCCATCATCGTTAACGGAGAACGGCACTTCTTCCGCCTCGAACCTCTGCAGAATGCAGTCCCCCAGTTCGTCGGAACTCCCGGCACCGAGCGCGCCCAACGCGAGCTCAAGCTGCTCAAGTTCGTCGAGTTCGTCAAATTCAAATTCGGCGCCGCCAGCCTCGTCGACTACCGGCTCTTCAACAACTGGCTCTTCCTCGGCCGGCTCCTCTTCAACCGGTACTTCTTCAGCCGGCTCAGACTCGCCTGTTTCTTGAGCCTCTTCTTCTTGGACCTCTGCTTCTT
>CAZBTI010000043.1:14129-17298 GCA_964494395.1 uncultured Acidimicrobiales bacterium | reverse complement strand
CTTCTTCGGCGTCACCGGCCTCAGCAGATTCTTCTTCGGCGACTGCGGTGTCGACATTGGCTCCTTCTGAAACCGAGTCCGCTGAACCACAGGCAGCAAGCCCTAAGGCCATGCAGGAAATAAGCAGAAACTGGCGAGAAGATCGAAGCGGATGCATATCAGGCCAATCGGTCTGGAGCAGCAGGCTTTTGAGGTTTCGACAATAGTTCGCCCCGGACCCACCAATCGAACACTTGATCGACCAGAATGGTTGCATGGCATTTGGACAGGCAGCGGGACCACCCGCAACACACAGGCAACTCGACGAACTTCTCGACCTCCTTCTCGAGGCTGGGTTCGAGAGCTTCAAAGAGGCTCGCTACCCAATGGACTTCACCCAGCGGCAAGCCGGTGGGAAGTTCACCCGCGATGAAGCTGACGAGTTCATCGAGAAGATGCGGGAGCGATCAGAGATGGAGGAGTCGAGTCTGGCTCCGGTCGTCAAAGCCAAGAGAGTGTCGCCTGCGAACAAGGCACTTTCGAAGTTCCCCGCTGAGGAGCTCGCCGCCGAGCTACAGAGCCGCGGCTGGATCGTCGCCGAACCCTAAGAGAGCATGAAGTCGACGCCTGCCCGCACCGCGGCGACCTGAGCTTCGACACAGATCTCATCGGTCGCTCGCGGACTGTCGGGGTAAACCTCGGTCGTGCTCGTCAACGGCGCATCGGTCATCCCAGCACATAGCCCCCAGTTGCGCACGTCGTAATTGATGACTCCGCGCTGGGCCATGTCCGAACCAATGAGTTGGTTATCTTCATCAGCCTCGGCAATGTGGGTGACTAGTTCGACCGCCTTCACGATCGCTGCCTGAAACTCGGGCTGCGGGTTCGCCGTATCGCCAACGGTGTAGAAGCCATCGGGGATTGTGCCCGGCACAAATGGCTCACCATCTCGAGCAGCAACTGCCGGACGGAACTCGCTCTCATCGGTATCGGTCGTCTCGTGGAGGTCCATATGCATGGCGAAGTCGAGGCCCGACTCGGAAATGAGCGCCATGATCGAAGCCGCCTCTTCCGATGGGCTGTCGTCGTGGAAAGAACGGTTTGGGTCGATCGCGTTTGGGTTCCAACGATTGATGACTTCGTATCCCCACGGGCTCACACATGGAGCAACGAGCATGTTGACACGATCGCGGTACTCAGCAGCGGTCGATTCGAGCACGCGCAACGCGCCTTGAACGCCGCTGGTCTCATATCCGTGGACGCCGCCGGTAATGAGCACCCAAGGAGCATCTGGTTTCGTCGATGGAACCATGACCGCAAGAAGTGGATAGCGCTCTGGGTCGATCGGCAACGCCCCATACTGGGCAACGTCGAAGACGTCGTCGAGCGCTTCGATCTTTGCCAGAACCTCGTCTTCATAACTGCGCTCGATCGACCGCTGGCTGAACCAGAGCTCTCGTTCTTCGCCGCCCCACGGTTCTCCAGGCGTGCCGATTGGGTAGGTGCGTTCCATAGTTTGTCGAACCTACCGCAACGCAGGTCAAAGCAGATCGACCGCTTTGTGCCTCTTCATTACCGACCGTCTACCGACCAATGCCACGGCTCTGACGGGAGGTTGAAGAGACCGAATCGGTGCGCGTTCTCGGTGAGCCATGCGAACTCATCGGTGCTCGCTGAAATGGCTCGACCGTCGACATGAAAGTCGATCGCCAAACCAAATTCATGGCGAGAGTGCCCTGGCGTCGCCGTCGGAGGCGAGCACTCGTGTGATGGGGTCTCGAACGGGTCGGCGCAATGGGCGATGCGAAGTTCGATTTGGCGTTCATGACTGCGCCATCCCCAACCCTCAAGATCGATGCCATCGAGCGCTGCCGCGTTAAGCATGGCCTCGACATCCTCGGCAATATTCGTTGCTACGAGAATGCCACCGACCCGGACGAGGTCGAATTCGCCATGTTCATCGCGCTGAACGGAGTCGACTAGGACGTCGTCTCGCGTCTCCATCTCGAAGACTTCCGCTTCGTCACCGGTCGACAATTGGACTCCATCAGGAACGACGAGAACAGCCCAGCCTGAGCCAATCTCCACGGGAGCCATGTCGGCGAGACCGAACCGATCGAAGAACTCGATCTTGTCGGTTTGGCCTTGCCCCAAACGGCGGAGTGCGATGGTATCTCTGCCGTCTCCGTTCCAGTCTCCAACGAGCGGTATGGCGTCGGCGGCCGGGCCGATGCGAATTCGTGCGCCGTAGGGCGAACCAGCCTCGTCCGTGGGGACGATCACCGCCCATTGGCTGTTGTTGATTTCTTCGAACTCAACAACAGCACCGGTCTCGACACCGTCGCCGTCCCAATCACCCTGAAGAGAGAATCGATCGTCAGCGATCCGCTGCAGCGAATCGCCCGCAGCATCCCTGGTCACCTCGCCGGTGACCGGGCCGCCCTGAAGCGCTTCCTGTGGAGTTAGCGCAGGCTGGTTGAGGAAGGGAGAGGGAACGTGCAGATCTTGGAGTTCCACAAACGCGGATTCATTGAGCAGGGCGAGGTCGCCGACTTGAGCAATGTCATCTGCGAAGAGCCCGGTGACGCGAGGTCCGGTTGGGATGCGGGCATCGTTGCTCGGTTGCATCAACTCCGGTCGATCGGCGAGCAGTTGAAGTATCTGGACGGCGAGCCCTTCGCTACCGGCGTAGCCACGAATCGCTTCCAGCTGGGCACCTCCTTCTCCAGCACCCATCTCGCAAAGGAAGTTCGCGGCAGATCCAGCGGCATCCCACAAGTTCTGCGGGTCGGCGATGCCGTCTTGATTCGCGTCGTAACCAAATCGTTCCCATGAAGCTGGGAGGAATTGAAAGGGGCCGACGGGGCGATCCCACGTGGTGTCGAGGTCGACGGCCCCATCGTCGGTGTCGGTCAGAGCAGCAAGGTTGGTAGTCGTTCCATCACCGGTTTGACCGAAGATCGGGGGGATGCTCGTCGCGTCGTTGTCGAAACTTCCGCCGTCGATCAATCCGTTGGCTGAAGCAGCGTTACCAACGGCGTGGAGCACGTTCGGCGAGAGGCCGCATCGTGACCCAGCGCCAGCCCATTCGTAGACGGCTTCGACGTCGATTTCAACGGGAACGGGGATCGGTTCCACAATGTCGGCGTCTTCAGAGACGGGCTGTGCAACGGACTCGTCGGTCTGCGGT
>CAZBTI010000043.1:0-14029 GCA_964494395.1 uncultured Acidimicrobiales bacterium | reverse complement strand
GTTGGCTCGGTTTCAGATTGGGTTGGCTCGGGTTCAGCCCGAGTCGGCATCAATACCGGAAGTGGCGTTAGATCTCCTGGCCGTGGGACCGGTTCCGTCGAGGCAAGATCCGACCGAACGGGGCCCACCTCGGTGTGGCGACCCCGGACCGAAGCCTCGCCAAGGGCGACCGCCGCTATGAGGCTGCTGATCAGAAGGACAGAAAGGAGAAAGTTGCGTTTCATGTCGTGGATAGTTTCGTTCTGCCGGGGGGAATTATCGGGGTGAAAAGTCGGGGTGCCAAGCCGCCCACCTTCCTTAAGAAAGATGGGCGACTTGGCGGGGGTTAGCCCCGGAGGGCCAGTGGGTCCTCTTAGAGGAAGCGGTGCACGATCGGGCAGTTGATCAATACGCCACTGGATCCGTATGCGGATCCACCTGGGCCGGTAATCCAGCCATCTTCGACAAAGCCGAGGATCTGGAATTCCTCAGTCAAGCGAGATGGCACGCCACGGTCGATGGCCTCCTGGGTCCATTCACCGAGGTTCAGATCCCAAAGTGGGCTGTAGTCGGTTGCGATGGTTGGAATACCACCGAGGACGTTCAGTGGTCCACCCTCGCCGAGGATGGCGCTGTTGAATCCCTGACGTTGTGGGTTGATCACTGCGCCCCCGTCCTGGTTGACAGGTCCGTTGGTGGTACCGAAGATGCGCTCTACCGAGCTGAACAGCGAGTCGTCTTCGCCGAGACGGATGTTGTCCAGTGCTGGAGCGTGAACTGCGCCTTCAAGAGCCGCGGCGATACCTGCGTTGGCATCCATCGACAAGTAGAGCACTGGGCGGCCAAAGCTGAAGCCCGGTACCAGTTCAAGGGTGACCGTTCCCGGCTCACCATCGTCACCTGGGCAGATCGACACGACGCTGTCGTGAACGAGGCTGTAGTCAACCTCGCCATCGCACATTGCCTGAAGCGTTGATTCCGAAGCGTTCGAAACTGCTGGAGCGTTGTACGTGTGACCACCTGCGTTAGAGATGAGCGTCAGTGGGCTGTAGAAGCCATCTGGATCGCCAACATCGGTTCCAACTGCGCCCGGAGTGAAGTCCAGGGTCTCTAGGAGGTTGTTGGTACCGCTCGTGTCGGTGCTTCCTGGGTTGACCTCACGCTCTGGGCTGAAGTCAACAAAGCCGCCCGAGAACACCAAGATGCCGTCTTGATCGAAGAACGAACGGCGAACCGTCGTGCTCGTGAAGAAGTCGACATCCTCTGGTGGGAGGTCGGCGTAGTTCAGCTTCGGGCTGAAGTTGAGGCCGAGTGCGTCGGCGTTGCCTTCATCGGAGGTATCGGTGACGA
Source organism: uncultured Acidimicrobiales bacterium (assembly GCA_964494395.1). GTDB lineage: Bacteria > Actinomycetota > Acidimicrobiia > Acidimicrobiales > SHLQ01 > SHLQ01. The sequence continues at coordinate 12,700 of CAZBTI010000043.1, read as the reverse complement.
TGTACCAGATGTTCCGGCCATCATTTGGGCCGCCCGAAGCTAGGCGACCTTGGTAGAGAGGCAGGGTGATGTATCCCGCGTCCTCATCCAGGGTGCCTGCGGTGAGCAGCTGGTTCGGGCCGACGAGGTTTTCGTTGACCGTTGATGGTGGTGGACCGAAGTAGGTGACGGGAACGTCAGCACCGATGGACGGTGGTGACGGACGTACGTCGTCCTCGTCTTCGATGTCCTCCAGATCGTTGACATCGACACCCTCAACGCCGGTGGTTGCGCGTGTCTCGTCTGCAGTTTCTGCAGCGATCGCCGCGCCGGTTGCACCACCTGCGGTTGGGGGCAACTCCACGCCTTCGACCACGATCGGTCCGGACGTATCTTCCGGAGCGGCCGTATCTTCCTCGATTTGCGCCGGGGCTGCCCCTTCTTGGGCCTCGAGTGACGTGCATGCGGCTGCGACGAGAGCGACGAGCAGTAGTACTGGCAGTAACTTGCTTAGTTTGTTGTTATTCATTGTTTTTATTCCTCCTCTAATTTTCTGTGCGCTTACAAGAAGCGATGCACGATTGGGCAGTTGATGATGAAGCCAGATGAGCCATACGGCGTGCCACCTGGTCCGGTGAGATATCCACGCTCGACAAAGCCGAGGATCTGGAACTCTTCAGTCAAGCGAGACCGGAAGCCACGTTCGACCGCTTCGTCGGTCCATTCACCAACGTTGAGATCCCAAAGTGGGCTGTAGTCGGTCGCGATGGTTGGAATACCACCGAGGACATTGAGCGGGCCACCTTCGCCGCGAACGGCACTTTCGAAGCCTTGACGCTGCGGGTTCGTAACGCCGTCTTCGAAGTTCGTTGGGCCATTGGACCAACCGAAGATTCGCTCGACTGGGCTGAACAGTGAGTCGTCGCTACCTACCTGGATGTCGAGTAGACCTGGAGCGAAGATCGCTCCTTCGAGGGCTGCTGGCAGTGGGTGGTTGGTATCGGTCGACATGTAGAGGACTGGTCGAGCGAAGCTGAAGCCAGCTTCCAACTCGACGGTCACGGTTCCTGGCTCATCGGGCTCGTCGCCTGGGCAGATCGACACGACGCTGTCGTGTACGAGGCTGTGGTCGACGCCGCCTTCGCAGAAGTCGATCTGGTCTGGCGTTACGTCAAAGGCCATGGTCGGTGCGTTGTACACGTGTCCACCAGCGTTGAGGATCTTCACCAGCGGGGTGTACAGCTCATCGCCGACGGCGCCAGGGCTGAACTCTGCCGGTGGAAACGCGTTCGGGCTTCCCGGAGTGATGCTGCGCTCTGGTGAGAAGTCGACTCCGCCGCCGTAGAACTCGAGAATTCCTTCTCGGTCGTACTCGGCGTCGCGGACTGCTCGACCATCGTCAGCGAAGGACAACTTCGATGAGTGGTTGAGCCCCAAGGCTTGTGCAGTGGACAAGTCTGTCGTGTCTGTGACGATGTAGTAGACGCTCTCACCTGAGTCGGCGATGCGACCGTAATACAAGGGCAACGTAATCGTGCCTTCGTCCTCGTTGAGTGTTCCGGCCGTGAGGAGCTGAAGATCACCGATCAGCTCAGGTTCCACCGAAGATGGTGGTGGCCCGAAGTAGGTCACTGGGATATCGGCGCCGATCGACGGTGGTGATGGACGAACATCGTCATCACCTTCGCCGTCCGCATCTTGGGCGATCGCTGTTCCGCCGCCAAGCGTCGCCGCGATAAGGCTGAACAGTGCAAAGATCACCCCCGTCCAGACTTTCATGCTTTTTTTCATTCCATTGCCTTCCTGTTTTTGAGCGCGCGAAGTCAAGCCATTCGCGCTTGGTAAGTTGCGCCGGAGCAGCATGAAATAGAGCTCGAACACCGCGGCTAGCACGGCGTATTCTCGAACTCTGTTAAGGCGAGGCCGTTCGGGCCCCTAATGTGCAGAACTCAGTGAGGTTGCGGAACCAGTCCTGAGGTCATTTTTTCGCCGCTGTGAGCTTCAGCCACAGCGGCAGACCTAGTCCCGCCTTCCCACTCTTTTTGCACCCTCGCTAACTTCGCCTCCAACCAAAAAATCCGGCAAGTGTCCTACGAAGGCGAACCTAACAACACCCGCGCGACCGGCAAAAGGGTGTGTCCGTTTCGGACACGATTCTGTCCCAAAAGTACATAAAGATAAAAGATATTCCTCCAATTCGAGAGGTGCTGCCTTCAACTAGGGTGTGCTGCAGAGGGCATCGGAGCCCGAGGAGACTTCGCCTCAAAGATCGTTCTAGCCTCACACCGTGACAGTTCGATCCTTTCCCAGACTTCTGCTCGCCCTACTGTTCGCGCTCGTGGTGTCCGCGTGCAGCGGGGGCGATTCGAGTGAGAACTCCGAGGCTGCCGACGCCATCGCAGCCGGTGAGGTACTTGCAGTCTCAGGCAACAGTGCACCGCTCACCCGGGATCAGTTTCTCAATCTTGCGATGGCTCTCGCCGTCGGCGAGAACTTCGATGGCCAAGAAATCGTCATCGACGACGACCTACTTCGGACACTGGCAGCGATCCACATTCGCAGCACCGCAATCATCGACCTCTTTGAGAGTGACGAGGAGTTTGAGATTCAGTTTCTTGCCGATCAAGCCCAAGAGGGGGTTGAGGCACTGATCGAGGAAGGGCTCATCAATCCACTAGAGCCAGGCTCGGTGGAGTTCCTCGCGTTGCAGAACATCATCTTGGCTGATCGAGGATCTAACCCCCTGCGCGGCGAGGTCGACCCAGCTACCGGTGAATCAGTGGTTGGCGACAACCCGTTCACGAATTCTTTCGTGCTCGACCCAAACCTCGCCCGCAATTTCGAAACGGTCTCGCCAGGATTCCTCGCTCAGTTCGATGAGACGTTCGCCGACTTCACAGCCGATGTGACAGTCGACCCCACGCTCGGCACGTGGAACACCGAGACATTCTCGATAGACGAGCCGAGTTAACCCGCAGACAGTCACTCGTAGGCGAAGCCTGACCAATTGCGCTCTTGTGAAAGCAGCAGTTAGTGAACGTGAGCGAACTGACGACGAACTGGGCGCTCGCCGTCGTCGAGGATGACGACCATCGCCGTTTGGAAGAGCAGCAGGCCAGCAGCCGTTCCGAACGCTTCGCCGATGTTCTGGCCTAGAAACAGTGCAGACAGCGTGATCCAGAGGCGCACGCCAATGATTGCCTTCATCACAAATCCGAGGGTACCGATGTACGGGGTTACCGCAATATCTGGAAACTTCATCTCGTGTCGGAACTTGATGATCGGGTCGGCGACCCGAAGGATTGCATGGGCAAGCACGAAGGACAGGACGAGTTCGATTCCACCACGAACTGGCCCAGCCGCGAGCGAGCGGCCCATTGCGGTAACCAACGCCGATGAGTAGAGCAGAAGACGGGCGCTGCGGCGATGGGCGTTGTCACCCATTGCATCGACGAGCATGCTGTTGATGCCTGCGCGTAACGACCACACCGGTTGAAGAAACGGTATTAGCGGTTCGTTGCTGCGGGTGTTCACGGTGCGCTCTCCTACTCCGGTCGTGGAAGCGTTGTCGGAAAGAATTTTCCCCAACTTGAGCCAGAAAATCTGGGCGACGCCAAGCCGGGAATCTGAACAGTTCCCCGTTACGCAGGAGCGATTGATACGCCCGTTGCCTCGTGGCCGACGATCAATTCGGCGTTGTCCGGGCTGGTGACGTAGGCGAATACAACATCGATTCGGCGAACTGCACCGTTGTCACCGGTGAGGTCGAAGGCGAAGTTGCCGCCGTCATCGGTGCGTTCGGGTTCTGCCGAGATCTCTGCGGTGCCACCCAGTTCCAGGGCGAGATTGCGCATCAGCTCTCGTGCGGTCACGCCGGTCGTTCCAACCAATTCCGAATCTGCACCCGCTACTGGTTCCACTGGTTCGGTCTCTACCACTTCGGCCGTCGCAGCTTCCCCAGGCTCCTCGGTGACGGCAGCGTCTTCTTCCGCTGGGCTGTCGGCAACAGGTTCATCAACCTCCGGCTCTTCAGCCGCTGTCACGGTTTCTGCTGCCGGAGCGTCATCTCCCGAGTTCACATCAGCGGTATCGACGGCTGGGTCTTCACCTGGGGCCTCGCTCGTCACCGTTGGCTCGGGTGTGGCCGCAGCATCTGCTTCTGCTTCCACAGTCTCCGGGTCGACAGTCTCGCTTTCGACAGCAGCCTCGGCAGTGTCGGCCCCGGCCTCAACGAAGTCAGTATCGGGAGTCTCGACCGCGTCGGTTGTTTCGGATTCGACCTCGGATGCAGATTCACCGACGGACCGGCCAACATCGTCGGCACTGTCACTCGTGATTTCGCCTTCTATGACCTCAGGGTCGTTGAATGCAAGCACATCGTCATCGCCACTACACGCGCCGAGAAACAGTCCCAACACGAGGAGTAGCTGACCGGAGGTGCGTCGACGAGAACGCGAAGTTTCACGAGATTCCATCCGTGAGTTTTCGGCATGCTTAGAGCCGAGGTGTAGCTATTTCGGTGGGCATCCTCAGGCGTCGGTTTCGCAGTTCAGTCGGACCCACGATCGTATCATCGCCCGCTCCCCCGACCTCGATACCCCCAAGCCCAACGACGATCGTCGAGAACCGAACAACGCCCGTAGTTGCAAACAGGGTTGCCTCAAATTCGGCGGGCTTCGCCCGACGCTCCCCGGAATCCGTAGAGCTGAACCCGTTTACCGCTCGCAGTTCGTGGAGGTTTCCGACGCAACGCATACGTCGACGCCCGCCCCACCAGTGGTCGAATCAGTTCCGGCTCCGGCGTACAGGCCATCGTTACCAGCGCCTCCGAAGAGGACATCGTTGCCGGTATTGCCAACGACTCGGTCGGTTCCCGGCGCACCCAACAAACGGTCGTTGCCGGTGTTCCCAACGATCCGGTCGTTGCCGGGACCGCCGATGAGCTCGTCGTTTCCGCCGCCGCCCTGGACGTCGTCATGGCCACGTCCAGAAAACACTCGGTCGTCTCCTGGACCCATACGGATGATGTCTGAACCTCGGCCACCGTAGACGACATCATCGCCGTCTCCGCCCAAGATGATGTCTGCACCGTCGAGTCCGCAAATGAGGTCGTTGCCTCCGCCGCCCTCGATTCGGTCTGCGCTGCTCGTACCGACGATCACGTCGTCACCCGCAGTGCCGATGAGTCCGGAGACCGTGGCTGCACGACCCTGACAAAGTGGCGCTGGAGCCGGTGGGTTTGCCGGCTCACCAGCGAACACCTCGATCGTTGCTGCCTCGCCTGCGCCGAATGAGTCGGCAATGTTGGACGAATCACACGGTGTGGAGTCGCCGAAACCAGTGCACCAATTCCAACGACCAGCATCGCCGTAGACATAGCCAGCGACACCGGCGTTGCGGGCAGCGATGGCATCGGCCCGAACCTCAGCGACACCCGGGTTCCGAGAAGCTTCGGGAATCCAGTCGAAGTCGATGTTGAAGTAGCGAGCTTCGCCCTGCCACACCGGCAAGCGATACGCATCGCTGACTGCCACTAGCTCTTCCTCGGTGCGCTCAGCAGTCTGAATGTGTCCAGTTTGAGGAGTGATCGAATCGAGCCACGGTTCGCCCACGTAGTTGAAGTGGTCGAAGTAGTCCGACGGTAAGTGGTGAGTGATATCGAGCGTCGAACCGGCGTCGCGGATGCCATCGACCATGACCCGATAAACCTCGATATTCTCGTCGGTGTTGTTCGAGCCAGAGTCGCCGCCGGTGACCCACATGCTGACCGCTGGGTGATCGCCGAAGGCTTCGACCATCTGCTGACCATATGCGTAGGCGTTCGAGGTATCGATGGTCTCGCGCACCAGATCGGACTTCGCGAGGAACTCATCGGACCGGCCACCGGGGAGATAGAGGTTCTGCCAGGCCACGACGAGGCCAACCTTCTGGTCGTGAGCCTCGGCCGTATCGAGGATCTCGCGTACGTGGGCGATGTAGCCGGGGGTGAGCACGACCTCGCCGTCGTCGGTGAGCTCGCCGATCAGTCCACCGCCGTTGTAGTTGTCGTTGTAGCGAGCCGGTGCGTGATGGATGACCCCGGCCCATGCTCCGGTGAAGCCGTTGTCTGACAGCGCTCCGAAGTATTCGTCGGCTTCGTCGACGCTCGCGAGCGCGAACATCTGCCATGCGGTGTCGTAGACCGGAATTGTCGTTCCGGCATTCGGCGCAATGTATTGCGAGCTCGAATCACCGCTCCCAGCGCCGGCCGGTGACGAAAACGCCCATCCCAACAGAAATACCGCCGCCAGTGCTACGAGAGCACGAACTATTTTGTGCATACACGCCAATAGTACGCCCTTTGAGCCGTCGACTCAAAGGGGCCGTATTCCTTACTCTGCGGAAGTCTCGGTTCAGTACTGCGCTCGGAGGCGTGTCTAATGTCTTGGCAAGCAATTCGTTGGAGGAAACATGACGATGAACAATGTAGTCGGAACAGGGTTGCTCGCATGATCTACCCGGGGCGGAACAAGGCAGCGATCGATGGCGAATTCATCGTGTTCTTGATCGGCGCGGAAATTCACAAGCCCTGGAACGTCAAGCAGTGGTGGCCGGTCGCCCGCTCCATGCAGGTCATGCAAAAGGAGATCGGGAAGAACCCCGAAATTGGATGCCTGCACATCGACAACTACGGAATGTTGAAGCCGATCTCGGTTCAGTATTGGCGATCGTTCGAACACCTCGAACAGTTCGCTCGTTCCAACACCTGGTCGCACCTCGGGGCGTGGCGCATGTTTTACCAAGCGTTCAGGGACGCCGAAGATGTTGGCATCTGGCACGAGACCTACCGAGTTGGTCCCGGTCAATTCGAGGCCATCTATGGCAACACGACCAGGTTTGGCCTTGCTGCTGCTGGAGACTTGGTCCCGCTACACGACGACTCGACATCGGCGGGTCGGATGACCGGTAATCAGGCCGATGCAATCCCCTCTCCTCTCGACTCGTAGAAAACGAGATGTGCCCGGCCTGTTGACCAGGCCGGGCACATTTACGTTTGGGGGGATTTCATCGCTAGTCGTTCCAATGGGCTAGCCCACTGGAACGACCGACCACACGACGCTGTCGCCGAGACCATCGGCTGGAGCTTCGGTGTCGACGTTGAAGCTCGGACGATCGGCCTGAAGGGCCCGACCAAGTCCAACGTTCACGACGTGGTAACCGCCGTCAGCTACTTGGAGACTCCAGTAGGCGGTGTCGTCGACAGGGCCGACGACATCGACGTTGAAGCTTCCGCCCTCACCATGGCCGTGGAGGTAGAGGCCGGTCGAAACCGACTGGATGAGGTAGACGCCATCACCCTGTGGGTGAAGGATAAATTCGGTCGCCGTGTTCGACTGGTTCGACGAGTAGACGTTCACGTTTGGCTGAACCTCGAGGTAACGAGCGCCGAACGTGTTGTTCACAAACTCGACCCTGTTTGGTCCGTCAGCGACTGGGGCCGGGAGGTCGAGTGTTGCGGTACCCGATGGGACGCCGGGGCCTTCACCCAGCTCGACAGATCCAGGGACCTCAAGACCAGCAGGAACCGGTGCAGCCAATGGACGGATCGGGAACGGTGCCGGACTGTCATCATCAGCAGGCTCAACAGTCAGAACAACCGTGCCAGCACCACGAAGATCAAGAGGGAACTCAAGACCATCAGGAGCGTTCACAATGAAGTCCTCACCAGGAAACGGCGGGTTGCCGAGCGGTCCGGAGAAGCCACCGAAATCATCAGGGCCAGTTGGGTCGAGGAAACGACCCGTCGACACAGGCTGACCGTCGATGACGACCCAACCTTCATAAACCCAACCAGCTGGAAGCTCAGGAATATCGAGACCAGCTACGGGACCAGCGTCGGTTACTTCGATGAACCAAACACCGGAGTACTCATCATCGGTCGACTCAGTCGTCGGCGTCGCCACCAAGAACTGACCACCCGAAGTCGAGAAGTCATCACCCAATGCTGCCGGGTGACCAATGCTCAACTCAGCAACACCATCAACAATGTCACCAGCCAGAGGCTTCGGATCAGCAGGACCCGGATCAGCATCGTTCGCAGGTTCGATCGTGATCACCACGGTCGTTGCTGCAGACAAGTCGTCAGCCTGAGAGCTGGTGAGCAGCGTCTGGCTGCCGTCGGCCTCGATGATGAAGCGTCCAGTTGAGACAGGACCGCCATCGATGATGACCCAACCCTCATACACAAAGCCCTCGCCGAGTGCTTCAAGGCCAGCGAACTCGAGATCGAGATTCGTGGTTGGGTTCTCCTCGTTTGGCGGGAAGAACTCTGGTGCATCAGCGACTGGGGCCGGGAGGTCGAGTGTTGCGGTACCCGATGGGACGCCGGGGCCTTCACCCAGCTCGACAGATCCAGGGACCTCAAGACCAGCAGGAACCGGTGCAGCCAATGGACGGATCGGGAACGGTGCCGGACTGTCATCATCAGCAGGCTCAACAGTCAGAACAACCGTGCCAGCACCACGAAGATCAAGAGGGAACTCAAGACCATCAGGAGCGTTCACAATGAAGTCCTCACCAGGAAACGGCGGGTTGCCGAGCGGTCCGGAGAAGCCACCGAAATCATCAGGGCCAGTTGGGTCGAGGAAACGACCCGTCGACACAGGCTGACCGTCGATGACGACCCAACCTTCATAAACCCAACCAGCTGGAAGCTCAGGAATATCGAGACCAGCTACGGGACCAGCGTCGGTTACTTCGATGAACCAAACACCGGAGTACTCATCATCGGTCGACTCAGTCGTCGGCGTCGCCACCAAGAACTGACCACCCGAAGTCGAGAAGTCATCACCCAATGCTGCCGGGTGACCAATGCTCAACTCAGCAACACCATCAACAATGTCACCAGCCAGAGGCTTCGGATCAGCAGGACCCGGATCAGCATCGTTCGCAGGTTCGATCGTGATCACCACGGTCGTTGCGTTGGTGAGGTCGTCAGCTAAGGAACCAGTCGAGTACGTCAGGCTGCCGTCAGCCTCAACATCGAAACGGCCGGTCGAAACAGGAGCGCCATCAATGATGACCCAACCTTCATACACAAAGCCCTCGCCGAGTGGCTCCAAGCCCGCAAACTCCAAATCAACATTGGTCGTTGGAGCATCGTCGGCTGGCGCCGCGCCGTCAGCTGGTACTTCGATGATCTCAGCGACAGGAGCCGCTGCGGGCTCGACGACCAAGTCGATCGAGTACGCCGACTCGTTCGGGCTGGTCTCTTGGATCCAGAAGGTGTAGTCACCAGCATCGAGGGAACCACTGAAGCCTTGGGCTCCGTCGCCAGCGCCGATGGCTTGCAGGATGTCGGAGCCAACATTTGGCGTGCCAAATAACGTGAAGCCGAGAAGGTTGCCCACCTCGGTGTCTTGTGGAGACTCGGTGAAGGTGTTGCCGGCCTGAAGGCCGATGAACGAAATCTGATTGCCTGACTCGTAGCTGATCAGGTCGGCTGCGGAGAGCACGTGGCCGTCTGGAACATTGATGGTGAGGTAGTCAATGTCGGAGCTATCTCCGCCGACGACTGACCCACTAAGAACGTTCGAGCCATTACCAAGAGCAAGCGATGTTGGACTCGCTGCATCGTTGCTTATGTCGCCGCTTGTGGCCTCATCAAACCCGGTGCCCGTGTCTTGTGCAGACAAAGCGCCGGGAACGGTCGAGAGTGTGCCTGCGACAAGGAGCGAAGCAACGAGCGCTGAGCGTCGTTTCCTTCGTCGTGAACTCGGTAGCTGATTTCCATGCATCGTAAAATCGTCCTCCATTAACGTTGACAGGTGTGACAACCGTCCACAACCGTAGTGAAGCGAACGCGTCAGGTGGGGAAATGAACTCAACTGACCACCTGGAGGGCGAAAAGTAAGAATCAAGTGAAACCACCGAAAGTGACATCCATTAAAATCTCAGATGGAAAACCACCCCTTTCTCGACCACATAAAGTGGTAGTTCATCACTCGTTAATGCATGAGAAAATCTGAGTAACGCATGGTAATTTTGGGACCCAAACCGTTGGAGATTGAACGACGCCAGCTCTGGTGTTCTATCCATTTGGGACTTTGTCGCAGCCGGTGCGAGTGAGTTACTGTTCGTTCTAAAGATTGAATGGGGTAGAGGCCTGAGGATCTCGTTGGGAGTGACTGCGGCCTAGCCTTTGGGTGGAGGTACGGCAATGACGAACGTGGTGTTCATTGCGGTAATCGCGGTCCGACTCCTCGTCCCACTCTTGATCCCAAGATTTCCGCTGCCGGCCGTCGTTGCCGCCCTGGTTTTAGACGCCGCCGACCAGACCGTAATGGCATTCTTCGATGCAGAGCCCGACAACTATCAGCAATTCGATAAGGCCCTCGACGTCTATTACCTGACGATCGCCTATCTCTCAACACTGCGCAATTGGCCCGACGGCTTTGCGTTCCGCATAAGCCAATTCCTTTGGTACTACCGGTTGCTCGGCGTAGCAGCATTCGAACTGACCGAAGTGCGAGGGTTGTTGTTGATCTTTCCCAACACGTTCGAGTTCTTCTTCATCTTCTATGAAATCGTGCGGGTGTGCTGGGAGCCTGCGAACCTGCCTCGCAAGGTGGTTGCTGGCGTCGCAGTCTCAATCTGGGTTTTCATCAAGCTTCCACAAGAGTTCTGGGTTCATGTCTTGCAGCTGGATGCAACCACCTTCTTGCTCGAGAACCCCGGCGTATTGGTGGCGCTAGTGGTCGCCTTGGTTCTCGGTGCTGTCTACGTAAACCACTTTCGCAAGACGCTGCCGCCAGCCGATTGGGAACCCAGCTTTAAAGTCGATGCTCACTCGACCACTGTGGTTGGCGAAGCCGCCGATCCGCCGAGTGGTGCCTGGGCGCTGATCAACCATCCACTGTTTGAGAAGACCGTCCTCGTTGGGTTGGTAATCATCATCTTCTTGCAGCTCATCGAAGACAACGATGCTGGCGTGGTCGAAGTCATCGTCGGAGTCGGTGCCATCGTTATTGCCACTTCGTTCGTGGAACTTTGGGTTGGCAACCGTTGGGGTTCAGTACAGTCTTCGGTTATCTCGTTCGTGTGTAGCGGCGCAGGCAATACCGCTCTAGTGGTCCTGGTTGGAATCGTCCCGATCTATGCGATCGACAGAGATCTCGGTGAGTTGTTTACCTGGTTCCTGTTGGCGCTCCTTACGCTCATCATCACGATGTATGACCGCAACAGAACCCTGCGTTTCGACAGTTTCGAAGAACGCCGTGAATCGGCACTCAGCCCGACCCAACCGCTGACCTAACTCCGATGCTTCGGCAATGGTCTAGTGGCGCTCCTGCCCATCGACGTTTGCCTCGTAGTCGATGGCCCAGATGTTCTTGCTGGATTGGATGGCGAGCACGACAAATGCAACTGCGTTTAACGCTACGACGAGCGGCACGCCCCAGCTAAAGACTGCCGTGCCGATGATGGTCACGACGGTATTCAGGATGATGTACCCAATGCGGATCTCGGTCGGCCCGATGCCGTAGTAGGCGATCTGGAACTGGTTCGTAGCAGCGAACGAGAGGAAGGAGACGGCCATCGTTCCCGAACTGATGAGCAAGAGCAACAGGAAGAGAAACTCGAGCCACTTCGCCTCGACCAAGAAGGAGTAGGCGATGACGATCGACCCCTGAAAGAGGAAGTCGAGAAGGTGGTCCATGTAGAAGCCCCACTTCACGAGGCCCTGCTTGCGGTACTTACCGAGCGACCCATCGAAGGAGTCGGTCAGCCACTGACCGAAGACCATGACCGAAACGCCGTGCAACCAAAGCAGGTTCTGACTTGCGAGCCAACCAAAGAAAATGGTTCCTGCCGACCAGAAGATCGTGATGTAGGTCAGATGGTGGCTCATGATCGGCTCTGGGATCTTCGGAATGCCCCAGTCGATGAAGCGTCGCTCCACGTTGTGCAGGAGCGACTTGCCCTTCTTCTTGTCTCCCGCGAATGTCGGGTTCGGTGCCTTCGTCTCGCCTTGTGCGCCGCTCGCCATAGTATCCAATCGGCCGGATCGAACAGCCCGTTAGCCCGCTGTGAAGTCTCGCCCGAGAAACAAGTTCCAGATCAGCACCGTTGCCCAATGGGTCAGTACAGGAAGCCAAAGTGAGCGAGTCTTCAGGTATTGCACCGCGCACGTCAGACCAAGCAGCGTGACGATCACGAGAAATGTCGGGTCGACGAAAACGCTCGTGTCACTGATGCCGATCAGAAAATGATTGAGTGGATGCCAAGCTACGAACACCGCCGTCGAAGTAAGCACCGCAGCAAGTTGGCGCTGAGGTGACGCCTCGGAGAGGTCTGGTGGGAGCAGGAGTCCCCGAAAGATGCTCTCCTCGACCAAGCTCGGAAACACCAACAGGGCTGGAGGAACGAGCAAGTACTCCCAGTAATCGGGCCAGCTCGGTTCGACAATTCCTCCGGTAAGCGCCAACACCAATGCCACCAGACCGTAGGGAACTATCAGAAGAATCCATGGGAGGTCAGCTGCGGTTGGAGTCCGCCGGAGAGGCTGGAGCACGCGATCGGCGAGAAGAGAACGCAGAGAACGGTCGGTGGAATGCGTCGTTGCCATCTAGCGATTGTCTCGCCTCGCCAGCGCCATGACCCTAGGGGCTTTCCCTCAACTTCGAGTGGGTGTTAGCGCCAAAAGCAGAGCCCGAGAGCAGAATCGAACTGCTGACCTACTCAT
>CAZBTI010000042.1:0-25217 GCA_964494395.1 uncultured Acidimicrobiales bacterium | reverse complement strand
TCGTCGATCGTGGTTGCGCCGATGGTCTGGAGTTCGCCACGGGCGAGCATTGGCTTGAGGATCGATGCGGCGTCGATTGCACCTTCGGCGGCGCCTGCGCCAACGAGGGTATGGATCTCGTCGATGAAGAGGATGATGTCGCCGCGGGTCTTGATCTCTTTGAGGACCTTCTTGAGGCGTTCCTCAAAGTCACCGCGGTAGCGGGAGCCCGCAACGAGTGCGCCGAGGTCGAGGGTGTAAAGCTGCTTGTTACGAATGGTGTCTGGGACCTTGTCCGAGGCAATCGCCTGAGCGAGACCCTCGACGATGGCGGTCTTACCAACGCCGGGTTCGCCGATGAGAACAGGGTTGTTCTTTGAACGACGTGAGAGCACCTGCATGACTCGTTCGGTTTCTTTCGAACGGCCAACGACTGGGTCGAGCCCCTTGTCGCGTGCGACCTGGGTGAGGTTGCGGCCGAACTGGTCGAGAACGAGTGAACCAGAAGCGTTGTCGCCTCCGCCTCCACCGGCGGTCGCGCCGGCCTTCTCGCCACCTGCGCCGCCACCCGAAGGAGCGGATCCACTTGGGCCGGAGTAGCCCGAGAGCAGCTGGATGACTTGCTGGCGAACACGGGAGAGGTCGGCGCCGAGCTTGACGAGTACCTGAGCGGCAACGCCTTCACCTTCGCGGATCAGTCCGAGGAGGATGTGCTCGGTACCGATGTAGTTGTGACCGAGCTGGAGAGCCTCACGGAGCGAGAGTTCGAGGACCTTTTTGGCGCGCGGAGTGAAGGGGATGTGTCCACTCGGCGAAGAGCCACCTTGGCCAATGATCTCCTCGACTTGGCTGCGAACAGCCTCGAGGGAAATACCGAGGGACTCGAGTGCCTTCGCGGCAACTCCTTCACCCTCGTGGATTAGTCCGAGCAGGATGTGCTCGGTGCCGATGTAGTTGTGGTTAAGCAGGCGTGCTTCTTCCTGCGCCAACACGACAACTCGGCGGGCTCGATCAGTGAATCTCTCGAACAACGGCTTTCTCCTTGCGACCTGGTGACGCTAAGTCTACCCAACCTCACGATTTGAGCACGTTTGATCGGGAGAGGACTTAGAAACTTTCACATATACCCGCCCATCGGCAGGTTCTCTCTGGTGCTGAGCGCATTGGACTGGTATTTCATTCCCAGAACTTCAAGTTGTTTAGATCGCTATGAATTTCCCCCACTTGGGGGTGAAAAAGGAACTTCCCAATCAGCTGCGCGCTGACCCACTGCATTACCTACGATGAAGACATGGCAACCACCAGCCCCCTAGAGCAGGTACCAGCGCTTGCGAACGATTTGATTCGCGTCGAAGACCAACTTCACGTGGCCGTCGAGACCGACAACGAACTGCTTCGCGATATCGCAGCCCACCTGATCAGCGCCGGGGGCAAGCGCGTTCGTCCAGGTTTCTGCATCACGGCCGCGGCCGCTGCCAGCCCAGACTTCGCTCCCGCCGAACATGACGTCATCCTCGGCGCTGTCGCAGTTGAGCTCGTCCACCAAGGCTCGCTCTACCACGACGATGTCATGGACTCAGCCGAGACCCGCCGGACGGTGCCCTCGGTCAACTCGCAATGGGGCAACCACCAAGCCATCCTCGCTGGCGACTTCCTACTCGGTCGAGCATCGGAAATCGCTGCGTCGCTCGGTGTCGAAGTTGCCGGTTTGCTCGCAAGCACGATCAGCCAACTCTGCGACGGGCAGGTACGCGAACTCGAGTACCTCTACCGCATCGACCGCACCGAAGACAGCTACTACAAGTCGATCGATGGCAAGACCGCATCGCTCCTCGCAGCAGCATGTCGCATCGGTGGCATCGTGGGCGGCCTCGATGAGTCAACGATCGACAAGCTCACCATCTTCGGCCGTTCCTACGGCATGGCGTTCCAGGTAGTCGACGACATCCTCGACCTCACCGCAACCGATGAAGAACTCGGCAAGCCAGCGGGCAACGACATGATCGAAGGCGTCTACACCCTTCCGGTCATCCGGGCCATGCAAAGCCCAGTTGTCGGCGCCGACCTCAGCCAACTCCTCGGTCGGCCGATCGACACCACCGCACGCGACGAAGCTCGCGAACTCGTCAAACAATCCGGAGCGCTAAAGAGCGCTCACGAAGACGCCCGCCGCTACGCGAACGAAGCCAACGATTCACTGCGCACCTTCGCAAACACCGCAGGAGGCGCCGCCCTCAAAGCCGCAGCCGACCACTTGGTAGCCAAGGTCGAAAACCTGATTGTGTAGCCCATGGCGGCAGTCGAAGTTCCACTCACACTGCTTCGGTTCTGCCGACATCTGACCATATCCCGCCGGCAAACGACACTTAGAGAACCCCATCGACCAATAACTTGGCTTCGGCTTGGACTTGGGCGAGGTGGTCGGCGCCTTTGAAGCTTTCGGCGTAGATCTTGTAGACGTCTTCGGTGCCCGATGGGCGGGCGGCGAACCAGGCGTTCTCGGTTTGGACCTTGAGACCGCCGATCGCTGCGCCGTTGCCGGGGGCTTCGGTGAGTGTTGCGGTGATTGCCTCGCCCGCTACCTCGGTCGCTTCGACCTGTTCGGGCCGCAGCCCTTTGAGCGTGGCCTTCTGCTCACGGTTTGCCGGTGCGTCGATGCGGGCATAGGCGGGTGCACCGAAACGGTCGGTGAGGTCGCCGTAGCGTTCACTCGGGCTCGATCCGGTGACCGCCTGAATTTCGGCGGCGAGTAGGCCGAGGATGAGACCATCCTTGTCGGTCGACCAGACCGAACCGTCGGTGCGAAGAAACGACGCTCCGGCCGACTCTTCGCCACCGAAGCCGATCGATCCATCTTCGAGGCCCGGAACGAACCACTTGAACCCCACCGGAACCTCGACCAACTTCCGACCGAGGCTGTCTGCCACCCGGTCGATCATCGAAGAGGACACGAGCGTCTTACCAATCGCCGTCTCCCCCGCCCAGCCAGGACGGTTGGCGAAGAGGTACTCGATGGCAACGGCGAGAAAGTGGTTCGGGTTCATGAGGCCATGATCGGGCGTGACGATGCCGTGCCTGTCGGCGTCGGCGTCGTTGCCGGTCGAGATATCGAACTTGTCCTTGGCCGCCACCAGCGACGCCATCGCGTTTGGCGATGAGCAATCCATGCGGACCTTCCCGTCCCAATCGAGCGTCATGAATCGCCATGTGGGATCGACCTCGGAGTTTACGACGGTGAGGTCGATGCCGTAGTGCTCGGCGATTGCGCCCCAATAGTCGACAGCTGCACCGCCGAGAGGATCGGCACCGATGCGCACTCCGGCCGACTTGATGGCATCGAGGTTCACAACGTTCGACAGTTCCGACACGTACTGGCCGATGTAGTCGTGAGAGTGCGTCGTGTCCGCTGCTCGAGCAACCGATTCGCCTATGCGCTTGACATCGGCGTTGTTTCCCTCGAGCAGTGCGTTAGCCCGGTCGGCAATCCATGACGTTGCGTCGGTATCTGCAGGACCGCCGCTCGGCGGGTTGTACTTGAAGCCGCCATCGCGCGGCGGGTTGTGCGAAGGGGTCACGACAATGCCGTCGGCCTTCCCCGAAGAACCAGACCGGTTCTGTTCGAGGATCGCCAAACTGATCGCTGGCGTCGGGGTGAATCGGTCAGCGCTATCGACCATGACGGTCACCCCGTTCGCTGCGAGAACCTCGAGCGCGGTCGTCCACGCTGGTCCGCTTAGCGCGTGGGTGTCCTTGCCGAGAAAAAGCGGTCCAGCAGTTCCTTGGCCAGCCCGGTACTCGACGATCGCCTGCGTGGTCGCCGCAATATGGGCATCGTTGAAGGACGCATCGAGTGAGGAGCCGCGGTGACCCGACGTTCCGAACTCGACTCGTTGATCGATGTTCGCCGGATCTGGAATCGTGTCGTAGTACGCCGAGAGTAGGGCGTCGACGTCGATGAGGTCTTCGGGTTGGGCGAGTTGGCCAGCGCGTTCGTGCATGGACTCAGTCTCGCTTGTTCTCGCGAGCTTTTCTACTGTTCGGCCGTCGGGTCTTCTTCGATCGCGTTCAGAATCGTGAAGAGGACGGATTCAACGTAGCGCTCGCGGACAACTTCAGAGGCTAGGAACGCAGTCTGGGGCACTGCGCCCTCGAGCATCTGCATGAACGTACCCATGAGGTCGACAGGATTGATCCCCGCGCGGAACCGCAACCTACGGGTACCGAGACCAGCAACGATGACCTCCGCATTTGCAACCGTTTGATGTTCGTACCATTCGCCGAGGCGCTTCGCGACATCTGGTCGCTCGCGGGCCACCCTCCACGCAGCGACTCTAAGCGCCAAACGGTCATCGGAGCACAACACGTCGAAGTGCGCGCCGGCGACGACTCGTACGACCTCCTCGACGGGCATGTCCCGAGCGAACGCTTCAGACGCTAACTGTCGAAGGTCGGCGGCTGCTTCGTCATTGGTCGGCGTTGCCCGCTTAAGCACCTCGAGCACAAGGTCGGTCGCCGATCCGTACTGACGCGCAACCTTGGACCGTGCACCCGGATGCCACGAGTCGAATCGGCTCGGGTTCAATCCCTTTGACAGCACTTCCAACGGTTCGGTGGTCAGCCGTCGCACCGCCATTGCGACAACATCATCCTCTTCAGCGAGAGGACGCTCGGCCGAAACCAAGTCATCTATCGTCTTGTCAAATTCCACTGCAGTGACTCCGCGATTACAACTTTTTCCAGATGAGGCTGGGCACGCCGTACCCAGCCTCGATCAGGAAACCGCCGTCTCCCTGATAGGTCTAGTACCTAGATGTAATCTCCACGACTGCAGGGTGCGAACAAACTGCGCGCGCACTTCCGACAAATTCGCTAGCGAGCGCCTTTTTGACGAAGAACTGCTGGCACAGTCTTTGCGAGGATGCCGAGATCCTCCGAGAGCGACCAGTTGTCGACATACCAACGGTCGAGTTCATCGAGCTGATCGAAGTCTGAATCCGAACGTCCGTGCACCTGCCAGTGGCCAGTCATGCCGGGCGTGACAACTTCACGTTCACGGAAACTCTCGGGAGCCATAACGACCTCAGACTCAATAAACGGACGGGGTCCGACAAGGCTCATGTCGCCGCGGAGCACATTGATCAACTGCGGCAACTCATCGATGGAAGTCTTGCGAAGGAAAGAGCCGAACTTCGTGATCCGGGGGTCGCTCTCCATCTTGAAGATCGGTCCGTCGAGTTCGTTGGTCAGATCAAGTTTGAGTTCCTCAGCATCGTGCACCATCGTCTGGAACTTGTAGATGGTGAACGGGACGCCGTTCTTGCCAACTCGTTCCTGGCGGAAGATTGGGGAGACACCGTCGACAAACCGAATACCCAAGGCAACGAACGTCATCAGCGGGCCGAAGACGAGAAGTGCTGGGAGTGCAATAGCGACATCGACAACCCGTTTGACACGAATTCGCCAACCCGAAATCACCGCTGGGGTGATCTGGACCATAGGAACGCCCTCGACATGGTTGATGCCCATCCGGCGAGGAGCCACGTCGCCAAGACCGGTCAGTGACACATCGACGCACCCTCGGTTGAGCATGCGAGCGATCGGGGCGAACTTGCCGCCGGTCGTTCCGTCGAGACAGAAGACCACTTCATCGAGTCGATAGACACTGGCGATGGCGGGGAGGTCGTCGATGACGCCAAGGCTTCCCTCATGGGTTCCAGGAAGTCCTACTGGAGCGACCAAAGAATCGTCGTCGACAACAAAGCCCACAACCTCATAGGTCATGCGGCGGTCGCGACGAAGAGTTTCGGCCAGTTCAGATGCCCGACGAGGGCTTCCAGCGACCACGACTCGGCGCTTTGTTGCAAAGAAAACCGAGCGAACCCCGTGATGGAACAGCAGACCAATCCACCAAAGAATCGATACCGAGATCACCCAGCGACGAGCACCGGGGCCAATGTCGACCAGAAAGCCCGCGAGCGAGAAGCCTGCAGCGCCGGTGAGAACTGCCCGGCTCACTTCGAATAACACAGCGGTGAGACGCTCGTGGCGAACTCGGCGATACATCCCTATCCATGCGAGATAGCCCATGACACCGATCGCCACGGGAACTCCGAGGCGCACCGAACCAGCGGTGAGCAGATCACCGGGGCTCCAAAGGACGACCGTCGCCGCGACCATCACGACGGCGAGGATGAGGAAGTCGATCGCTACATGAGTTAGCGAGTACTGGCGTGGAATTGAATTTTGCATGAGAGTGATTAGACCTTTGGCGCCTTTGCGCCGACCGCCTCGGACAAGTTGATCGCTGTCAACGCCAAGGGGCGGCGACGGCTGCTTCTGTCCCACATAAATTCCCCACCTACAATTTCGACCCGCCAGGATCGATGTTCCCACCTGTACTCTCCGGTAACTCCACCTAAAGAACTGCGAATCACCGAATTGTTCACGCTCTGTTTACTACGAGCTGTTCGCTGTGCGCCAAACGATTCGTGAAATCTTTGTCACCCCTGCGGCCAAAGACCCACCAAGACTGCGCGAACTAGCGAGCTCCGCGAGCCAAAAGAACAGCCGGCACAGTGCGGGCCAAGATCTCGAGATCTTGACCGAGCGACCAGTTGTCGACGTACCAGCGATCGAGTGCGTCGAGCTCTTTGAAGCCGGTGTCGGACCGACCCGACACCTGCCAACGACCCGTAAGACCAGGCTTTACGGCCTGACGATCGAGAAACTCGATCGGTGCTGCCTCGACCTCGTGCACGGGAAGGGGACGCGGACCAACGAGGCTCATCTCACCTTTGATGATGTTGATCAACTGGGGAAGCTCGTCCATCGACGTCTTGCGAAGCACCCCACCAACCTTGGTGATTCGAGGATCATTGGTCATCTTGAAGACCGGCCCCTCATGGTCGTTGCGCAGATCGATCAGCATCGAGTCGGCATTCTGGAACATCGTCCGGAATTTGAGAATGCGGAAGGTCTTGCCGCCCTTGCCAACGCGCTCCTGTCGGAAGATTGCAGCACCACCGTCCTCGAGTCGGATGGCGATCGAGCTGAGCAGCATGATCGGACTCGTCGCAACGAGGATCAACGTGGCTCCAATGACGTCGAGCGCCCGCTTGACGGCAATTTGCCAGCCTGCTTGAGGTGCTGCGGTCACGCGCACGAGTGGCCGACCTGACACGTTGCCAAGGCTCACTCGACGGAGGGCAACGTTCGACAGGCCCGTACTCAGTGCCACATCTATGCCGAGCACGTTGAGTTTGCGCACGAGCGGTGCAAAGCGCTCAGCGTCGATTGCGCCGAGGCAGACGACGACGAGATCGGCATCCATCCGCTGAGCGATGTGTGGGAGCTGGTCGATCGATCCGAGCGCCATTTGAGAGACCACTTCTGGCATGTTCTGATCGAGGTGATCCATGACGAAGCCTTCAACCTCGTACATGGTGCGTGGATCGGCCCGAAGCGCCAATCGGGTCGCGAGCGCATCGCCGGTGTTCCCAGCAACGATCACCTTTACCGGTTCGGAGTTCGACGACAACCGTCGCCTCATGACGAATCGGTTGAAGACGGTGACCCCCGTCCAGCCAACAGCAATGCCGATCTGCCACGCACGCTCCGGCTCTAACTCGAACCACCAAGCTGCGGTGACCATGCCAAAGACCACGCCGACGATCGAACCGAGAACAACGAAAATATTGCCATCCCACTCGATCGAGCGGTTGACGACATAGCCATTTCGCCACCACAGAGTGGCCGACAAACTAGCCACACCCCCAAAGCCGAGGAGCAGGAGGCTGGGATTGCTCAAGCCATCGGGACCGACCAACACAATGGTGCTCAGAAGAACCACGGCCATCGCCAGAATGAGATCGGCGAGAGCGAGGGCGTTCGCCGAGCTACTTCGTTGTTCGACCTCGTCGATGCGCGGGGCACTGTCAGTGAGCGTGAACGCAACGTGTTCCGTGTCTTCCCCAACGGGTCGAGCTACAGAAATTTTTTTCTTCATCGTCCACCAGGCTCTCGCATGCCGCCCTGGATTGCTGTTGGCTGAAACGATACTGCAGATCGAACCATTGAAGGAAATAGTTAGCCCAGATTCCCCAAATTACGTCGCTGAGCGAGGGTGGCGAGGACAACGTCTTGCAACTCCGGGCGACAGACCACGATGCCCTCGACAACAGGACGAGTCTGGTTGAATTCGAAGGGTTCTCCGAACCGGTCTGATACGAAGAGTCCGCTTGCGAGCGCCATCGCGGCCGGCGCGCACACGTCCCATTCGTAGAGCGGACCGTCGTGCACGTACACATCGGCGCGGCTGGTAGCGACCAAGGCAGCCTTTACCCCCGCTGAACTACATGCAACGACTTTCGCGTCGAGCACATCGGCGAGCAGCGCACCTTCGCTATAGACGCGCGTGCGTCCGGTAACAACGAGCGGTTGAGATCGGTTCGAGTCGGCAAGGACCGGCGGTTCGTGGGTAGACGCAACCGCACCTATACCCGGCGCTGCCACCGCCCCGACGATGGGTTTGCCGTCGATGGAGAGTGCAATGTGCACTGCCCACTCTGGGCTGCCGTAGCCGAAGCCGCTCGAGCCATCGAGCGGATCGATAATCCACGCACGTGAACGGGACACACGGGATTGGTCGTCGGTCCCCTCCTCAGAAAGCAGAGCGTCATCAGGTCGCGCCGAGCGCACTCGTTCGAGAATCCACGAGTGCGCAAGTCGATCTCCTTCGAGTTCGATATCCCAGTGATCGGCACCATCTCCAACCATGTTCGTTTGAAGAGCCAGGAGCTTCTCAGCGATATCTGAGGCAATGACATGTGCGAGTTCATGGTCGTCAGCAGTTACTTGCGGACCGTCATCTCGCACGGCGGGGCTTACCCCTCCTCAGGGGCTGCGTCGCGAACCTGCTCGGGGCGCAACGTTGGGAACAGAAGCACGTCACGGATGGTCGTGGAGCCGGTTAGGAGCATGACCAAGCGGTCCATGCCCACGCCGAGGCCGGCCGTTGGAGGCAAGCCGTATTCGAGTGCCCGGATGTAATCGGTATCCATGCCCATTGCCTCGGCATCGCCGGCAGCACGTTCTGCTTCTTGGTCTTCGAAGCGGGCCAACTGCTCGTCGGGGTCGTTCAGTTCGCTAAAGGCATTGCAAAGCTCTCGCCCGGCAACGATGGCTTCGAAACGCTCTGTCATTCCGGGGTCTGTCCGGTGGTCTCGAGAAAGCGGCGAGACTTCCTTTGGGTAGTCGGTCACAAAGATCGGTCCCCAAAGCTCTGCCTCGGTGGTCTTCTCGTAGATCTCGAGGATGATTTTGCCGGGCCCGTAGTAGTCCTTGACCTCGACGTCGTGACTAGCGGCGATGGCTTTCAATTCGTCGAGGTCCATCTCGACCGAGAGCTCTACCCCGATTTGTTCTTTGACCAGCTCGATCATCGTGGCGCGGCGCCACGGTACCGAAAGGTCGAGTTCCCGATCGTCGTAGGTCAGTGTTGTCGAACCCGTGATCTCGGTGGCGAGGTAACTGACCAACTCTTCGACCAGCCCCATCATGTCGAGGTAGTCGGCGTACGCCCAGTAGAGCTCCATCATGGTGAACTCGGGGTTGTGGCGAGTCGAGATTCCCTCGTTTCGAAACACCCGAGCCATCTCAAAGACCTTGTCGAAGCCTCCGACCGTTAGGCGCTTGAGATAGAGCTCGGGAGCGATCCGGAGAAACAGGTCGAGGTCGAGTGCATTGTGGTGTGTTGAGAATGGACGCGCCATCGCTCCACTCGCAACGCTATGGAACGTTGGGGTCTCGACCTCCATGAAGGCGCGATCTTCGAGCCAGCGGCGCGTGAGCGACATGATGCGGCTGCGATTGCGCAGCGTTGTATTGGACTCTTCGGAGACCCACATGTCGACGTAGCGCTGGCGATACTTCGTGTCGGGGTCGCTAATGCCGTGGAACTTGTCGGGGAAGACTCGACGGGTTGGAGCGAGCACCGTCCACGCGCTCGGACGAATGGACAGCTCACCGCGGCGGGTCTTGATGACCTCGCCGGTGATACCGACCCAGTCTCCGAGGAACAGGTTCGAGAACGCTTCGAAGTCCGGGGTGGTCTTCGAGTGACCAAAGATCTGAATGCGGCCGGTGCCGTCTTGCAGGTCGGCAAAGACGAGCTTGCCCTGGTCGCGCTTGAGCATGATTCGCCCGGCCACCGACACCGAAATTCCGGTCTCGGCACCGTCTTCGATGTTCCCGTGTTCGGTAACAACCTCGGCGGTGGTTGCAGTGACGTCGTAGCGATACGGAATGTCGAAGTCCCGCTTCGGGATGCGCCCACCCATTGCCGACGTATCGTCTGCAGCTGGTTCAGGTTGTGCTGGATCTGTCTCGGTCATGGCGGTTTACCGATCGGTGTTGCGGGCATGAACAATTCGCAACCCGTGCAGGGTCAGGAACGGTTCGACATGTTCAACCGTTGACGTTACCGGCGCAATGACCGGTGCAAGCCCTCCAGTGGCAACCACCACGGCGTCGCTGTCGAGTTCATTCTGAAATCGAGCCACCATGCCGTCAACCGATGCAGCGAATCCGAACATCGCTCCCGACTGCAACGATTCAACCGTGGACTTTCCAATGACGCTTCGAGGTTCGACCAGTTCGATCGCGCTCAGTGCTGAAGCCCGCCCGACGAGCGCATCCATCGAGACCTCAATGCCTGGGGCGATGGCGCCGCCGAGGAACTCTCCGCTTTCAGAGACGATGTCGAAATTGTTGCCCGTGCCAAAATCGACGATGATCGCTGGGCCCCCGTAGAGCTCGTAGGTCGCGATCGCGTTGGCGATGCGATCGGCGCCAACCTCTCGAGGGTTGTCGTACTTGATGGGCATACCCGACTTCACGCCTGGTCCGAGCACGATTGGATCAAAGTCGAGGTATCGCTCCGAGAGCGAACGCAACATGGCCTGCACCCGGGGTACGCCAGAGCACACGGCGACCCCAGAGATCTCGTCAAAGTCGACTCGGGCGAACTGCAGAAAGCCGGCCATCATCGTGGCGAACTCGTCGCTGGTCCGATCGTGATCAGTAGATACCCGCCAGTGACTCACCAAGCCGTCATCTGCGCTGACGCCGGGCACGCCGCGGTCGTACAACCCAATGACGGTCTGCGTGTTTCCGACATCGATCGCGAGCAGGTAGTCCGTCATCAGGCGTTGTCGGCGTGGATATCCAGACCGATATCGAGTGTCGGTGCGCCAAAGCACAGCTTTGAGGTCGAGATCATGTCGACGCCGGTATGGCTGATGCCGTCGATGGTCGTCAGGTCGATTCCGCCGCTCGCTTCGAGCAATGGGCGGCGGCCGTCGCCGGTGAGTGATGACACGAGAGCGACGGCTTCTTTCAGCGTGTCGACATCCATGTTGTCGAGCAGGATTGCATCGGCCTTCGCGTGGACTGCCGCCTCGACTTGTTCGAGCCGGTCGGCTTCGACGTGAACGGTTCTTGCCGGCCACCGCTCCTTGGCAGCAGCAACACCGTCGGCGATCGATACACCCATGAGGTGATTGTCTTTGAGCATGATCCAGTCGCTCAGGTTGCCGCGGTGGTTGCGGGCACCGCCAGCGCGTACGGCGGCCTTCTCCAAGCTACGAAGCCCTGGGGTGGTCTTGCGAGTATCCCAAACTTGGGCCGATCCGGTCGCCGCATCGGCGTAGCGTCGAGTGTTCGTCGCAATGCCGGACAGGTACATCAAGAAGTTGAGGCAGGTGCGTTCGGCGATCAGGATCGATTCGAGCGAGCCGCGCACCGTAGCCAACACTTGGCGGGCCTCGACGACCTCCCCCTCTTCGATCATCCAATCCAGTTCGAGCTCAGGGTCGATCTGGGTAATCGTCTCAGCCACGCATGCTGTGCCAGCAATGACCCCGCCGGGACGTACAACAAACGCCGCGGTAGCGAGGGCGCCAGATGGAACGAGCGATGCTGTCAGATCGCCGAGCGGGGTGAGGTCTTCGGTGAGCGCGCGCCGAACAGCATCGACGACGTCGTGGTGAGGTGGGTGAAGGTATCGAGACACGACTGCGACGTTAGCCGCCTTGGCCTACTTCGATCACCACCAGATCGGTGGGAGCGGTCGCTTCGGCCATCGGAAGGGGTTCGATCGTCGAACGATTCCCGACGACCTGCACGATCATGAACTCACCCGTCTCGATCTGCACGATGCCTTTGGCTCGAATCGTCGTGGGCGCAAGGTCATCGACGAGTTGATCGAGTTCGACTCGGGTGATGGTGCCTGGCACCGGGACGATCGATGTGCGGTACTGGTCGAAAAGGCTCGTTCCTTCCCCCAGTTCGGGGATGGGGCGTCGGGCGCCGAGGTTGACGAGGCCCGCTATGGAGTGGGCCGAGTCGGCCAGAATCGTCGGCGTCTCAGGGGCTAGTTCGGCGAGTCGAGCCCGCACGACAGCCGTACGTTCGGCGTCGACGAGATCGCCCTTAGAGAGCAGCAGCAGGTTGGCTGCCCGCACCTGGGCTCGAACAGCGTCGGCGACCACCGAAGACTCGTCTTCGAACTTGAGGAACTGGTCGAGGTCGACGAGCACGACGGTGCTGTCATGGGTGAAGCCCGGCGTCCCGACGAGGCCAGCGGCAGAACGCGGATCGGCAATGCCGCTGAGTTCCACCACGACGTGTTCTGGCGGAGTCTCCCGTTGACGGAGTTGCTCAAAGGCTTCGAGGAAACCGTTCTTCAGGCTGCAGCACACGCAACCTCCGCTCAGGTCGAGGGTGTCGCCCTGCTGGCGGCGGATGAGTGCGGCGTCGATATTGACATCGCCGATGTCATTGACCATCACCGCAATCGGCACGTCGGTGCGGGCGAGCATTTCGTTGATGACGGTGGTCTTACCCGCGCCGAGATAGCCGCTCAGCAAGGTGACCGGCACCCGGCGACCATCCCAAGGGGCATAGAAGGGTTCGACAAATGTGATCTCTTCTTCGGCGAGTGTGTTCTCTTCTTCGGCGAGGTTCACGAGATGGTGACTCCTACGTTGTCGATGAGCCGCACGTCGCCAAAGCGAACCGCGGTCAGAAGTCGGACTTGACCGTCGAGCACCTCGGGAGTGAGCAGTGACGCTGCGTCAACGACGGCGACGTAATCGGGCTCAGCGGCATCGGGCGCAGTAGCAATGACCTCTCGAATCGCCGTTTCGACTACCGACGGGGACCGCTCGCCATCGCCGATTACGCGCACTCCAGCCAGCAGCGCCTCCTGAACAATGGGTGCCTGAAGTCGATGCTCAGGGGTAAGGCGAAGATTTCGACTCGACATCGCCAAGCCATCCTCTTCGCGAACCGTCGCAACACCGACGACTTCGACGGGCATATTGAGGTCGCTCGCCATGCGACGCAACATCGCCAACTGTTGAAAATCTTTCTCGCCAAAAAACGCCGTCGATGACCCGACGATGTTGAAGAGCTTTGTCACGACGGTCGCGACTCCAGCGAGATGCGTGGGACGGCTTGCGCCTTCCCACGGCTCGGTGACAACCCGTAGCGACACGGTGGACCAGTTCTCCTGGGGATACATCTCTGCGTCGGAGGGAGCAAAGATGAGGCGAGCTCCGGCACGCCCAGCGGCTTCGATATCGGCGTCGAGCATGCGCGGGTAGCTGTCGAGGTCTTCGTTGGGGGCGAACTGGAGCGGGTTGACATAGACCGACACGACGACGGTATCGGTTGCGGCAACGGCGGCAGCGATCAACTGCTCGTGCCCACCGTGGAGCGCTCCCATGGTTGGGACGAGACCAATGCTGCGTCCGGCCGCTCGTTCTTGGTCGAGCGCGGTCTGCAGCTCAGTGATGGTGTGGATGACGTTCATTTCCTACTCGTATGCCCTAATCGCTTGACTGCGCGGCCAAGCGTGTCGCGAGGTCGACGAGAGCATCGTACGCCGCGAGTTCATCGGGGCGGTTCTCGGCGAGAGCCGCTCGGTGTTTGGCGATCGTTTCCGCATCGCCTCGTGCAGCGGGGCCGGTGAGAGCAGCGCTCGGCCCCAAGTTACTGACGTTGCCGAGCGACCCGTGGATGAGCGGGAGGAAGACCTCGAAAGGAATGTCGAGGTCACGGGCGAGGCGTTCCACCTGGCCGAGCAGCGCAACGAGATGATTCGAAGCAATGGCCGCAGTTGCGTGGTAGAGCGCACGGTTCTCGTCAGCGATTGGAAAGTGACGACCGCTCAACTCCTCGGCCATCCGGGCAGAAATCTCGTCGCCCGCCACTGCGAACCAGGCCGACCGTAGTTGCTTTGCGCCCGAAGTTGCATCCGCCAGCGACACCAAGGGATGCAGTCCAGCGGCTCGATGTGGAGCGAGCACATCGAGGCCTAACGCTCCCGAGAGGTGAAGCACGACTGCATCGCCCGGCTGAATGTTCGAAGCAATTTCGGCCACCGAATCGTCGTTGCTCGCAATGACGCAGACCTCGACGCCCGTCGCCGCGTGCGATACGTCATCGCTACGACCAAATACCGAGGTGCATTCCCAGCCGAGTTCGGCGAGCGCGTCGTGAAGCGAGCCGCCAGCTCGACCCCTGCCGATCAGTGTGAAGCGTCGAGACACCTGCCCTGCCGCCGATACCTATGCCGTAGGCCGGTAGGGCCAGACCTCGCTCAACGGCGGGTCGACGAACCCGTCGGGTATCAGTTCGGGCGCAAGCTCGCGGAGAGGTACCAGCACGAAGGCTCGTTCGAACATACGCGGGTGTGGGACGGTCAGGTCGTGGTCGTCGAGAATCTCACCGTCGATCCACAACACGTCGGCATCGAGGGTTCTCGGGCCCCAGCGTTCCTTGCGTTCGCGCTCGGCGTATCGCTCTTGCTCCCAGCACGCATCGAGTAGTTGACGGGCGGTGCGGTCGGTAGACAGCTGCACGACCATGTTCAGATAAGAACCTTGTTCGGGACCACCGACTGGAGCGGTCTCCCAAATCGAGGACAGCTTTACCACGTCGGGCAGATGACCAGCGGCGTGTTCCAAATGGGCTTGTCGGTCTCCCAAGTTGGAGCCGAGCCCGATGAAGGCTCGTCGAGTCACTACTTTTGCCTTCTGATGGTCACGCCGGAGCTCGCCAAGTCTTGTGGAACCGGCGGCCGCAACTTTCGGATGGTCACACGAGTGGCGGTCGCCAAGCCATGCCCGAGCACCACCTCGGCCACCTCGCTCGCGAAGCGCTCGAGCAACCCGTAGCGCTGGTCGTCGGCGAGCGCCTGAATTTCAGCGACGAGGCCTCCGTAGTCGATCGTGTTCTCGAGGTCATCCGAGCTGCCCGCTGCGGATAGGTCGCAGTCGACATCGACATCGATTTCAAAGGGTTGGCGGCGTTCCACCTCTTCGGGGAGGATGCCGCAGAACGCCATCACGCGCAAGGAGCGCAGTTCGATGGTGTCAGTCACGAAGGTCGATCTCCTCCTGCGTCGTGAGATCGACAACCTCGCCTTCTTCGGCTTCGGCTTGCGCCTTCGCGAGGGCTTCGGCGGCGAGCGCGTTCTCTTCTTCGCGGTCGATTCGACCAGCGACGGCGACGATCTCACGGCCGACCGGGCCGATCTGCTGAGAGAGCAGTTGTTCGACAGCCACGATGGCCTTTGGCTGATCGGGCACCATTTCGGTCCACACGAGGTAGCCAGCAACGAGGCCCGAGACATGATCTCCGAGTTCCTCGCGGTGCATCAGAATCTTGAATCCCTGCGTGGTGAGTATGTTGACGTCGGAGTACACCCGGTTGAGGAAAGCCTCACCGTCTTCGGGACCGCGGAAGGGGCGGTGGATCCACGAGACGTCCTCTTCGTCGTAGTTGTGAAGGTTGGCGTTGTTTGGGATGAGCGAAAGGATCCGGTCGAATCCGTTGACCCGTGACCAGATGATCTCTTCTTGGCGACGGACCCGCCGGTGCGCCTCGCCATAGCCGCCGAGACGCTCACATACTGCCAACTGATCCCGCAGCACCCACTTAAAGTTGCGCGGCTCAATACCAAGAGCCCATTTGCCTTTCAGCTTCTGGCTAGCCATTACCTGTCCCATTCGTATTTTCCAAGCATTTGCGCCGCCAGCGCAGTAACTCGTACGTCGTGTGTTCGCACCATATGCGCCGAATTCGCCCAAGACCACACCGCGGCCAGAACTGAACCCTCAATTCGATCCTCGGCGGCGACAATGCGCGTACTTTCGACCACAGAGTGCGCGTAAATATCGCCAATAAAACGCTTTCTGCTAACCCCGATGACCAGAGGGGCGACTTCGGCGAGCAGTTGTACGTTTCGAAGAAGTTCCAGATTGTGATCCGTGGTTTTTCCAAATCCAAAGCCTGGGTCGACCCATACGGCTTCGACACCGGCGTTCATTCCTCTCGTCAGGTACCCGGTCATTGCTTCTGCGACCTCGGAAACGACATCTTCATACGTCGGGTTTTCCTGCATCGTCTGCGGCTCACCCTGCATATGCATGGCTATCCACCCAGCGCGATGAGCTCCGGCGACCGCTTCGAGAGATGCGGTGATGTCGTTGACGATCGATGCTCCAGCCTCGAGGGCTGCCTCGGCGACCTCTGCTTTCGCGGTATCGATCGACATCACACAACGCCCGGCGAGGCGCTCGATCACGGGGATGACTCGCTCTAACTCTTCAGCTTGAGACACGGGCTCGGCGCCAGGGCGACTCGACTCGCCGCCGATGTCGATGATGTGTGCACCGTCGGCGAGCATCTGCTCGCCATGTGCCACCGCACGATCGACGGTGCCCCAGGATCCGCCGTCGCTAAAAGAGTCCGGAGTGGTGTTGAGGATGCCCATCACGATGGGCTGACCTGTCGGTAGTGATTGAAGTTGTTGTCGGTGATCGATGGCGGACACTCGGCTCGACCTTTGGGAACTCGGCGTTACGAACCAGTGATGAACCGCATAGCCTCGGCCCGGGTGGCTGGGTTCTCCCTGAAGATCCCGTGGACAGCGGAAGTGACCGTCGATGAGCCCGGCTTTCGAACGCCGCGCATCGACATGCACATGTGCTCGGCTTCGACACACGTGAGCACACCAGCGGGGTCGAGGACCTCTTGAACCGCGTCGGTGATCTGGCGGGTCAAACGCTCCTGCACCTGCGGACGTCGGGCGTAGCCATCGACCAAACGTGCAATTTTGGAAAGACCGGTGATTCGACCGCCGGGCTTCGGGATATACGCCACGTGCGCTTGCCCATAGAAGGGCAGCAGGTGGTGTTCGCACATCGAGTAGATAGGGATCTCGCGCACCAGGATCATCTCGTCATGGTCGACGTCGAAGACCTTGTAGAGGTGTTCTTTAGGCTCTTCGCGCAGTCCGCTCGTGATCTCGGCGTACATCCGAGCGACTCGGGCGGGGGTATCGAGCAATCCGTCCCTGTTCGGGTCTTCGCCGATCGCTTCGAGAATCGTCCGAACGGCCTCCTCAATCTTTTCGTGGTCGACCTGCTTATCGAGCTCTGCTGGTTCGTCCATCTCAATCACTCCCGTTCGTTTGGTCCACCTGGTCTGGTGGAGGGTGGTGCACTGCCGAGGCATGCTTCAAGTCCGCCGAACTCACGCCCGAGTTCGTTGTTGTTCCAGTTCGCTCGAGCATGGCGTCGAGCGCTTCGCCTTCGAGCGTCTCGTGCTCGATCAAGTGCGCTGCGAGTTCGTCGAGCACAGTGCGATGCTCCTCAAGAACCGCGCGGGCCTGCAAATGGGCATGTTCGACAAGAGCTGTCGCCTCTTCGTCGATGCGGGCCGCCAACTCTTCGGAGTAGTCGGCCTGGCCTCCTTGGTCTTTGCCGAGGAACACTTCCCCACCACCCGAGCCGAGGCGTTGTGGGCCGAGCGTGTTGCTCATGCCGTACTCGGTAATCATCGATCGAGCGATCGACGCCACTCGATCAATATCGTCGCTCGCTCCGGTGGTCGGGTCGCCAAAGATGAGTTCTTCGGCGGTGCGTCCGCCGAGCAACATCGCCATCGTGTCTTTGAGTTCAGATTTGGTTTGCAGATAGCGGTCTTCGGTGGGGAGTGCGAGTGTCCAACCGAGCGCCCGGCCCCGAGAGACGATCGAGATCTTGTGAATGGGGTTGGTGTTCGGGAGGACGTGTCCAACGAGCGCGTGACCAGACTCGTGGTACGCAATGACCCGCTTTTCATGATCGGACATCGCCCGGTTCTTACGCTCGGGCCCAGCCATCACCCGATCGATCGCAGCCTCGATCTGACTCTGCCCAATGATGTCCAACCCTTCACGGGCGGTGAGCAGCGCAGCTTCGTTCAACAAGTTGGCAATATCGGCCCCGGTGAAACCCGGGGTGCGGCGGGCGATGATCTCTGTTGAAACATCTCCGGCGAGTGGTTTGCCCTTCGCATGCACTTGGATGATCTTGTTACGACCTTCGAGGTCGGGTCGATCGACCACGATCTGTCGGTCGAATCGGCCTGGACGAAGGAGCGCAGGGTCGAGAATGTCGGGACGGTTGGTGGCAGCGATGAGAATGACCCCGGTGCTGACGTCGAAGCCGTCCATCTCGACGAGAAGCTGATTCAGCGTTTGCTCTCGTTCGTCGTGACCGCCACCGAGACCGGCGCCGCGATGACGACCGACCGCATCGATCTCGTCGACGAAGATGATCGCGGGGGCTTCTTCTTTGGCTTGTTCGAAGAGATCTCGCACACGACTCGCGCCGACGCCGACGAACATCTCGACGAAGTCAGAACCCGAAATGGTGAAGAACGGTACGCCCGCTTCGCCGGCGACCGCTCGTGCGAGGAGGGTCTTGCCGGTTCCGGGTGGCCCGAACAACAGCACGCCCTTGGGAATGCGTGCACCGATCTTTGCGAACCGATCGGGGTCGGCCAGGAAGTCACGGATCTCGGTGAGTTCGGCGACAGCCTCGTCGGCACCGGCCACATCGGCGAATGTTGCCGTTGGCTGGTCCTTTGAAAGCTTACGGGTCTTTGCTTTGCCGAAGCCCATCGGTCCGCCGCGGCCTTGCATCGAACTGAGAAAGAACCAGAAGAAGCCAACGATGATGAAGAGTGGGAGCAGGTTCAAAAGCAGGTCGACGATGAGGTTGCCCGACTCGGTATCGACCTCGAGTGCGATCTCGGGTTCGGCAGCGCGTAGTTCAGCGAAAATCTCATCGGTTGCTTCTTCAGGGAAGGTCGCGCTGAACATCTCGCCCGAGGTGAGGGTGCCCTCGATCTGATGCGAAGAATCGAGGATTGTCGCTTCGACGATCTGGCCGCCGCCGATAGCATCTTCGAGCTCGCTAAAGGTCAGTTCTTCAATGTTGGGCCCTCGATTTGAGAGCACCACAGCCAAGACCACAACGGCGATAACTGCGAAGGCGAGAAACGTCACCGAACGAGAGAGCTTTTTCACGGCCCTTAAATCTTAGCGATTGAGATCAGGGCCCCACACCGCCCCGTGAACAGCCCCTACTCGCCGGTGTATTGGGCAATGTATGGAAGGTTGCGGTACTTCCCGCGAGCATCGAGGCCGTAGCCGATCACGAAGTCGGGTGGCAGTTCGAAACCGATGTAGTTGAGGTTCTCGTCGACCTTCTGACGTCCCTCGCGAACGAGCAGCGTGCATACCTCGACCGAGGCCGCTGCACGGTTCTCGAGGTTTCGGCGCAGATAGCTGAGCGTGAGACCAGAGTCGATGATGTCCTCGATGATGACGACATGGCGACCTTCGAGATCTTCGTCGAGGTCCTTCAAGATGCGAACCACACCTGAAGTCGCAGTGTCGTTGCCGTAGGACGAAACGGCCATGAAGTCGATCTCCAGCGGGAGGTCGACTTCGCGAACGAGGTCAGCCATGAACAGGAACGCTCCACGGAGAACCCCGACGAACAAGGGCTTCTTGCCCGCGTAGTCGGCAGTGAGTGCTGCGCCGAGCTCGCGAACACGGTTTCGGATCTGTTCTTCGGTGACGAGAATGTTGCCGACTTCGTCGGCTGGGGCTCGCCCAGACTGGGGGGTATTGCCGCCAGTGTTGTTTTCACTCATGCAGTGCGTGAGAGTAGCCGCGATTTCTCGATTACCGCGATTCGCGAGAAGACGGTTCGGAGATGCTCAGCACTTGCTGGGACCGCGAGACCCGCCAACCCCCGCTGACCTCGGCTGCTTTGGCATTGCCATTCACGACATCGAGCACTCTTTGGACGCTGGCTGCATCGATGGGATGGACATCGCCGGTCTCCTCGCGAACCCAACGTTGCAGGGCGATTGCAGCGATGGCCGGAGCGACCGACTGCAACTGCTTGGCGTTGGTCGGATCGACCTCGGAAGCTTGTCCGACCAACGCGCTCGCTGCATCACGAGCGTGCGCTGCCGAGCGGGTGAGCAGTGGGACCACATCACGATCGGCGACGGAACTGAGCAATGGCATGACTTCGTGACGCATCCGATTCCGGAGAAATGCTGGGTCACGGTTTGATTCGTCGATCACCGGGGTCCATCCCAACGTTGCGCAAATCGCCTCGGTGTCGGCACGACGCAACGAAAGGATCGGGCGGCGGAACCCGGGTTCCATTGCGCCGAGGCCGACGAGGCCGCTCCCCCGCACAAGATTGATGAGCACCGTTTCGGCTTGGTCATCGGCGGTGTGTCCAGTAGCCGCGTCGGGTCCGAGAACGCTGTAGCGAGCAGCACGCATCCGGGCCTCGAGGTTGGAGCCCGGTTCGACTTCGACCCGGTGACTTTCAAACGATGCGCCGAGCGAAGCCGCACACGCTTCGACGACCCGGGCCTCATCGGCCGACGTCGGCCGTTGCCCGTGGTCGACGTGGATGGCGGTGACATCGCAACCTGCCGCCACGCCTAGGGCCAGCAACGCCAGCGAGTCGGCGCCACCGGAGACCCCGCATGCCAGGGCAGTACCCGCGCTAGGGAACGTGGTGTTCGAAAGCCACGAGGAAAGATCTTCGCTCGTGAGCCCAGCTTCGCCCGGCGAGTTCTTAGACAGGTTGGGTAATGGGCTCGACACGGGAAATCCAGAGATCGGGCTCTTTGATCTCGGTGAGCAACGGCAGCAGCGCTGGCCCTTCCCAAACACGGTCCATGAGTTCTCGACCGCCATGCTCTTCGACCGCTTCGATGAAGGCCTCACCTTGGGCGTATTGCTTCATCTTGGCTTCGAGGCCAGCGAGGCGTTGGATCAGCTGCACAAAGCCCGATGCGTTCTGCCGGCGTTGATGCAACACCCGACCGAATCGAGCAGCGTTCTCGACATAACCTTCGCCGGCGCGGTCCATGGTGACGTCCCCGTGTCCTTCGAGCAGGCTCATGAGCCCGCCGATGTGACCGAGGATTTCGCGCTGCTTCTCCGATGCGAAGACGGCGCTGAGGCCTCCTTCGTCGAGCGCATTTTCGCCGGCTTTCTTGGCTTCGCGGGCACGCTTGAGGCCATCGGTGAATCGCTGCGGATCGGGATCGGATTCTTCCAACGTGCTCTCGACGAGCCCGAGGAAGTGATCTCGCATCCATGGAACCCCGGTGAACTGCGCTCGGTGGGTCACTTCGTGAAGGGCGAGCCAGAGGCGGAAGTCTCGTGAAGGGAAAGCGAAGCGGTCTTCGATCGCTTTCACGTTCGGCCCGACGTAGTAGACGATGTCTTGTTTCTCGGGCTCTTCGTCTTCGATCACGAGAAGGTCGTACTGGCCGAGCACACGGGTACTCATCCAGCCGAGCATCATGCCGAGTTCGACGCCAGCCACCTTTGGGCTGACCTTCGCCATTGGCCCCGACATCTCCTCTTCCATCTTGACGAGCATGGGACGCAGGAGTCGTTGGAACGAGCGGAGGTTGGCATCGACCCAGTCGGATCTTTCGGCGACACGACCGCGCGCTTTTCCTGCGGCGGAGTGCAGGCCCGTCTCTTTTCCGACGAGGTCTTCGGCGAGTTCGGTGAACTCTTCGAAGTCTTCGTTCATTTGGGCGCGGTCAGCGTTACTCAGCTCGGGTTCGTTGCGAGCGACCTTGGCGGCCACGCTGCGGGCGAGGTCCCAATCGATGACCGGGCTTTCAGACACTGCGGCCTTACAGCTCGTTCTTCGCCTGCTGTTGCATCATCTTGCGCTGCTTGCGGCTCGGAAACTGCTTCCTCGTCACGAAGAAGGCGTAACCGGCAAAGACCGACAAGATCGCACCAATGGTGAGGGCGACGAGAACGGGTGCGATCCAGAATGTCCACGGTGGGGCTTGCGCGAGCATTTCAATAGCTTACCCGCCCGAATCCCCGGTGACTGACCGGAGAACGCCGGTAGATTCCCATGATGAACACAACGCGTTGGCTAACGGAGATGGGGATGGGCGTTGACGTCCACGGGGGCGACTACACCAAGGCCGGTCGACGGGCCGTTTCCGACGCGCTCCGGCACAGCAGCCTCAACTTTTTCAACGCCGCTGGAAAGACCCGCGACGACATGCACGTCGAGGTTCGAGTCGCCGTGCAAAAGCCCGACGAGGTCGACGTCGCGGGGATTGCCGAGGAGGTTCCCTACGGCACCGTGACCGTGACGCCGACCATGGGTGGGCTCGATGTACCAGCGGCAAACGGCACCGACCTCATGGTGATCGCGAACGCAGCGATCCTCGTCAGCTTCGTCGACTAGCGCTGGAATTGGCTGAGCCTGCGAGCAATACGAGCGGAGCGAAAGCAACGCCGAAGAGCGGCCAGTGGAAGACCACGAACAAGGTCGCAGCGATGACGGCGTGCATTGCCCACGCAGCGATCGACCAACCCAACGCGAGGCGACGGTTAACCAGCGCGATCGGCGCGCCGAGTTCGATCACGATCACCGCTAAGGCCAGCGGCGCCGACGCCAAGCCAAGATCGACCAGCGGTGCCGCCAAAGGCGATGGCGTTCCTCCGAGCACATCGAATCGGGTCGCGGACCACGTGATCTGACGTTCGAGTGCTCCGTTCGTAATCCACGCAGTGCCGCCGATGCGTAGCTTTGCAATGCCGGCCAACACGTAGGTGATGGCGGTCATGAGCGACGCCATCCGCATGGCCCAACCCGCGCGGATCGCATCGAATCGGCCCCCGGCAAGCCACAGTGCGACGACGTGGAGCGCCGGAAGGATGTCGAACCACAAGATTTGTCCGCCCGACGAACGATGCGTGAGCAAGATCACCAGCGCCGGAACTCCGAGCGCCCTCACCCATCGAGTAGCGGTCTCCGACCCGATCGGCCGAACGAAATGCAGCGCTGCGCCCAAGCTGAGTGCCCACAACAGCCAAAGGGCGCTCATCGGAAGCGGTTCGGCGATGGGACGCAACACCCCGACCGGGCGCCAGGCACCGACGAAGCTCGTGAGCGGACGCACCCTCACGATCAAGTAGACCGCCAGCACAACGCCGGTCCACACTCGCCAGATCGTCAACGCTCGCTCAGATACCTCCGGGGTTAACCAGGTGATGAGACCATTCGGCGGAGTGCTCTCGGTCGCTACCGCCGGCGTATCGAGCGTCGTCATGTCGACCCGCACCGTTCGAGTACGTCAACGTCGAGAGCGGTGAATTCGGCGAATCCAGCATCGAGATCGTGTCGACTTCGTACGATCTCGACCGCTACTACCCGCTCCCCCGACCGCTCGAGAATGTCCTGACACAGCAACGTCAGACGCGACTCGCGGTCGGCGTTGATAAACACCGATTCGGCGACGAGCGGGTCGTCGGTCGCTGCGAGTTCCGAGATGGACAGCCTGACCGTTTGTCCATCGACGTCGATCCCTCGCGCCGTGAGGAACTCTGCCGTTTCCGATCGAGGTTCGGCGAACATGGGCTGGGACGAGACGGGAAAGTCGTCGGTTCCAGTGAACGCCGGCAGAGCCAGGAGCGCCGACACCACAATCGTGACGGTGGCGAGCCCCGTGCGTCGAGAGCGCTCTGCGCTACCGCTTTGGTCCATTGCTGAGCCGAGTCAGGTAGTCATTCGAGAACAGGCCATCGGGGTCGTAGTCGGCGGCGAGGGCGAGGAAGTCGTCGAGGCGCGGGAAGCGGTCGACGAGTTGGTCGCGTTCGAACGCGAAGAGCTTTCCCCAGTGCGGCGTCGGGTCGAACGGTTCGAGCGCAGCTTCGACCTTTGGGAGCAACGCCTCGACTTCGGCCGGGTGCTTCTTCCACGTGAAGCCGATCGATAAACAGTCTCGCCCGACGCACGGGCTGAGCCACAGGTCATCGCCTTTGACGCTGCGGATCTCGCTGCCGCGTAGGTGCGGGTCGATCGCGTCGCCCATGTTCCGTAGCGCCTGAAGCGCATCGACGGCGTCGTCGCGGCTGACGAAGTATTCGGTCTGCAGCTCGTCGCCTCCACCCGAGGGTTCGCCCTGAGGCGTGAAGTGCGGCAGTCGTTCGTTCCATGGTCCGGGGATCGTCGCCGGGTTCAAGCGATCACCGTCGATCTCGATGGTGTCCCAGCGCTCGGCACCCCACGCAACGTCGGGCACATCGGGTGCGTTGGCCGTGGCGCGGGACTTTTGCCAGATCGTTCGAAACTCCTCGGTCCCGTAATGACAATGCAGGTTCACGCTGTAGGCGCTCGCAAGGATCTCGTCGAGGTTCTCGAGCACAACATCCCAGGTGGTCTGTCGGTAGATGTCTTGGCGAATGAGATACGACGGCTCCACGTCGAGCGTCATCGTGGTGATGATCCCAAACGCCCCGAGGCCGACCGCAACCGCTGCTAGTTCAGGGTTCGAACGGTCGAGCGTTCGCACCGACCCGTCGGCGGCGACGAGTTCGAGGCCCGAGATCGCCGCTGCGAGGATCTGGTTCGTGTCGCCCGAACCGTGCGTGCCGGTTGCGGTTCCCCCTGCGAGCGAGATGTGTGGAAGCGAGCCCATATTGGCCAGAGCGACACCCTCGGCTTCCAAGGCCGCAGCGACAGCGCCGTAGGTCCAGCCACCAGGCACGGTGGCGGTCATCGCTGCATGATCGACCGACACTGACATGTCGAGCTTCGACGTGTTGATCTGCAACCCCGGAGTATCAGCCACCCGGGTAAACGAATGCCGAGTACCAAGCGCCTTCGCCCGAGTCTTCGCCGCAGTCGCGCCAACTACCAGTTCAGCCAACTCTTCAACAGAGCCAGGATGCGCGACGGATGAGGCGAGGTACTCAACGTTCTCCGACCAATTCCACCCGACCACGCCGAAACCCTATCGGAGGTAAACCCCGGGGTCAG
>CAZBTI010000041.1:0-26045 GCA_964494395.1 uncultured Acidimicrobiales bacterium | reverse complement strand
TCAATCTCTTCCCACAACACGATCTTGGTTCGGCCCGCAGCTATCTGCGGGCCGAGTCGCGTTTTGGGTCCTCTCTTCGTCACGTAAGGGCGCAAAACGCAACAATCCGGACGCAGAGCGCGTCCGGAATCGTTACAACGGTAACCAAATTGTCAAAAGGCCACAGGCCAGGACTACGCCTGCGTGTCGGTCTTTTGTTCGTCGTCGAGCCCGTCGGACAGACCGTCTTTGAACTCTTTCTGTGCTTGACCGAGCGACCGAGCAAGCTTCGGCAGTTTCGCTCCACCGAAGAGCACAAGAATTACGACGAGAACGATGAGGAGTTCTGGTGCACCAAGATTCATAGGTTCAGGCTACCCCCAAAACAGGGTGCTGAGCAATCAACCACCCACTTCGGCAGCAGC
Organism: uncultured Acidimicrobiales bacterium; assembly: GCA_964494395.1. Classification (GTDB taxonomy): domain Bacteria; phylum Actinomycetota; class Acidimicrobiia; order Acidimicrobiales; family SHLQ01; genus SHLQ01. The sequence continues at coordinate 25,641 of CAZBTI010000041.1, read as the reverse complement.
TGCCGCCCGAGCGAGCGCACGTTGGCGGCGGATGCGGCGTCGTTCACGCTCACTCATGCCACCCCAGATGCCGAACTTCTCGCCATTCTGCAGTGCGTATTCCAAGCAATCTCCACGAACTACGCAACCGCGGCAGACCTCTTTCGCTTCTTTGGTCGATGCACCTCTCTCGGGAAAGAAGAGGTCCGGATCAACTCCTAAACAATTTGCGAAGTCGTGCCAAGACGGCTCCTCAGTATCCTTGTCAGACGCGCCCAATTTCGCCATGAATTTTTCTTCCTGCTCTCTCACCACCACCGGCCGCGATTTGCGCGCGCGCCCCATGCGATGTCGTTTGTGTTCTGGGAACGACGACATCGCCGTAACTCAACGGTTGTAATTACAACACTGTAAGTCGGTAAATGTAAAGGCGGAATTGGCTAAATCCCACAATTTCTTCACAACACAAGCAACACTAGCAACATCACCCGCGCCGTCAACAGCAGTTGCAAATCGAAAGATGACAAAACCATGACAACGTCCTCCAATGACCTTCCAACAAGCCGGACCGTCATCCCCCACTGCGCTCACATAAACACCTTGGAAGGCTTCGACGCACTCCTTGCGAGTGGTCAAACAGCCAACCCGCTCGTGGTGCAAGGTGTCGACTTATGTGGTCGAACCGAAGCCCTGCTCAGTCATGAGTGGCCCATGGCCACATTTCTCGGCTCCAACATGACCGTGGCGGCAGAAGAGCATCTGACAACGTCTGGCGCGACCATCTTCCCGGTCTTTAACGCACTCCCGTACAACCCCTACCGGGGCAATCTGTACACCCCGGCTGAGCTTCGGGGAGATGACCTCGATGCCCGTATCTACAAGCACCAGTCGACATGGCGAGAGAATCCACCAGCACCGATCCTCGAAGCGCTGGCACAGCGCATCCACGACCACGCCATCGACGACGCCCTGAACGCCTTCCTCACCAATCACGACAAAGTGGTAGCGGTCATGGGCGGACACGGCCTCCACCGGAATGAGGAGACCTTCCGGACCGTAGCGATCGTGACCAGAGCGCTGACGCGAGCTGGCTACCTCATCGTCACGGGAGGGGGCCCTGGCGCAATGGAAGCAGGGAATCTCGGTGCATGGTTTGCCGCGCACGACGACGAGGCACTCGATGACGCGATCGCCAGTCTTGCTACTGCGGTCGACTTTTCAACCCAGGAGTACCTCGATACCAGCGCAGAGGTCACCGCCAAGTACCCCGGTGGAGCGACGAGCCTCGCTATCCCGACCTGGTTCTACGGCCATGAGCCCACGAACGACTTCGCCACCGACGTAGCAAAGTACTTCAGCAACAGCATTCGCGAGGACGGCCTCCTCGCGATAGCGAATCATGGCGTTGTCTACACCCCAGGGGCTGCGGGCACTGTTCAAGAGGTCTTTATGGACGCCACGCAGAACCACTATTCGGTCTTTGGCATTGTGTCGCCGATGATCTTTCTCGACTCTGCCTACTGGGCCGACGATCGACTCGCTGCGCCACTTCTCCTTAGACAGCTCGCTGGAGATCGCCCATACGCAGACATGATCGCCGTATGCGACGAGCCAAAAGAAGTCGTCGACTTCATCACCTCCCACCCCCCGATCAGCACATCCTGACTACACGGGTTCACCCAGCGACGTTTCGAGCCCTCCCTTCGGAGGGAGCGTTTTGCCGCTAGGCAAAAGGCGAGTTTGGTGAAGCCCGCCAGGGCTGAACCAATACTCAGTCAAGTTCGATCTCGACGACGCGATCGAGTTCGATGGCGATGAGGGCAGCGAGTTCGACGGGCATATCGCCTTGAATGCTGTGACCGGCGTGCGCGAAATTCTCGACAATCACATCTGGGCGCCTGCCTCGAAGATCCGCGACGTCCTCATCAGTGACAACGGAGCCCTCTCGCAAACCCCTCGCGAGGACTAGACGCCCACGATGCTCTTCAACTCCGCTCCAGAGCGCTGCGTAGTTGCGCGTTTCGGGCGCGGGATTTGGTGAGGCGTCAAAGACTCGATGTTTTGCGTGACGCCAAACCCACGAGCCATCTTCGAGTTGTTCGGCGTTGTGAAGGATGCCCCGACGTAGCGAAGACGTGGATCGGGTCGGGTTGAACTCCTGAGTTCTTGCCAATAGGTCGTCGAAGCTTTCGAAGCTCGCTGGTCCATTCACAAACGCTGCAATGTGCTCTGCCTTTTCGCGCTTCACACTCGGCGCGATATCGACGATGAGGACAGTGTCGAAGTGCTCGGGGTATTCGTCGATGAGGGCGAACGCCGTAAGACCGCCGAGGCTCATGCCGACCAGCATCGGTGCGAGAGGAGCCAGTTCGTCGATCACTTCCATGATGTCCTTAGCGTTGCGCCTCACGTCTGTCGCAGCGCCCGCTGGCGGACCGGAGTGTCCGTGCCCAGGCATATCGATTGCGACGCCCGAGGCTCCCAGAGACAGCAACACGGTGTCCCACGTATGTGCGTTCTGCGCACCGCCGTGCAGCAGCACCACTACGGGTTCGGTCGTTCCCCAAACAAGCGCCGATAATTCTCGCCCATCGGGCATGGGAACTATCTCACGACGAACAACCGGAGGGGCCTCATAAGGAATCCCAAACTCCTCAGCATTCTCCGAAAAGAAGGAAAACTCGTCATACGCAACTCTGTCCATAGCTGGACCTTAGTAACTCCCCACGCACTACCACCGCCTCAGGCGCACCGCCTCCGTGGCGGTATTGGCTCAGCCCTGACGGGCTTCCCCAAACCCGAGTTCTCGCCTGGGGGCTCGAACATCGCATATGGTCACCCAGCTCGGCGGATCATCTTTCGCTTTTGCTCGACGAAGTCGACCAGCACGAAGTCACCGATGTTTTGGTTGTCGGTGAAGAAGGCTCGTCCACCATTCATCTTGGTGATGCGCTCAATGAACGACGTGAGATAGGGCGTGGCGTCGAGCATGAAGACGTTGATACGGATGTTGTCCCTCGTGCACTTATTGACCTCGGACAGCGTGAGGTTGATGGTCTCGTGGGTTGGCGGGTAGTTGAACTCGGGCTTTCCGAAGGCATTGATGTGCGCTGTTGGTTCTCCGTCGGTCACCATGAGGATCTGCTTGGTGCCCGTTTCCCGGGAGAGCATCTGGCGGGCGAGTTGAAAACCGTGCTGCATGTTGGTTCCGTACACGTAGTCCCAAGACAACTCGGCAAGGTCGCGTGCGGGCACCTGTCGGGCAACCTCGCTGAAGGTGACAATCCCGAGATAGTCCTGGGGATATTGCCCAGAGATGAGCGACTCGAGCGCCAGCGCCACCTTCTTGGCCGGTACAAAATTGTCGCGCATCGGCATAGACATGCTGAGATCGAGCATGAGGACGGTGGAGGTGCGTGTCGTGCGCTCGGTCCGTTCGACCTCAAAGTCGTCTGGGGTTAGCTGTACGGGCGTTCCGCCGCCAGTGCGGTGGATAGCATTGCGAATAGTGCGTTCGATATTGAGCGTGAAGGGGTCGCCGAATTCGTAGGGCTTCGTCTCGAAGTTCCGCTTGTGGCCAATACCGGACTCAACCACATTGTGGCGACCGAGTCGGTCGGCGCTGAGCTTGGTGTACAGGTCGTCGAGAACGTTCTGGCCCACCTTTCGCAGGGCCCGCGGGGTGAGTTCCAATGCGCCCCCCTTGTTGTTGATCAACCCAGCTTCTTCGAGCATCTTGGTGAACTCGGCCATTGCTTCCATTGCTTGGGCGGTGTCGTCACCCAAGAGCTCGGCCGCCCGCTCAAAGTCGATCTCGGCGAGCGCGCCCGGGTTCGTCGTGCCTTGGAGCATTTGCTCGATCTGATCGAGGTCACCGAGGTCGCCCATGAGGTCCATCGCCTGTCCGAAGTTGAGCGGATCGGACCCTTGGGTGTCGTAACCCTGTCCCCAATTCATTCCCGGGAACATCTGCTGGAGGCTGCTCCCGAGTTGACCCATCTGCTGTTGCATGTCCATGTCTTGCATCAGCTGTTCGGAGAGCTGTTGAAGCTGAGCGCGCTGCTCGGGGCTCATCGACGCCATCATTGCCTGAGCTGCAGCCATCCGAGCTGCCATGTTCTCGAGAAGCTCGTCGAGGGTTTCGGGATTTTCCGGAAAAAAGTCGCCGTGCTTTTCCATGAAGGCGCCAAAGTCGGGCTCTTCGCCGTTCTCTCGTTGCTCGATCATCTGGTTGAGGTCGGACAACATGATCCGCATGGCGGCCATGTCCTCAGGCGTCATCGACTGCATTGCGTCACTCATGCCATCGACGGTCTGCTGCATCAGCTGACTGCGCAGCTCATCGAGAAGCTCGTCAAAGTCGTTCTGAGCCGCCTTTGACGTGAAGTCGTAGTTCTGAAGCGAGTCGATCTGTCCTGGCAAGCTCGGCGGCAGCATGTCGAGTGCGAGGTTGCGTTCCGTTTCGGCGGCTGCATCGCGCGCAGCCTGACCTGCATCATCGCCGCCGGCGGAGTACTGAGCTTGTGCTTTCAAGTTGTCTCGCTCGGTTTGCACGATGTCTCGCAGCTTCTCGGCAATCTCCGCGAACACTCCGCCAACATCTCCAGAGTCGAGCATTTCTTGGCGGCGTTCGCGCAAGCGCTCCATCATCTCTCGGAGACCGGACATGTGTTCGCCGTCGCGCTCGAACCCGTTCTGCAGCAGGTTTCGCAGCGCCGCGTTTGGGTCACCGTGATAGGCGAGATCGTCCGTCATCTGCCGAAAGAGATCGTCGGCGGACATCTCGTAATCGGCTTGTGTACCGTCCCACGCCGAGTAGGTGAAGCGTTGCTGGCGGCGGCGACGACGACGGAAGACCATTTCCGGACTGTATCGGTTTCTCGCCGTGAGCGAGGCTCGGGCGCTGTCCGAGTCGACGAGACCTGATGCCTGCCAGAAAACGTAGGGAGGCCCTGCGCCGAGCGCAGGGCCTCTCTATTCGTGGTTGTCTACCAACGAGTTCGGTTCAATTATTGAACAACGAACTCGATTCGGCGAGAAGCTTCCATATCCTCGACACCGTCGACGATGATCGGCTGGGTTTCGCCGAAGCCGACTGCGGTAAACCGGCTAGCGTCAAGGCCTGCATCGACAAGGAAGGCGAGCACAGAATCCGCACGAGCCTGGCTGAGCTCCTGGTTGAATTCCTCGCTGCCGTCGGTGTCGGTGTGGCCTTCGATCGTTGCGTCTACACCAGCGTTAGCTTCGAAGAACTCAACCGCAAGACCGAGCGTGGCCTGACCAGCAGGCGTGATGGTTGCCTGAGACGTATCGAACTCGATGTTTTCGAGATCGAGGACCTGGTTGAGCGTCGGTGGGTCGAGCACCGTATCGATGATGTGGACAACACCGTTGTCTGCAACGAGGTCGGCGGTTACCACGACCGATGTTCCGTTGAGCGTTACCGCATCATCGACCACGCTGATGTCGAGAGGCAGCTGCGTGCGGGTCGTCAACGACTCACCGTCGTTAGCGATCAGATCTTCGGCGAGCAGTGGCTCTTCGAGGAAGTGGTAGCCAACGAGTGCCGCTGCTGCTTCAGGATCGGCGGACAGTCCAGCAATGGCCTCTGGGCCGAGCTCTTGGAGAGCAGCGTCCGAAGGAGCGAACAGGGTACGCATGATCTCTTCGCCATCTGGCGTCTCGAGCGCTTCGAGGTCTTCTTGGAGGCCGAGTGCGCCACCGATGACCGAGAACTGCACAGCTTCACCTGACTCGGTGAGTGCATCCCACATCGTGAACGGTTCTGCGACCGGAGCTTCGGTGGTCGTCGCTGGAGGTTCGGTCGTCGTCGGCGCCGGAGCGGCCTCTTCAACAACCTCTGGCTCTGGCTCTGGCTCTGGCTCAGGCTCAGGTTCTGGTTCCGGTTCAGGCTCGGCCTCAACCTCAGCAACGGTGACTTCTTCGCCATCGACGATAAGTTCGGTTCCTGCGACGAGCGCTCCGCCCGCTGCGGCAATGACCGAGTTGCGGACGAGATCGGACTCGACCTCGCCGCTCAATGCAACGTTGCCTTCACCGTCGCTGGTGCAGACAACCGTGTCGAACGAGCCGTCTTCGAGCTCATCGCTGTCTTGGAGAGCAGCGACGATTGCGCCACATGCAGGGTCTTCCTCTGCGAGAGCTTCGATTGCCTCTTCGTCGCCGAGGGCAACCTCGCTGCCTCCTCCGTCATCGCCGAACCCGAGGAACGCCCAAAGGACGGCCCCGAAGAACATGAACAAGAACACGAGAAGGCCAAGGATGATGATTTGGTTGTCGCCCGACACGGCCGTGCCAGTAATGAATGCCCCTTCATCATCGTCGTCGTCTCCACCGCGGCCGCCTCCGCCAGAGCCGCCCGATCCACCGGACCCCCCAACGTTTCCGCCACCAGCGACCGCTGCGCCTGCAGCAGTTCCGCCGGCAGCGACGCCAGCGACGCCGTCTTGAATACCGCCTGCGGCACCTGTTGCCGCACCGCTAGCTGAGTCGGCAGCGCCTGCAGCGGCGCCTTTCGCTCCTGACACCGCTCCACCAGCTGCGTCCTTGGCACCAGTTACAGCCCCAGTCGCTCCACCGGCTACATTCTTTGCGCCATCGGCTGCACCGCTTGCGGCGCCCTTTGCACGTGAGGCTGCGCCTCCAGCAACGGCAGCGGCACCTCCAGCAGCAGCTGCGCCACCGGCAGCAATGCCACCAGCCGCGCCCTTAACACCACCGACGGCACCACCAGCAGCATCTTTCGCGCTCGCTGCGGCACCTCCGGCAACATCCTTTGCACCCGAAACTGCACCGGTCGCACCCGTTACAGCGCCCTTGGCTCCATCGGCAGCACCAGCAGCAGCATCCTTCGCACCAGAGGCAGCGCCGCCAGCAGCAGCCGCAGCACCTCCAGCAGCAGCTGCGCCGCCAGCTACGGCAGCACCACCAGCACCAGCACCAGCAGCACCAGTACTCGTAGGTGCCTCCCCACGACCACCGCCGGTCGCACCCGTTACAGCGCCCTTGGCTCCATCGGCAGCACCAGCAGCAGCATCCTTCGCACCAGAGGCAGCGCCGCCAGCAGCAGCCGCAGCACCTCCAGCAGCAGCTGCGCCGCCAGCTACGGCAGCACCACCAGCACTAGTCACTCCACCGGCGGCTCCACCAGCAGCATTCTTCGCTCCAGTTACAGCATCACCAGCAGCACCAGTTGCGTCGGTCGCCGCGCCAGCAGTTGCGTCGGTCGCGCCCGTCGCTGCACCAGCAGCATCACCGGCAGAATCCTGGGCTCCGCTTGCGCCATCGCCGGCAGCAGCCCCAGCAGCAGCGCCACCCGCGGCACCGGCCGCAGCGCCACCTGAACTACTTCCGCCAGCTTCACTGAAGCCAGCCTTTTCGGCAGCGGACGCGTCAGAGAACCACACCTCAGCAACGGTTGCGTCGTACCAACGGCCGCCGGGCTGGTGGTACTTCATCGAGTCAGCGTTGCCCTTGATTGGATATCCAGAAGGCATCGAGTCATTGGCGAGTGCCTTGTGACTGCCTCCACCGAATGGAGAATCGGCGGTCAGATCAAAGCTTGCAGCGCCCTTTGCGCTCGAGGCAGCGCCTCCAGCAGCATCCTTCGCGCTCGAAGCGGCACCAGCAGCAGCATCCTTTGCCCCGGAGGCAGCGCCGCTAGCAGCAGCCGCAGCACCTCCAGCAGCAGCTGCGCCGCCAGCTACGGCAGCGCCAGCAGAACCAGTCACTCCGCCGGCAGCATCCTTCGCACCAGAGACAGCATCACCAGCAGCGCCGGTCACGCCACCAGCAGCGCCCTTGGCACCATCTACAGCACCACTAGCAGCATCCTTTGCACCGCCGGCAGCATCACCAGCAGCGCCCTTGGCACCATCCACAGCACCACTAGCAGCATCCTTCGCACCGCCGGCAGCATCAGCTGCGGCGTCTTTTGCTCCGGCGGCAGCGTCCTTTGCCTTGCCCAAGAGGCCTTTAGCGACCCCGGCCGCACCTCCGGCGGCTGCTGCGCCCCCGGCTAGGAGTCCCTTCTTGGACTCATCAGTTTCGTCGTCGTTTCCTTCGACCGGATCGTTCTCGTTCATACAGTTCGCCCAATGTGTTGGATGTGTTCAAAAGTGCTGACGCATGACGGCGCCGTTTCGTCGCGGACCTTACTCCGATAGACCCTATCCGTGCACGATCCTTGACTTTTTGAGCAACAGGCTCATTTGTTCGACCCTACTACTCGATCGTTCCCCAACAGCATTGTGAGGGCGTTCGAGACATATGTCCGACCTATGAAAGGTCGACGAACCTAGCGCTCGACCAACGAGACCTGATTCGATCTTCCCCAAAGCGTTTCGCGGCGGCCCGGTAGCTCGCGGCGTACTCCTGCGCGATTCGGCTTTGCAGTTCTTCGGGCAAACTCGAAGTCTCCGTTGAAGCGTTGACCTTCGTGTCAAAGTCTGGCTCGATCGGATCGATTTCGAGGAAGTCCGTAATTCGCCGAGCAACTTTGGGCGAAAAGAGCTCTTCGTAGAGGAGCACCTTCCTGTCTTCCTTAGGGAAGGCAGTGCTCAGATTCTTCAGCGTCTTGTTGTATCGACCTCGCGACTTCGTTTTGGGCCACAGATACTCTTCCTCGACTCGCGCGACAACGCTCTCATCGCTCAAGTCTTCCGAGCGCATCATGTTCAGCCTGGCCGATGACCAGACCCGTTCAACCGGGTCGCGCATGATGAACACGGCCTTAGCTCTGAAGCCTCGTGCCGCCAAGGACTCTCGAATCTCCACGAGCACTTCGGTCGGTAGCGCGGAATAGCTCGGAGTAATGTCTCCGACCAAACGGGTGGCTTCGTTCTTGTAGTGGAGGTAGTCGAAGTAGTCGAAGTAGTTGTCGGTATGCCGGTAGAAGTCGAGCCATTTGAAGGCGAACGGGTTACGTTCGTAGGAAGGGTTGAGCTCCAAGATTTTGACGCAGTGTTCTTCAACTCGCTCTCGAAACCATCCGAATCGGGGCACGTGCAGAGCGTCCCAGACGTGGTACTCCTTCGTGAAACCGAAATCGACTTGAGGAGACGTGCTGAGATAGTCGTGCAGCCAGGTAGTACCACCTCGCTGACACCCCACTCCTAACAAGAACGTCTTCGACAACTCACATCTCCTGACCTTGCGGCTGATGTCGGATCAGGACGAGATAATACCGGAGCCTGTGCTGGATCTGGACGATAGGCCCCGCCGTCAGAGCAGTGCGGCGCGAGTGATTGCAGCGAGAGCAGTTCGGCCAAACCTGAGCTGCTGTAGCCTCGGCCCGTGAGCACGCTGATCGACGATCCGGACGATCCCCGCATCGAAATCTTCCTGGGCCTTCGCGATCAGGAGGCACGAAAGACTCGTGAGCTACCCGGCGGAGACGCTCATGGTTCGTTCATTGCCGAGGGAGACCTCGTCATCGAGCGAGGGGTGCATCACGGACAGAATCTACGTTCAGTGCTCATCTCGGCTCGTCGAACGAAGGCGCTCCCAGCGGCCTGCAGTGATGCCGAGGTCTTGCGAGCGACCGATGACGTGCTCGTCGAAATCACCGGACGGCCAGAGCTACGCGATCCAATCGCACAGTTCGACCGGCCTCCACCCCTCGATGCCAGTGCTCTTCTCGACACCCACCGGTCTTTCGCGATTCTCGAGAACATCAACAACCCGAACAACATGGGCGTGATCATGCGAAACGCAGCCGCGCTGGGTATCGACGCCGTGTTGCTCGACCCGACCTGCTCCGACCCGCTCTATCGCAGGGCGATTCGAGCGTCGATGGGCCAGGTGTTTGCGCTACCCCATGCCCGTCTCGGTCCACTTGAGCAAAGCCTCGAAACCGTGCACGGACACAACATCTCGACCATTGCGCTGACTCCCTCGGGTGACACCGAACTCTCAACAGTCGTCCTCGAGCCAAACCCAAAGGTCGCTGTTCTCCTGGGCGCCGAGGGTCCGGGTCTCACCGATTCGGCCATGGGCGCTGCAACAGTGCGAGCAAGGATACCAATGAGCAACGATGTCGACTCGCTCAACGTGGCCAACGCCGCCGCCATCGCGTTCTATCACCTGCAAATTTTGCGAGCTAGGCGCGACGCTTAGCCGAGCAGGCCGACGTTCTTCTTGGCCCGAGCCAAGACATCGGCAGCGATGGCCTCAGCCTTGTCGGCACCGATCTTCAGTAAGCGCTCGGTCTCGGCCGGATCTGCTTGAAGTTCGGCGAAACGTTCTTGGATCGGGCGAAGGAGCGAGATCACTGCCTCGGCGGTGTCGGCCTTGAGCGGGCCGTACTGGGTGTATTTGCCCGCAAGTGACTCCGGGTCTTCGCCGGTCGCAGCGCCGAGAATCGAGAGCAGGTTCGAAACACCGGGCTTTTGCTCGATATCGAAGCGGACTTCGCCATCGCTGTCGGTTACTGCCCGCTTGAACTTCTTCTCGATCTTCTTCTCTTCTTCGAGAACCCAAATCGTGCCGGGGCTCTCGCCCTCGGACTTCGACATCTTGCGCTCGGGGTGCTGAAGGTCCATTACCCGTGCACCGGCCGGCGGTATCCGGTGTTCGGGCACAACAAAGGTGTCGCCGAAGCGCGAGTTGAATCGCTCAGCGATGTCCCGAGTGATCTCGATGTGCTGGCGCTGGTCATCACCGACCGGCACCACATCGGTGTCGTAGAGGAGAATGTCTGCGGCTTGCAGCGCTGGATAGGTAAAGAGGCCAGCCGACACGAACTTGGTCGAGTCTCGGTTCGACTTGTCCTTAAATGCCGTCATGCGGCTGAGTTCGCCGTAGCTCACAGTGCATTCCATGAGCCATGCGAGCTGCGCGTGCTGCGGCACTTGGCTCTGTACGAACAGGACCGAACGTTCTGGGTCGATGCCCACCGCCATCAAGAGCTGAGCGATCTCGATCGTGTTCTTCCGCAAGACCTCGGGGTCTTGTGGCAGTGTCAGCGCATGCAGATCGACGACACAATAGATCGCGTCGTAATCGTCTTGCATCTTCTCCCAGTTGATGAGCGCACCGAGCAGATTGCCCAAGTGAAGGTCGCCCGATGGTTGGATGCCGCTGAACACTCGTTTCATAGCGGGTAAGGCTAACCCCGAAGACGTCGGGTCGAGACTGTCCACTTCGTTCGGACCGCAGAGTTAGTTTGGACCACACAGAGTTTGCGTTGCCGCCGTTGCCGATCGCCGTCCGAAGTTGAAGTTTCGAACGTCGGTATCGGCTCCGGTAGCGCAGAGGTGGTCGACCACTCGCTGGAACCGGTTGTTTGGCAGCGGCCGGAGGACGTCGATGTTCTCGACGATCAGCGGTGTGGCGTCCTCGGAAATTTCGATCAACGGAATGACCGAGATCCACTCATCTGCCCCGGTCGGTGGGTTAGCGAAGTTGTACTCGACGATTCGCACATCTGGATTCGTTGCCGCCATGGCCAGCACAAACACCATCCAACTCATCACGAGCGCGCCGGTAAACCAGTTCGAAGTCGATCGAAAACCGCCCAGACGAATCGCCGTGAGCGCCAAGACGATCAACAGCCACAGCCCAAACCCAAAGGACCAGACCCGTAGCTGGGTGAGAAAGCTCTGATCGACGTACTGCCAAATGCGATAGAGGGCTAGAGCGTCGATCACACTCGCCAGTGCAATCGTGAGTAGACCGAGGTTCTGGACCATGCGCGTCATCGCCTCGGCACAGACCTCTCGGATGGCGAGGATCAACACGACCGTAAGTGCAGCGACCCAAAGCAGTTGGAAAAAGCCTGAGCGGACCTCGGAGCGCAGACCTAAGTCGTCGAGCGGCCGACCAATCGTGGCGAAGCGAACGGCGATGAACGCCGTGAACAGAACCGACACTGCGCCCAGCACCACCGTGGCTTCAAGCGACCCAAAGCGTTGCTTCGCGAGGGGCTTGACGCCTTTGCGCCCATCGGCACCGAAGCGCAAAAGCACCGTGGCGGCGACAGCGGCAGCAACGAAGATCACGAAGCGGGCAACAGGTAACGCCGACAAATCGAAGATGCTCGCAAAGACTGCGTCGGCCGATGCCAAGAGGAGATAGAAGCCTCCGACGATCGGGGTCGCGACGATGAGCCCAAGTGTCACTCTGGACGCTGCGGACGTGGTTATCGACGTTCGCTGCGTCCGCCGTGCTGGACCACGCGTGAAGATCGACCGAAGAGAGAGGTCCCAGATCGAACTCGCCGAGGCGCCGGCGATAAGGCTGAGCCCGACCATGAGCGCCACCGTAAATAGGATGCTGATCGCTAGCCATGCATTGTCTCTCACGACGAGCCACGGCACGAGCGTGAGGCTCAAGGCGCACCAGATCATCACGGATCGTGTGCGCCGGACGGCGATCGAAGCCGCCACTACGACAACGCTGAGGGTTGTTGCCAAGCCCAAACCGGGACGGGCCATCACCGCAATCGCGATTACAGCAGAGGCGATGAGCGCGACCTGTTCGACCTCTGGCGCCCGCTCCGACTCGTTTACCGGTTGAGCTGGGCGCGACGGTGTGTCGACTTCAGCTACCAATTGACCTGGGAAGAACGTGTTCGGCGAGTCGTCCATGTTGCTCAGTTGCCAGAGCCTGATGACAGACGTGTACTGCCACATAACTCGTCGAGCGCATTGTCGGCGCTGACCTCGGCTCGGTTGTATTCGAGGAAACCGTAGGAAGTATCTCGATCCCGCTGACTGCATAAGGACGACACGAGTTGACCTTGGCTATCTTGGACGTCGCTGAGACGAGAAACGATGGTGCTCGTGGCGTCGTTGCTGAGGCGACTCAACGAGTTGGCATCGAGCTGTTCGCTACCACCGAACTCGGAGATGTTATAGGTGGCGATCGTGGCGTGAGGGTTCATGACGTTCAGGCCCACCACGACAGCGAAGCCAAGGATCAGAACCACTGCTGGATACCAACTCTGTTCGGCTTTAAACCCGCCGATCGAGAGGGCGTAGATCACGATGGCGACACCAATCGCTCCAGCGCCTACCAAGGCCCAGAGCCGATCAGGGGTCAGACCGAACGATCCGACATAGAGCAAGAGCCGCTGGACACTGACACCAGCGATGACGATTGTGAGGCCAAGAGTGAGCAGGGCGAGCAGGCGGAAACGATCCGGGCTCGGGTCATTGGATGTGTCGATCACTCGAACCGCACGAAGGGTCGCGACGAGCGCCATGGAAAGGCCGGCTACTGCGAGGAGCTGGAAGAAGCCTCGGCGAGCGTGATCTGCCTGTGTGAGTCCCTCTGTTTCGAGGACATGGTCAGCACCGCCGAGCGCAACGACGACTTGGGTCACTACGAAGGCTGCGAAGAGAACGACAACGCTTCCGAGCACCATCTTCACCTCGACTCGGCCGAGGCGGCGCAGGTCGGCGAAGGAGTCGATCGGTTCGCTGTCACTCGCCCCGCGAGACACAACGCCCATGAGGCCGATAGCGACGATCAGCGTAAGAACCAAGTGTCCGAATGCGACGTCGATGCTTCCGAGAAGGAGAAAGCTCGCGAAGACTCCGTCTGCTGATGCGAGCAAGAGGCCGAACACAATGACCACCGGGACGGCGACGAGTAGGCCTCGAAGCAACGCCGCACCGCGACGATTCGCCGAAGCGGCTTGGAGAAGTTTCTTGATCATCGAAAGGCCAAAGATCCATTCGACGCTCATCGTCCCGAGGTGGCCGGCGAACTGACGCACTTTGCTGTTAAACAGCTGCCCGGTCGCCGAGTAGCTCGCGGCGAGCGACATGAGCACGAGGATCATCCCCACCGTGACGGTGGTCAGCGCAGGATCGGCACGGATGACGAGCCAAGGAGCCAGCGACACGGCGAGGGCGAGAAGTACACGGGCCTCAGGCCGGAGCTTGCGACCAGAGCAGATGAGCACCATTGCGAGCAGCACCACGCCGATTGCTGAAGCCACCGAGGCAATGCCCCCACGAAGTGCAATGTTAAAGAAGAACGCAGAAGCGATAACCAGCAGCAGCTCGCTCCAACGCGCCGTCGGAACATTCGGGCGCTTCAGCGGCTGGAAAGGAGGCTCCGGCGGGTAGGGCCGAGCGAGCGTCGCCGTTCCACCCATACCCGGCAACGGATTCTGGCCATCCACTCCCGGAAAGGACTTGGGGGTCGAACTGGCTTTTCTTCGCCCGGGCGATGTCGGCCGGACGCCCGTAGGTGGCAGAGGCGGCGGCAAAAGCTCAGCCTCGCCCGCCAGCGGTTCGGTTCCGGTCGATGGGAACTCCGACGATTGTTCTTCTTCGATCACGTCCACTCCCTTGGAGCGGTGCGCATACGCGCTCCGCCTAGTGCCCCACCCAGAGTGGCATGAGAAAGGCAAAAAGTATGTAAAAAGTGTGTTGCAGTCGCGTTGCGCCGCTTATCTCAAGTAGCACCGCCTCGGCGATGTACCCGGTGGCTATCGACCTCGAAGACGTTCTACTGAGGTGGTCTCGACTCTGCGTTAGGAACGCCCGCGGTACTGCGCAGCGCCACCATGTTCGTTCTTGTTCAGGCGCTTCGCCAGATGCAGCCCTTCGAGGACCAGTTCGATCGCCGAGGCAAGAACGGCCGGATGACCGCTGTCGATCTCGTCACCTTCGAGCAACGCATCTACGGCCGGCTTCAACGCAGGGACTTCCTTGAGCAGAGCCACATAGGCGTCGGGGCGTACATCGCCACCCACGTCGGCGGTAACACCCTTCTCGAACGCGTCGACGATCGGGCCGTGGAGCGTTGGGTCGACCGCATCGACAAACGTCGTGTGCACCGACGAGCGGACGAGCGCGTCGATAACTCGACCCTCGCTTCCGTCCTCGAACGCCTCGACCTCGATCTTCCCCGAGGTCGTCGCGGCGATTGCAGCGAGATCCCCAATGCGTGGCACAGCAACATCATCGCCGGCCGAAAGGCTTCGACGAACGGCGTTCGCGACGACAGCTTCGTAGTTGGCGACGCTCAAGCGGACCGACACTCCCGAACGCTGATTGATCTGGCTGGACTGCCGCGCCTGTTGCGAGAACTCCGAAATGATCTCGAGAATGAACTCTGGGATTCGGACGTCGACGATGTCGGCGGGAACGAGGTCGGCTTCTTGGGCGACGATCGTCATCTCGGTTTCAACATCGAGTGGGTAGTGCGTGCGGATCTGCGAACCGAAGCGGTCCTTCAGCGGCGTGATGATGCGGCCGCGGTTGGTGTAGTCCTCGGGGTTCGCCGACGCGAAGAGCACAACGTCGAGCGGGAGCCGCACCTTGAACCCTCGAATCTGGACATCGCGCTCTTCGAGCACGTTGAGCAAACCCACCTGGATTCGCTCCGACAGATCGGGGAGCTCGTTGATCGCGAAAATACCTCGGTTCGTTCGCGGGATGAGTCCGTAGTGCAGTGTGAGTTCATCGCTGAGGTATCGACCCTCGGCCACCTTGATTGGATCGACCTCACCAATAAGGTCAGCAATCGACGTATCGGGTGTCGCCAACTTCTCGCCGTATCGCTCGTCGCGATGGACCCAATCGATCGGGGTGGCGTCACCCTTCTCCGCAATGAGTGACTTGGCATGTGCCGAGACCGGGTTCAGGGGGTCGTCGTTGATCTCGGAACCTTCGACGATCGGCATCCACTCGTCGAGCAGGTCGGTGAGGTTGCGGATCATGCGGGTCTTCGCCTGACCACGTTCACCGAGAAAGATCACGTCGTGGCCCGCGACAAGAGCGTTCTCGAGCTGCGGTAACACCGTGTCCTCGTAGCCGAGCACGTGTGCGACAAGTGGGTCACCGTTGCGAATGCGGTCGATGGCATTGCGTCGAAGTTCCTCGGCAACGGGCACCGACTTCCATCCGCTAGCGACGAGTTCTCCAAGGGTGGTTGGTCGTGTCATCCCTTGTGTGTAACACAGCCAAACCCAAAATGACCGACGGTGCTACGAAGAGTGAGCAAGTCCACCGACTCACCTAAGTGCGATGCTAGAAACCTCAGCATAAGAACATCGATCTTCACTACATAGGACGGGATTCAACATGTCTGACAGCTTCGACCCACCACCTCCGCAAAGCCCAGGATTCGGAGGTGCAGCGGTCGCTGGAACGCCTGCAGAATTCGGACCTCGCGCAATCGCGTACATCATCGACATCCTTTTGGGCTTCGCTCTCTTCATTGCGATATTTGTCTTCGGACAAGTCGTCGGGCTCATCAGCGGCATTCTCGGCGCAATCGTTACGACCCTTGGGTTTCTCGCGGCTTTCCTTGTTTGGATCTACATACTCGTCATGGGGATGGCCGTCGATGGGCAAACTCCGGGCAAGCGGTTGCAAGGTATCAAGGTCGTTCAGGACTCCGGCGAGCAGCTCGGAATAGGCGGAGCGGTGATCCGTTTGTTTGTTCAAGGCCTCTCGAACTCCATCGTGTGTGGTCTGCCGCTCGGCGGCCTGTCGATGTTGGCCGATAGCGAAACAAAGAAGACCATCTACGACAAGATCCTCAACAACCAAGCAATCCAGGTTGAGAAAGGAAGCATCACGCCGATCTTTCCTGGTGGAAAGCCATTTTAAAACGGGCCTCAACACCGCACGCGGACACGGGCTGAACGGACGAGCAGATGACAGAACCACACGGCGGCTCAGGAGATCCACAACCACCAGGCCAGGCACAACCACTTCCGCCCCAACAACCCGCACTTCCGCCCCAACAACCCGGTTTCGGAGCGCCGCAGTATCAACAGCCCCCACCGGGGCAGTATCAACAGGGGCCGTTCAACCAGCACCCGCAGGGCCCCGGCCCATTCGGAACCGGAATCCCGCCCACGTTCGGTCCGCGAGCAATTGCGGTGATCATCGACGCAGTTATCGCTTTCGCCCTATCGATGCCACTGTTCGCGCTCATCCTCGCAGCGATTCTTCTCGGTGAGTTCGTGGGTGCCGCCCTTGGCATCCTTCTCGGTCTGGTGAGCTTCGTTGTGTTCCTCGGACTCGTGGCCTTCTGGGTCTACATCTACATCGTTGCCGTCGGCCGCGACGGCCAGACGCCGGGCAAGCGCCAGCAGGGAATTCGGATCGTCAAGGTTGACGGTCAACCCCTCGGCAATGGTGGGGCGTTCATCCGGTGGCTCATTGCTTCGCTCATGAACAACATCGCAGGCGTCCCCCTCGGCAGCCTCTGGATGCTCATCGATAGCGAGAAGCGAACCTTGTACGACAAGGTGCTCAACCTCCAAGCGATCACCGTGGCCAAGGGGTCGGTATGGCCGCTCGTCCAGCGGACTTCCAAGAACGAGATCTCCTAGATCCTCACCGCTGGCGGCGTCGACTTCACGAAAAATAAGTCGGTGCAATAGGCTGCGGTATGAACCGCATCGCCATCAGTCCACGCATTCGGACAACGCCGTTCCACGAGTCGACGGTCGCCGCTGGCGCCACAGACATCACCGTCTACAACAAGATGGTGTTGCCCCTGTCGTTTGGTGACCTCGAGGCCGAGTACGACCGCCTCATCAACGGCGTCGCGATCTGGGATGTCGCCGTTGAAAGACAGGTACAGATCAGCGGACCCGACGCACATGTGGCAGCCCAGTACTTCACATCTCGCGACATCACGAACATGGTCGAAGGGCAGGGCAAGTATGTGGCGATGTGCAATCACGATGGGCACATCCTGAACGACCCGGTGCTGATGAAGCTCAGCGGTGGCCGCTACTGGTTTTCCATTGCCGACAACGACATGTTGCTCTGGTGCACGGGCATTGTCGCCGAACGGGGATGGGATGTCGAGGTCACCGAACCCGACGTGTCTCCGCTTGCTGTTCAGGGTCCCAAGGCCGAGGATCTGATCGCTGAACTGTTCGGTGAGCATGTACGCGATATTCGGCTGTTCCGCTTTATTGAGACCGATCTCGATGGCATCCCGCTCGTGCTTTGCAGGTCGGGATGGAGCAAGCAGGGCGGCTTCGAACTCTTCCTCCAAGATGGCTCTCGTGGAAACGAGTTATGGGATCGCGTAGTGGCCGCCGGCGAGAAATACGACATCGGCCCAGGCGCACCCAATCACATCGAAAGAGTCGAAAGTGGCTTGTTCTCTTGTGGAGGAGACAACACTCCCGAATCCAACCCCTTGGAAACTGGCATGGGGCCCTATGTCGATACCGACACCGATGTTGAGTACATCGGTAAGGCCGCTCTCCAGAAGGTGGCGGCCGAAGGCGGGCCGAAACGTCTCTTCGTCGGGCTCAACGTCGACGCCGAACTCACCGAGGCATGGCCACTTCCGCAGCGGACGCCCATTACAGCGGGTGGTGAGCAGGTCGGAACCCTCGCCGCGATCGTCCACAGTCCTCGTCTCGGGCGCGCCATCGGTTTGGGTCAGGTCAACCGCGACATCGTCGAAGCTGGCACCGAAGTTGAGGTTCAAACCCCAACCGGACCCGCCAAAGCCACAACGCAGGCCCTCCCCTTCCTCTAATTCGCGACTCATCGCGGATATTTGCCATCGGTGCCGAGTCAAAACGAGACTCCAAAAAGATCCTGAAGAACCTTCATGCATTTTTGCTTTTGCCGCATAAGTGAGAACATAATCACGTAAAGATTTGAGAAGTCGGGAAAGCAAATGACCGCAGAAGCAATTATCCGAGACCTACTGGATGCAGCCGGAATCGAAGTGAACGGATCCCAGCCTTGGGACATCCAAATTCACGATGACCGAGTGTGGGACCGAGTGGTCCGAGATCGTGAGCTTGGGTTCGGCGAGGCCTATCAAGATGGCTGGTGGGATTGTCCGCGTACCGACATGTTTCTCGAACGCGTGTTGCAACTGAACCCGAATGAGCACATCAGCCCGAGCCCAACGCAGCTCGCACAGACCCTCTTGGCTCAGGTCACAAACCGACAGAACCTGCGTAAGGCCAAGGACAACGCGTCCGCGCATTACGACGTCGGCAACGATCTCTACGAGCGAATGCTCGACCCGAAGATGATCTACTCGTGCGGCTACTGGGCCGACTCGTTCGATCTCGAAGGCGCTCAGACGGCCAAGCTCGATCTGATCTGTCGCAAGCTCCGCCTTGAACCCGGCATGAAGCTGCTCGACATCGGTTGTGGTTGGGGCGGCCTCGCAAAGTTTGCTGCCGAGAAGTACGGCGCCGACGTTGTCGGTATCTCCCCCGCTTTCGAGCAGGTACGACTGGCTCGGGAACGCACGGCTGGCCTACCTGTGCAGATCAAACAACTCGACTATCGCTCGGTTACCGGGACGTTCGACCGCATTACTTCGGTGGGCATGCTCGAGCACGTTGGTCCCAAGAACTACAAGGACTTTTTCGAATCGTGCGACAGGCTTCTCACCGGTGACGGTCAGATGTTGCATCACACGATTGGTTCGAACGAAACCAAGAACCGAACCGATCCGTGGTTCGATAAGTACATCTTCCCCGGCGGCGTGACTCCGTCGCTTGGACAGTTGAGCGAGGCAGCACAAACCACGTTCTCGACCGAAGACGTCCACAACTTCGGACCTGACTACGACAGGACGCTCTTGGCTTGGTGGGAGAACATCACTCCGCTTTGGAACGAAATTCCCAACTACGACGAGCGCTTCCGCCGCACATGGAACCACTACCTGCTCACCTCTGCTGCAGCGTTCAGGGTCCGCAACCTTCAGCTTTGGCAGGTCGTCTACACCCGCCACCGCAGGGTGACGCCCGCCTACGTTGCGGTCCGTTAACTCCTCGGACAGCGCCCTTGGGCTGAACCACGGTCAAGCCCCTAACCTTGCCTTGTGCAAGACGCATCTGGGCTGACCCCACCCATATCGAACTGGCGAGCCGCGCGCTCGACCGAGAAGCTCCAGCGCGTCTTTAGCGATCCCGACTTCGACGACAGCGAATGGCACCTGATCGACGTTCCGTCGCACTGGCAAAGCAATGCGTCCTTCGCCGACTACGAGGGAACACTCCTTTACCGGGCTGATTTCAACGTGCCGCAACTCCAGCCTGGTCAGCGTCGTTGGTTGCGGTTTAACGGGCTTTGCTACGAGGGAGACGTCTTTCTCGACGGCGCCTACGTGGGACAGACCGAGGGCTACTTCAGCCATCACCGATTCGAGATAACCGACCTCGCCGACAAACCCGGACAATCGGTGTTGGCCATCGAGGTGAGTGCCCCACACGGCAAGTCGCCCGAACCGAAACGAGATCTCACCGGGTGGTTTACCGAAGGACCGGGCCTCCCGTTGGGGTGGAACCCAGCGGGCATTTGGCGACCTGTCGCCATCGTCGACACCGGACCGATCGCCATTCGCCACTTTCGGGCTCAGTGCATCGATGCCGACACAAAGCGCGCCACCGTCGGGGTGCGGGCGGTGCTGCTCGCAGCGTCGCCAGGAGAGGTGACGCTCACCACCGATATCGCGGGCGTTCACCACGAAACCGTCCATACCCTTGCTGCAGGCGAGAACCGGATGGAGTGGCAAGTCGAAGTGCCGAACCCTGATCTGTGGTGGCCAATCGGGCAAGGCGAACAACCGTTGTTCGATCTGTTCGTGGCTGCCCGAACGGCCGACGGAGCCATCTCCGATAAGAAGCAGCGCCGAATCGGGTTCCGGACGACGCAACTGCGTGATTTCATCCTGCGCATCAACAACAAACGGACCTTCGCCAGAGGCGTGAACCTCGGCCCACTCGCCACCGACATGGCAACGATGTCTGTGGCGAACATTCACACCGAGGCCGAACGTATTGCCGAAGCGGGATTCAACCTGGTTCGCGTCCGGGCTCACGTCACTCGACACGAGTTCATCGACAAGTGCGATGAACTCGGGCTCATGGTCTGGCAGGACCTACCAATGGTGGGTTCGTATGCACGCGGTGTAACAACCCAGGCCGAACAGCAGGTGCGAGACATGATCGACCTGCTGTCTCATCACCCATCGATCGTGATCTGGGGCGGACATCTTCGCCCGCACACGAGCGAACCCCGCCAAACCGCTGCCCCCGACCTGCGCCTCCAACAGGTCCCGAGTTGGAACCGCACCATCCTCGATCGCTCGATTCGCCGGGCGTTCGAACGCGACGACCCAACACGCCCAACGGTGACGCACTCCGATGTGGCACCGCATGTCCCGCACCTTTCGGGCAGCGACCTCGGCCTCTACTTCGGTTGGCTCGGCGGCGAAGCTAGCGACATAGCCGAGTACGCAGCGACGATTCCACGCCTCGTTCGTTGGGTTTCCGATATGGGCGCCCAAGCACTTCCGAGGACCAGCAGGGGCGACTTTGATCAATTACTCCTCGTGCATGGCGCCGATGGCGATACCGCTCGCCTGGTGCATCCGCCAGGGAACTACGAGGACCTGCCGTCCTACACCGAGGCCACCCGTGCCCATCAGGCCGAAGTATTGAAGACGACGATCGAGTCACTGCGGGTCCTGAAGTACGAGCCGACAGGCGGTTTCTGCGCCGGGCTCTGGCGGGGGGCAACCTTCGGACTCGGCAGGGGCCTCAATGACGCAGACGGTAGGCCTCGACCAGCACTGGCTGCGGTGGAGAAGGCGCTACAACCTCTACTTCCGGTCCTTTACCCCGCCACCGCAGGTCTTTCGTCGAGAGCAACGTCGAGTCTGGCGCTCCATCTTTGTAACGACGCCATGACCGATAGAGAAGTCGAAATCGTGGCCACGATCACCGACCAACGCGGTACACAAGTTCGCCGCTGGGAAGGAATCGCACCCGGCGATGGTGTGCAGTTCATCGACGACATCAACATCCGTGGCGGCCGACTCGGTTCGGAGATGCGAGTCGACCTTGTCGTGGTCGACAGATCGACCGGAATCGAAGTGTCCCAGAATGACTACGTTTTCGTGGCTGACTGAGATCTCTGGCTATGTGACATGTTCAAAACATGGCCGGAACGGCGGTGGTTCGCGTTTGCTGATGGGGCAGAATAGTGTGGAAGAGACCAAGACACTCCCCGTTAGGTGAGCCTGTAACCGGCTCGCAAACCGAGAGTTGTTTCGAACAGGAGCGAAATGGCACAGACATTGCCAGGAGCGGAATCGAACCTCCGCGACCCGCAGCCAATTAGGACCCGCAAGAAAGAACTCCCCTTCCCGCTAAACATTTGGCAGTCGGCCATCGGGCGCAAGTGGGTGATGGCCTTGACCGGCCTTGGCCTCGTGGGATTCGTTCTCGCGCACATGATCGGCAACTTCCATATCTACGAAGGGCCAGCAGAACTTCACGAATACGCCGAGGCGCTTCGTGAACTGGGCGGCGACATCATCCCCCGAACGTGGCTCCTGTGGGTCTTGCGCTTGGGCCTGATCGCCATGTTTGGTTTGCACATCGCTGCGGCGTACACCACCAAGGAAATCAGTCGTAAGGCCAGCGACAGCGCTGGATTCATCAGCGGAGCGAAGAGCTACCCAGGCGGCAGCGACTACGTGGCTGCAAACTACGCCAGCCGCACGATGCGCTGGACTGGCCCGATCATCCTTCTCTATGTGATCTTCCACCTCGCTGACCTCACCTGGGGCTTGCTCCCACATACCGAATTCGTGAAGGGCGACCCGTTCAACAACGTGGCGACCAGCCTCGCGAACATCCCGGTCGCGATCATCTACATCATTGCCAACGGGGCCTTGGCGTTGCACATTTTCCACGGCATGTGGTCGGTCTTCCAGAGCCTTGGCCTCAACAACCCCCGCTTTAATCAGGCCCGTAGAGGCCTTGCTGCGGGAATTGCGGGTGTCATCCTGTTAGGGAACCTGTTATTCCCGGTTCTCACTTTGGCTGGCGTTATCGATCAAGACGACAACCCATGCGCACAGTTTGAAAACGAAGAAGAAAACACGGCCTGCTTTGAAGAGATTCTCGAAGCTGAAGGCGAAGAGGCAACCGAATTAGAGGAGAGCTAGGAACCAATGACCGCAACCATGGACCCCGCTAGCAAGGTAAGCAGCCCTCGACTCGACTCGAAAGTGCCCGAGGGAGATATCTCCGACCTTTGGGAGAACCACAAGTTCTCCATGAAGCTGGTGAACCCGAACAACAAGCGCAAGTTCAGCGTCATCGTGGTTGGTACCGGTCTCGCCGGTGCATCAGCGGCGGCAACGCTCGCTGAGCTTGGCTACAAGGTGAAGGCCTTCACCTTCCACGACAGCCCGCGCCGTGCACACTCCATTGCCGCACAGGGCGGAATCAACGCAGCCAAGAACTACCAGAATGACGGCGACTCGGTCTTCCGGTTGTTCTACGACACGGTCAAGGGCGGCGACTACCGCAGCCGCGAAGCCAATGTCCACCGCCTGGCCGAGGTATCGGTCAACATCATCGATCAGGCCACGGCGCAGGGCGTTCCCTTCGCTCGCGACTACGGCGGCCTTCTCGACAACCGTTCGTTCGGTGGCGCCCAGGTTTCCCGCACGTTCTACGCCCGGGGTCAGACCGGTCAGCAGCTTCTGCTCGGCGCCTATTCGGCGCTGAACCGTCAGATCGAGACCGGCGGCGTCGAAATGCACAACCGCAAGGAGATGCTCGACCTTGTCGTCAAGGACGGCGAGACCGCAGGCATCATCACTCGCGATCTACTCACCGGTCAGGTCGAGTCGCACTCCGCTCACGCTGTTGTGCTCGCCACCGGTGGTTACGGCAACGTCTACTACCTGTCGACAAACGCCATGATGTGCAACGCCACCGCTGCGTGGCGTGCTCACCGCAAGGGCGCCTTCTTTGCGAACCCGTGCTTCACCCAAATCCACCCGACCTGCATCCCTCCATCGGCGGACCACCAGTCGAAACTGACGCTGATGAGCGAATCGCTTCGCAACGATGGTCGCATCTGGGTCCCGAACGCCTTCGACGACAATCGCTTGGCCGCAGACATTCCCGAGGGCGAACGCGATTACTACCTCGAGCGCAAATACCCAGCCTTTGGCAACCTTGTCCCTCGCGATGTTGCCTCACGCAACGCAAAGACCGTCGTCGACGAGGGCCGAGGCGTTGGACCGTTGAAGAACGGCGTGTTCCTCGACTTCGCCGACGCCATTGCTCGCGACGGGATCGAAACCATCAAAGAGAAGTACGGCAACCTTTTCCACATCTACGCCAACATCACCGGCGAAGATCCCTACAAGCGCCCAATGCGCATCTACCCAGCAACCCACTACACGATGGGTGGGTTGTGGGTCGACTATCACCTCATGACCACCATTCCAGGCACGTACGCCATTGGTGAAGCGAACTTCTCCGATCACGGCGCTAACCGCCTCGGTGCTTCTGCGCTGATGCAGGGCCTCGCCGACGGCTACTTTGTTCTGCCCTACACGATCGGCGATCACCTCGCCGGCAAACTCGGCGACGCACCGGTGCCAACGAGCGACCCGGTCTTCCAACAAGCAGAGGCCGAGGTTGCCGACCAATCGAAACGTTGGCTTTCGATCAACGGCACAAAGCCCACCGAGCACTACCACCGTGAACTCGGCAAGATCGTCTGGGAACGCATTGGTATGGCCCGCGACGAGAACGGCCTCCAAAAGGCTCAAGACGAAATTGTCGCCTTGGAAGAAGAGTTCAAGAAGGACGTTCGCGTGACGGGCGACGCCACGTCGATGAACCAAGAGCTCGAAAAGGTAGGCCGCGTGGCCGACTTCTTTGAACTTGCCAAGCTCAAAGCGCGAGATGCCCTCGTTCGAAACGAGTCATGCGGTGGTCATTTCCGGGTCGAAAGCCAGACCGAAGAGGGTGAGGCCCTCCGCGACGATGAGAACTTCAAGCACGTCGCTGCTTGGGAATGGCAGGGCGAAGGCACCGAGCAGACCAAACACGAAGAACAACTCGATTTCGAGTATGTCGCACTCAGCCAGCGCAGCTACAAGTAACGAGTAGGAACTCAACAGTGAGCGAAACAACAATCAACGTCACCCTCGAAGTTTGGCGCCAGAACGGCCCCACCGAAAAGGGAAAGTTTGAGACGTATGAAGCCAAAGACATCAGCACCGACAGCTCATTTCTGGAGATGCTCGACACGGTCAACGAACAGTTGATCTACGCAGACAAGGCGCCGATCACCTTCGAGAGCGATTGCCGTGAGGGTATTTGTGGCACGTGCGCGTTGATGATCAACGGCCAAGCGCACGGTCCAATCAAGGGCCAAGCAACGTGTCAGCTGCACATGCGCACGTTCAAGAACGGCGATCACATCACCATCGAGCCGTTCCGGGCGACCAGCTTTCCTGTCATCAAGGACCTCGCGACCAGCCGCGCCGCACTGGACAAGATCCAACATGCGGGTGGCTACGTCACGGTGTCCACCGGTTCAGCGCCCGATGCGAACCTGACGCCGGTGCCCAAAGAAGCTGCAGACCTCGCCATGGACGCCGCTGCCTGCATTGGTTGCGGCGCCTGCGTCGCGGCATGTCCAAACTCAGCAGCTCAGCTGTTCACCTCAGCGAAGATCAACCACCTCAACCTTTTGCCGCAAGGACAGAGCGAACGTTGGAAGCGTGTCGAGGACATGGTCGACACCATGGAAGACTTCTTCGGAACCTGCACTAACCATGGCGAGTGCCATGAGGCGTGTCCGAAGGAGATCAGCCTCGACTTCATCGCCTTCATGAACCGCGATTACGTCAAGGCCA
>CAZBTI010000040.1:21015-26186 GCA_964494395.1 uncultured Acidimicrobiales bacterium | reverse complement strand
CGAGTGCGTTAAAGATCATCGTCTGAGGTTCCTAAAAAGGGGGAAGGTTCGTTGGATGACGAACTGCGTTCTAACGGTACCTCTCTCCTTCGGAGCGAGGCGGGCAGACAGGTAAAGAAATCACTAGATGTTCACCTGTTTTTGCGCACCAGAATCTGCACACGTCGGCCGTGGGATGGTGAACCCGCGAATCGGTCGATCATATTCCAGCGAAAATACCCGACGACGACCACCCGCTTTTTCTCTCAACAACTATCGGCAGAACACAACAACTAGCGGTAGGGCGCTATGTGAGGCCGATGAGAATGCCGATCACGATAAGCAGAAAGATCGCCACGATGGCCGCGACCACGCAACCCAAACCGGCACGCTGCTCGCTTGCCGTCGGCTGACGGAACGGACTCGCCGCATCTTCTGCTGCGCTGTCGGCTTCGGGAGATCCATCGTCGCCGCTGATGGGGGTATTCATCGGACCTCAACCTAGCTCGCTAACCTCTAGCGATGGGGACCGCTAGGCGACGTTTACGGGCTCCCGGTCGCTGTTCTTCGCATCACCATTCTCTGCGTCGGTGTGCTCGATGATGTCCCACTCTTTGTCGGCGTTCGCCGTTTCAAGGTCGGTGTCAACACCTGCACCCCGGCTCTTCACAATCCGAGAGATTGCCAAGCTGACCACGAAGATCACGGCCGAAGCAATGAGGACGTTGGTATCGATGCCAGACGGGCCATCTTCGAGCGAGGTGATCGAGGCGCCTGCGAGGGTGAACGAGATCGTTCCGGGGAGCGACCCAAGCGCTGTGGCGACGAGGAACGACAGCGGACGGATGCGCAGGAGGCCGGCTGCGTAGTTCACGAGATCGAATGGGAGGAATGCGAATCGCATCAGCAGAATGGTCACGAAGCTCTCTTCGCGCATCTTCGATGACCAGCGACGCATGAGTCCAGCAGCCTCGGGGTCGTCCTTGGGCTCAAATCCGAGCTCGCGAGCAATCCAGTAGGCGACCATGGCCGAGGCGTTGGCGCCGACGATCGTGGCCACGACACCGATGACCGGGCCGAACAAGAGGCCGCCAGCGAGGGTCAGCAGCGTGGCTGGGAACAAGACGAGGGGACGGATCGCGTAGACGATGACGAAGGCGAGGAAGGCCCACCATGCACCTCTCGCGATATCGATAAAGCTCTGGACCGAACCGAGGGTTCCTAACCCGGTCGAGCGTTGGTACAGAATCCAGCCGATGACCGCTGCGGCCCAAATGCTGACGATGACGATGCGTTTGATGGTCGTGTTCATACAGGAGAGCTAACCACCTGCTCGCAGGTCCTGATTCCGTTTGTGATTTATTGCACAAGGTGTTCATTTCTACGGTTACGAGCGTCACCACATCGACCCAAATTGGGTGCGTAGGCTTGAAATATGAGCCCTTCCCCGACGTCCACGGTGATCGTTGCCCGGACCGCGCACCAGGGTCGTGAACGGCAGGCTCAGGCGTGGTTAGAGGAAATCGTCCAGCTCGCCGCCGAAACCCCCGGGTATGTCCGAGGCGATATTCAACCACCGGGGCCAGACCACCCCGACGAATGGGTGGTCGTGTACGAATTCGCTGACAGCGAGCAGCTCGCTACGTGGCTGACCTCACGAGAGCGTCAGGCCATGGTTACCGCCGAACCCGATCTCTTCGAGGGCGCTCCCCGTGAACAGGTGATTGCGACCCGTTACCTCGACGAGTCGATCACCGCGGTTGCCTCATTTCGACTCCGCCCCTTCGACAACAACGTCGAAGCCGCTTTGCTCGATGCAGCCACGGTCGAGGATGCCTTCGCTACCGAATACGAGAACCTCGTCGCCACCGTCTCGCAATTTCCCGGGTTCGTACGCTGCGAGCTCTTCGAGGCGGTTCCCGGAGTCCAAGATGAGACGATCGTCGTGTTCACCTTTGAGGCTCGAACGGACTTGGACGCGTGGCTCGAGTCCCCTGAGCGCCAAGACGTGCTCGCCCGGATCAAACCGCTCTTCGCGTCCGATCGCACAATGAACATCGTTGGCGGATTTGCCGGGTGGTTTGGTAACGCGCCGGACCGTCCGGTGCGTACCTGGAAACAGGCGGCGCTCATCCTGCTGGCTCTCTACCCCACCGCCTTGGCGATTGGAGCCTTGCGTGACGTCGTGGCTCCCGGCCTTCCCGGGCCGATCGCTACGCTGATCGGCAATGCCGGTGGCGTGATCGTGCTGACCTGGTGGCTTATGCCCGAACTCACCAACCGGTTTTCAGAGTGGCTCCGCCGCTGAGCGGGTGAGCTGCTCCTTGCCCCGCTCTACGGCCTCCACCCAATGTGACGGTGCCGACTTGGCTCTTTTCCCAGTCGCTTATCCGTGTCATTTCTCGACCGATGAAAACATATGCAGCGAAACATGGTTCAGGTCATTCAGGTACGCATGCGCGACGTTCTCCCCGGAGACATCGTCAACCGGAACTACGAAGAGGCCAGAGGCTGGGTCAAGGTTGTCGAGGTACTACCGCTCCCCAATAACCAAATCGTTCTCGCAGCCTCATCTGACCGCGATAGTGTCAACGGAAGCATCAACGACATCGTCGGTATTCAGGTCGTGCGCGTGGTCGAAGTCCCCGACGCACCGCAAGAGGAAGATCAGGAGCAAGAGGAAGAGCAAGCTGCCTAACGCTACGCCTGCCCGATCACCCGACTCACCTCGATCTCAATAACCACCCGATCATCGCGTTCTTTGGGTTGCCGATAGCGCTCGCCATACCGACGGACCGCTTCGGCTACAGCGGTTGGGTCATTGGTGACCGTCGCCGTCCCCGACAGTGTCACCCAGCGACGGCCATCTACGGTGCAAACCGCTACCGACGCTCGTTCGAGTGAGGCGACATGCTTTGCCTTCCATGAGTCGGCCCAAGTAATCACGCGGGCGAGGGCCAAGTCCTGCTCGTAGGTCACTCCAACGGGCGTCACGTGCGGTGTGTGGTCCGCCTTCACGATCGTGAGCGTCCCGACGTGTCGTTCCGCCAGAAAGTCCAGCAGCGGTCCAGGGAGGTCGTGAGGGTTGAGATTGGTCATTGCCACCCTCTGAACTTACCCGCCGCACGCATGCAATTTGGGCATCTAACGAGGGCTAGCGACCCTGGAGCTTGTCGATCTGGCGCCGGTCTCGTTTCGTGGGCCTACCCGACCCTTGGTCGCGCACTCCCGCCGGCCCGGCCTTTGGCGTGCGAGGTTCAGGAGGCGGACTGTGATCGACGTACGCAGCCTGAGCAAGTTCGGCGCCAACACGCTTCGAGTGCAACTCGACGATTTCGACGATGCGAACCCGCCCGCGCTGGCGCGCAGTGACGGTCTGGCCCGGCGAGACCAGCTTGCTTGGCTTCACCACTGCCCCATCGACCCGAACGTTGCCGCTCGAACATGCGCTATTGGCCGACGACCGTGTCTTGTACACGCGCACTGACCACAACCAGACATCGACGCGAACTCCAGAAGCCATGGCACCATTACACCAGCGAGCAAAGCCCGCTGCGAACACCAGCGAGCAAAGCCCGCTGCGAACACCAGCGAGCAAAGCCCGCTCCCCATGGCTCGGACAGAAGGTGTCTCCGAATTACGAGCGGGCTGTTTTGACGCACTAGGTTTAGCGGCTATGTCGAGACGTCTCGAAGTCGAGCTAACAAGCAAACGTGATGATGGTTCCTACACATGGCGACAGGCCGGAGCCAAGCAGCCAAAGGGCGTCCTCGATGGCGCGCTTCTCTACGAGGGTGCCGCGATCGGCGACGTTGTGCGCGTCGACGCCGACTTCGCCGTCGATGGAGTCTTCATCACCCATGTTTTGCCGCCGAAAGCCAAGCGTGTTGAGAAACCCACACTTGAGATCCTCGGGTCCGGAAAGGACGTCGGCGGCGTCACCACCCAGCTCGTAGGCAAGCGCGGCCGAAGCGGAGATCGTGATGGCCGAGGCGGCGGTCGTGGCCGAGGCGGGGACCGAAATAGAAAAGACGGGCGCGGAGACCGCGATGGACGTGGCCGAGGTCGAGGCGGAGACCGCAATGGACGCGGCGATCGCAACTCCCGCAATGACAGCAACCGAGACGGACGTGGTCGAGGACGCGGAGGTTCCGACAAAGGCCGCGGTCGAGGCGGAGATACGCGCCCTCGTCGCGACAACAGCCAATCGCGGCCAAAGCCAAAGCGGTTGCGCTCACGCCGAGTGCACCGCGACGCGCTGCTCAACAGCCTTCCCGAAATGCAGCGACCGCTCGCTCGCGTCGTTCTCAAAGACGGCGTTCCAGGGTTGCGCACCATGGTTGAAGCACAAAACAAGCAAGCGGCGGCGAAGGGGGAGCTCGAGATTCCACCGAAGATCCTCGAAGCTGTTGGAGAAAACCTCCTTCCACGGTTGCGAAGCGCAGAGTGGCGAGACAACGCCGATGCTGCCCTCGAGGGCATTGCTGAGGTCGACCTGCGCGACATTCGCAAAGTCGTCGTCGCCGCCGACAACGGAGCGAAAGACGATGAAAGTCGCGCACTCGCACAACAGTTGAAAGACGGCCTCGCGGCACGCGTCGAAGCCGAGCACGGCAAGTGGCTCAGCGACCTCGACAGCCTCTTGAAGGACGGCCGTACCGTCCGAGCGCTCCGTGACTCTTCCCGCCCGCCGAAGGCCGGTGCACCGCTCCCCAAGGAGATGGCGGCCCGACTCGCCGAGGCCGCAGGAAAGTCGATGGACGCCGACACCATGGCCGAGCGTTGGGGAACCGTGCTCGACGCCGTGGCGTACTCTCCAGTGCGCCAACAGGTCAACCCGGTAGCGCTACCGAAGAAGATCACGCCACAGCTCCAAGCGACAGTAAAGAAGCTGTCCAAGCGGGTCCCACATATCGCGGCGCTTTTTGCGCCAGCCAAGGCCGCAACGCCTCCGGCTCAAGCAAAGCCTCAGGTACCGCCTCCACCTGCAGTTCCAACTCCAGGTTCGGCCGCTGCGACTCCGGCACCACCAGTGGTAACTCCAGCTCCCACTCCAGCAGTGCCCGCTGCGGCTCCGCCAGCAGTGCCCGCTGCGGCTTCGCCAGCAGTGCCTAACGAGCCCGTGGTCGAAGCACCGCCTGCGCCAGTCGTCTCAGCGGCCGCAGTTACTGCTGCCACCACGGCAGCGACAG
>CAZBTI010000040.1:0-20915 GCA_964494395.1 uncultured Acidimicrobiales bacterium | reverse complement strand
CAGCTGTGGCCTCTGAAGAGGAATAGCTAGAGCGAGAAGCTCTTGTGCACTTCGATCGTTCGGGCCACGAGCCCGAAGCTCTCGAAGAAATTCTTGGTCACCCGGTCCCCCGGGAGAGCTCGCGCATCGATTCCAACACAGGACTCTTGCTGGGCGATGTCCGCTGCGGTGCCCATGAGGTTGGCTCCAACACCGACGCCCCTCGCCGAGGGGTGCACCCAGAGGTCGGTGACCCTTGCGAGCAACTCATCTGACCGGAGCGTCTCGATGACGACCACCAAATACCCAACGGGTACCCCATCAACCTCGCCAACGAGCACGGTCGTGTCGTTCCCCGTCAGAGCCTCTTTGAAGCTCTCCTCAATAGGTTCGGCTCGCCCTCGAAGAAGAATGTCGAGTCGGCCACCTCGCTCATCCTCGACGGCTTGATGGCCTGCCCGGTGGGCGTTGGCGAGAAAAGAAAGATCTTCTGCTATTGCCTGTCGCACGGAAATGGTCAGCGCATCTAACACCGTCTAGTCGGCCTTGCGAAGTTGGGTGATCTTCCGCAAGATTGTGACCCGATTGCGGTTCGCCATCTCGTACGCCTCGACATCGTCGAGTTCTTCGGGGGTGAGTTGCACCAGAAGTTTCACGATCTGCGCGGCAGCTTGGCTGTCGTACTCGACGATTGCCAAGTGAGAATCGACAGGCTCGACGGGGTCTGTTGGTTCGACGACAACCGCATCTGCATTGATCGGGTCATCCGGGGTGAGGTCGATACCGAAGAAGTCGACAAAGACCTGTCCGAGATCATTGATGACCTTTTCGCCAGCGGTCTCTAACGTGGACGATCCCTTCTTTGCCGCCGTCTTGGCGAGGAAGCGGCCAATCGTGACCTGGCTCTTGCCGCGCTCAACATATTTGGGCAAGTTGTCGACGGCTTCTAGCGCCAAACCTACCGGCGCGTACAGAAAGAACTCCAAGAGTTGTTCTGCGGAATCGGTTTCCTTCTTCGGTGCCATACCTCAAGGCTATCTGTTGGCACACCTCAAAGGGTGATCAAGACGCCACAACGATTGGGCCTATGAACAGTCGATGCAATGGACCCCGGAGTCGGGGAACTGGATCAGCGGTTTGATCAGCCAGCAGGACTCACAGGTTTGTTCGCCTTCTGCCTTCGCTGGGACGTCAGCGGGGTTCTTCGGCGGAGCCTTCTTTGCGGGCTTTCCGTCTTCGTCGTCCTCATCGTCTTCATCTTCATCTTCGTCGTCACCGGAGTCGAGACGGTCCTTCAGGATTGCATCGAGGTCGGCTTCGACCTCGTCGTCGTCATCCTCGTCTTCGTCCTCTGCCGCTGGCTTGCGGGCAGGTTCTGGTCCGTCTTCGTCGTCATCATCGTCATCATCGTCGTCGAGATCGTCGTCGTCTCCGAGACCGAGTACGTCAGCGTCGATGTCGTCCTCGTCGAGATCGATGTCGTCTTCGTCGACATCATCGGGATCGAGTTCGTTCTCGTCGTCGTCTTGTTCATCTGGTTCTTCGACGTCATCTTCCGGGTCATCACCTGGAATCAGTTCTTCAAATTCTTCTTCAGACTGTTGATCAGCCATCGTTCCTCGCATCAGTGAGTCCTAGCAGATGGGAATATAGGCTCATCGCGACCCCGGTGGGTCCATGCAGGGCCAAAATTTCTTCCCCAACGGTTTTCGCCTCGTGTGCCTTGCATATCATTAGGTTCGGCTCGCTGCCTTGTTTTCGGAGTTCAGGCGCTCTAGATCGGCGTCTGCGGAGTGGTCGACGAAGAGCATCATCTCGGCAACGGCCTTGTGTCCAGCACGATCAGCGATCAACCGATGCATGTCTTGGGCAACGGAGCGATAGGTGGGGTGGCCCTGGGGAGTCGAACGAAGTTCGAGGATGTGCATTGCCGACCGGGCGTTCATCTGCATCGAGTAGCGCATGCGATACGCCAACGCAACGGCGTACGGCGCCTGTTCAGGGAACTCTTCTGCCAGTGAGTCATGGAGGTCGGCAGACCGCTGCATCACGTCGGTGTATTGGGCGGTCTTGCGCACCATGTCGATCACGTCGGGCATCACGTATCCATGACGGGTCGACAGGCGTTGCCACTCGATGGTGCACATCCGATGTCGTTGCAGGTCGCGGAATGACCCGTAGTCACCAAGCACATCGAATCGGTAGTCGATGCGCTCAAGTGCCCGACCGGGCCGGTGCCGTCGGTTGGTGCGATCACCGACGTAGGCCTTTATGACGCTCAACCGCTCATCGACAGTCATCTTGTGCACCTGGTCGACAATCTCGCGTTCGCTCAACGGAGAGGTCGGGTAGAGCATTGCCGTCACGAGCTTGACCTCAGCGTCTGGGTCAAAATCGACGAGATCGACCGAAGACTCCGTTGCGGGGGCTCCAGAGACGTCGAGCAGTCGTTCGCTCACCTCATCCATAGCTGAGGCGTTGTCTGAAAGATATTTGGAGGTGATTTGGCCACGATCCGCAAGATCCACCCGCTTCAGGAACGATGGAATCACCTTGCGGAGCTCGGTCAGCATGAGATTGCTGTAGTCGCGAGCTTCGGGAAGGCCGCTGGCACGCATGCGAAGAAGAAGCGCCTCGTACGCCTGGCCGCTGCCGTAAATACCCACGTTGGAAAATGATGCTGCCGGAAGCAACCCGCGGATCGAGTCGAGCGCCTTTGCCCGGATTGCCATCTTGTAGGCAATGTCTGCGTCGGTAGTTTTCTTCGGGACCGCGTCCTTGAAGAACTGTTCCATCACCGGGATCAGATCGCTGTAGATGTCGAACATCCTGTCGATCTCGCCTACGTAGCGAGTGCCGAGCGAAGAGTTGAGAACGTCGGGGTCTCGGAAGTACCGGTAGCGACCGCCGCTACGCTGGTCGTAGCGGATGTAGCGCGTGGATTGTTCGAGGTAGGACATGATCCGTCCCCACTCGAGAATCTTGGTCAATACATTCGATGCTTGTTCACAGGCGAGGTGGACTCCCCCGAGTTGGGCCACACTGTCGTCTCCGTACTGGAAGAAGACCCTGTCGTAGAGTTCTTCAGCGCGCCGCATGCCCGTCGTGGCATCGACGGACTCATCGCCGCTCACATCGAGTTCGTCGAGGAACTCATCGAGGAACAGTCGACGAAGGCTCTTTGCGGTACGCGAGTAGCGGGCAAAGAGGGCACCCTTGACGACCTCGGGCAAGTTCACGAGCGCGAAAACGGGCTGGTCGAGGTTCGTAAAGTAGCGCCGAAGAATATCGGCCTCTCTCGGAGTGAACTCTTCTGCCTCGTAAGGGGTCACGGAGCGCGATGATATGACCGAAAACCCGTTTTCATACGGACCCGGGGAAAAGTTTCCCGCGCGACGTCTGTTCATCGACCGAACTCACCCGCCGCAGAGCGGCATCTCCTGCGGTTGAGTTCTTAGATCGCGAGCGTCACGGCATCGGGCACGACGGCGATGTGAATGTGCTCAACGGTGCCGTATGCACGACCGTCGATCCATACTTTTGCCGATGCTGCGGGCCGAAATTCTACGGTCTTGAGACGACGTATAGAGATGTCGGGGTGCGGGAGATGCGATCCGGTCGGCAGTCGTTGGCGAGCTTTGATCCTGTCGGAGATGCCCATCTCGGCGCGAATCACATCGAAACGCCCGTCGTTGGGATGCCCGCTCGGCGCAACGTTCCAGTCACCGAGAAAGGCAGCGTTCATCACCGCATCGGTTACGCCACTCCACAACGTTCCCGCCGCAACGAGGCTCGCAGCCATTACCAGAAACGATTGCTCTTCGGTGCCGGGGTTGAGGGTGACAATGCCCAGGTCGACGGGCAGGAGTGTACGTTCAGCCCCGAGCACAACACCGCTGGTTCCTCTGGCCCCGAGCGTTTTGGCCAAGCCGTTGGTTGCCTCGCGGGGTGTTCGAGGAACGTGGTTGTTGGGAAGTAGCGCAACGAGGCCAGGTCCGCCCAGCGATGTATCGCCGTCGGCGGTTGCGTTGACCCTAAATAGGTCGGCCAAAGCGGCGTCTGAATCGACGACCGGAGTGTCGACCGGGACGTCACCTTTTGCTCCCCAGTCCTTCCCCTTCTCAATCGTCATCTCGTCCCCCCGGCAGCGGTGTTTCCCGCCGGAGCGAGTCCGGTGGAGCCTCTTCGAGGTCGACCGGAGCGTCGACGATTCCTCTTCGCATCAAATCGACCGCTCGATACGCGGCGGCACGGGTTTTGGACTCGGGTGCGACAGAGGCGATCTGGGACAACACGTCGATCACCTGCTTCATCGAACGAACAAAGTCGCCACCGGATAGCTCTTCGGTTCCGAGGATGTCGCCCAGTCCCCCGCCGGCTGCCCAGCCATGGGTCGCAGCGACCAAACCAGCATCGATGTCTCGAGTCGACGGCAGCCCGTACGCCGACTCCAGACGCTGGACCTCTTCCAATCGCTCGAAGATTCCTTTGACAGCGGTGCTCGCTGCTTCGCTCGGGAACCACGGAGGTGGGCGATCGTCACGTCCTCGCGGTTCGTGCACAAAGACCGACACAATGCCGGCCAACGTCGCTGCATCGTGTCCATCGAGGTGCCCCTTGTGGAGCGATTCGACGAGTACGAGGTCGAGTTCGTGGAACGTTCCGAGCAAGATGTTGCCCCGCTCGGTGAGTTCCCACTGGTCGACGTAGCCCAACTCGGTGAGCAGGCCAACAACGGAACGGAAGCGGTCATTGAGTCGCCCTCGCCGTTCGGAAATCTTGGCTTCGACCCGACGGAGCTCTCGACGAGCGTCGCTCTGGCGATCGCCCTTCCACGGACTGTCGGGGGCGGAGCTTGCTGCTTCGCCCGACGGCTCGTACTTCTGCTTCTTCTTCGACTTTGCGCGGCGACGAACCCCGCGCAGCGCCCCGACGAGGTCGTGTTGGTGTGAACGACTATTGGGGTTGAAGGGTTCCGGCGGACGAACATGTGTGACCGTCACCGGCGGCGCGTCCAATGCCTCCAAGTCCACGACCTTGATCTCGCCGTCGCGGTCGATGACCCTCAGCTGTACCTCCTTGCGTCGCCACGCGCTCGAGAGGACAACGACGGTGCCGCCAATATCGATGACGTCCCCGGGTCGGAGCTTTGAGACCGCCGATGTGATCTCGTTCATGCGTCGGGCCTGCTCGGCCTCTGTTGGCTCGGGGTCTACAACTTCTCTTTCACCATCGCGACCTTTGCCACGGGTCAGCCCGAGTTCCCCCGTGAGGCGCTCTCGACGGCGTTCGAGTTCGGTGACTGCTTGGTTCGCTTGGAACTGTCCGAACGACTTCGCGAGCAGTTCCTCGGCCACCGAGCGCGTATACCTACTGACCAGATGACAGGTCATGTTGTAGGTCGGGCGGAAGGCCGAACGAAGTTCGAAACTGTCCGACCGGGCCAGGTGCACGACGTCGTCAAAGGTCGTGAACGGCGTCCACAACACGAGAGCTAGGCCGTCATCGTCGATGCCCCGTCTGCCTGCGCGTCCGGTGAGTTGGGTGTAGTCGCTCGGTGTCAACGTCTCATGGTGCTCGCCAGTGAATTTGGAGAGCTTCTCGATGACCACCGTCCGAGCCGGCATGTTGATCCCGAGTGCGAGTGTCTCGGTAGCGAACACTGCTTTGAGGTGGCCTTCGGCGAACAGTTCCTCGACGATCTCCTTGAACAAGGGAACGATGCCCGCATGATGTGCAGCGATTCCTGCGCGCAGGCCAGCGAGCCACGCCGAGTATCGGAGAGCCCGTCGTTCATCGTCGTCGAGGTGCCCCGTACGCTTCTCGACGTAGTCGGTGATCAGGTCGGCGGTCTCGTGATCGGTAAGCGATACGCCAGCGCCACGCAGTTGACTCACCGCGTCCTCGCACCCGACGCGGCTGAAGATGAAGGTGATTGCCGGCAGAAGGCCTCGTCGATCGAGTTCTTCGATTACCTCGTGTCGGCGAGGGGTGCGCCACGGTCGCTTTTGGGGCGGTCCATGACCTCGACTCTTGCCTCGCTTCTTTCCCTCGTTGCCCGCCGGGTCAAAGCGTCGACCTTGCGGGTTTGCCCGCTTCTTCGAGAGCGTGTCGATCAGGTGTGTCTTTCGATTGCCTTTCTCGGCAATGAAGTACGAGTTTGTGAGCCTGACCGGTCGGGTCTTCTCGGTAACGGCCACGCACTCGCCGTGGACATCGGAGATCCACGCCGCCAGCTCGTCAGCGTTGGAGACCGTTGCCGATAGAGCAATGATCTGCACGTGGCTGGGGAGATGGATGATGACCTCTTCCCAAACCGGACCCCGAAAGTTGTTCTGGAGATAGTGAACCTCGTCCATGATGACAACATCGGTTGTGGCGAGGCGTTCGGGTTCGGCGTAGAGCATGTTCCGAAGTACTTCGGTGGTCATCACCACCGCGGTCGCATCCCCATTGATCGAGTTGTCGCCGGTGAGCAACCCGACCTCATCGGCACCCAACCAGGTCCGGAGGTCGCGGAACTTCTGGTTCGACAACGCCTTGATCGGCGTGGTGAATAGCCCTCGTCGACCCCTGGCTGCTGCAAGGCCGATGCCGTACTCGCCAACGAACGTCTTTCCACTACCCGTCGGGGCGGCAACCACCACAGAGCGTCCTGCCTCAAGGTGGTCGATGGCTTCGACTTGGAACCGGTCGAGGTCAAAGGTGCGAGGTGGCCCGATCAGCCCCTCGGTCATGAGGCCTCTACCGGCTCTTTCTTCGCTTTACGCTCTTTTCGCTCCTTGACCCAGCCAAAGATGATGGCCGCTTCATAGAAGAAGTACATGGGCACCGAGAGGACGCCGAGGGTGATCGGGTCTCCCGATGGAGTGAGGATTGCTACGAGAACGACGATGCCAACAATCGCATAGCGTCGGCCACCTTTGAGTTGGTGGTGATCAACGATACCGATCTGTTGCGCCAAGATCAGCACGAGGGGGAACTGGAAGCCGAGGCCGAACGCCACGAGCATCTTCACGAGGAACGTGATGTACGGTCCTGGGCTGAGCAGCGAGACAAACGGTCCAACGTCGAGCAGGAACTCGAGCGCCCGGGGAGCGCTCCAGAACGCGAGGGCCGCGCCAAAGAAAAAGAGCGTCGCTCCGGAGGCCACAAAGCGAATGCCGTATTTCTTCTCGTGTGAATAGAGGCCAGGCACCACGAACTGCCAAACCTGCCAGAGCACCACGGGAATAGCAACGATGAAGCCGCCGTAGCCAACGACGGTGAAGAATAGGGAGAGGCCTTCGAGCGGCTCAGTTTGAACCAGCGAACATCCTTCGAGGAAGGAATCCTCATCGATTGTTTCCAAAGCCCGGCAGTAGGGGCTGACGATCGCATCGAGGACCTCGTCGTAGAAGATCCACACCCCGATCGCTCCAGCGACGATAGCGAGGATGCTCTTGACGATGCGCTGCCGGAGTTCGGTCAGATGCTCGATCAATGACATGTCGCGGTCGTCGCGTTCTTCGCTCTCGACCTCTGGTTGCTGTTCGGTGGTCACTAACGATCTCCGAACATCGGTACTTCGTCGACGTCGTCACCATCATCGTCTGGGCTAGGGGCAATGGGCGCCGGTGCGCTCGTGATGTCGTCCTGCGGGTGGATGACCGACGGTTCGACCTTCTTGTTCAACGCACCCGTATTGGCCGCACTGTTGTCATTGACTAGAGCATTCGCGGCGGCTGCATTGGCGACAGCCTCGTTGGCGGCGGCACCATTAGCCACCGTTCCGTTGAAGCCGTTGGTCGCCATGCCATTGGCCTCGGGGCTGTGGTGCTGCAAGGCAGGCTTGGCGGGCGCGAGGTCGGAAGTATCGGCAGTAGCGTTCGCCGGAGTCGGAGCATCCGCTGAACCGTCCGCGTCTGTGCTGCTGGATTCTGGGCTCTCCGCGTCTGCGGGCTCTTCCTTCTTCTCCATTGCAGCGAATGGTTCAGGGACTGCAAAGCCGACGAGGTCTCGACTGCTCCGGGGAAGTTTGGACAGCTCAGCGCCCTCGATCCCGGTGACTTTCTTGACCGGATCGGCCATTGCGTCATTCACTTCGTTCTGGAAGTTTGCCGAAAGCTTCTTTGCCTCGCCAATGAATTTGCCCACTTGGCGAAGGGCGCCGGGAAGTCGTGTCGGGCCGAGCACAACGAGGGCCACGATCAAGATGACGACAAACTCGGGGCCCCCGACGTTGAACATGATTTGAGTCTATCTCAGCTGCTCGAAAGCACCTGATCAGCGTGACGAAGCAACGCGCGAACTTGTCCAGATACTGGGGGTTTCTTACCCGCTCTTAGTGCTCGGTGATTGTTTGCAGAGCTTCAGCAACAGCGTCTTCGTCGTCCAAAAGACGATGGAAATCCAAGATGTCGTCGTGGTCAATGCGTTGACCAGATCGCTTTTCGAAGAGTTCGGCTGGCAAGGTCCAAGTATCCATATGCACACCGCTAGCGACCAACAGGTCGATTGTGCGGTGCTCGGCTGGCTTCACGATGACCATCGAGCACACCGGACAGGTGAAACGATATTCGCCGCGATCATCATCAAGGCAAACCCGCACCGTGACGTCGGCGGTGGTGAGTTCCACATCGCCGCAGTCTGGGCAGCTAGCTCGAATCGTTGCCATGTTGGTCTCTTCCTTGTCACGAACAGTGTTGTTCCTGTATAGAAATGTTCGGTAGAAGAGCGAAAACCCTTGAGGCTCAACTGACCCATTTCGCCATATGCCAACTGGGTCGAAGACCCCATCAGTCTCCGGGAAGAGGGTCAATATGCCCAAAGTTGGGGTCGGTTTCGCCGGGCTAGGTATTGACTAGGCCCGCAGACAAAACTGCACCCCATGGGTATGCGCTTACCGTCAAAGCTCGAACGACCAATCGCCTTTGCTCATCGAGGAGCCCGGGCTCATGCCCCGGAGAACACACCAGAGGCCTTCACGCTCGCAATCAAGCTGGGGGCCACGGGTATCGAATCCGATGTGTGGTTGAGTCGCGACGGTCAGCTGATGTTGAACCACGACGGCAAAGTCGGGGTGATGAGGAAGCCAATTGCAAGCCTCGACCGTTCGAAGTTGCCCAAAACGATGATCACGCTCCCCGAATTGTTCGAATCAACGCCTGCAGACATCGACTTTTCGATCGACATCAAAACCGATGCGGCCATGGAACCGCTTCTCGAGTGGGCGAGCACATTGAGCGAAATGCATCGGGCTCGGCTCTTTCTCTGCCACCACGATTGGGAAAAGCTCGCCGAGTGGCGGGATCTCGATCGCCACGTCCGCCTGATCGATTCGACGTCGGTAAAGGCAATAAGCGCAGCCAAGCAGTACGGCGGACCGGAGCGTCGCGCCCACGATTTGGCCGAGGCCGGCATCGACGGCGTGAATCTACGCTACGACGAGTGGACTGGCGGCATGGTCACACTGTTCCATCGCTTCGACCGGTTGTGCTTTGGCTGGGACGCACAACACACCCGAGTCCTCGATGATCTTCTCCGAATGGGGATCGACGGCCTGTACTGCGACACGGTCGACCTCATGATGGAGTCCGTTACCAAACACCTGTCCAAAGAGTCACCCGATGAACCCTCGGTTCACTAACGACTAGAGCGAAGAGATAGCGCCGAGAGGCCAGATCCGAAAGAAGGCTCGGCCGATCAGGTTGTCTTCGGGGACTGGCCCAAACTCTCGAGAGTCGAGAGAACGACCGCGGTTGTCGCCCATCATGAAATAGCTCGCGTCATCGAGCGTGCAGCGAGCGGGGTTCGAGCCGTCGTTCGCGCAATTCTCGTGCCAGATGGTGGCTGTCGGCGAATCGGTTGCTGACGGAGCATTGAGCAGTTGATTCTGGGGGTCGAGGTACGGTTCGTTCAACAAGAGCGCATCGTCGGGGGTTTCGCCAGGCCCCCAGATCCAGAGTCGGCCATCGGAGCGGAGCTCGATAGTTTCACCCGGTAGCGCGACGGTCCGTTTGATGAGGTCTTCGGTGTCGCTTTGTGTGCCATCGACCTTGGAGAAGACAACGAGGTCTCCACGTCGGACGTCGTTGAAGTTGTAACTCAGTTTGTTGACGAGGACCCTGTCGCCGACGTTGACGGTGGTCTCCATGGATTCAGAAGGAATCCAGAAGGCTTGGACGATGAACTCTTTGGCGAGAACCGCAACGACCAGGGCGAGGAACACCACGACCAGCCATTCGACCAGCGTGCGAACCGTGCTCTGGCGGTAACCAACGATCGACGCCTCGGTTTCTTCGAGTACGGCATCGGGAGGCTGAAGGTCGGCGATCGAGGTTCCCTCGGCTTCCAATGTTGGGAGGGTGGCGGTGAGTGCCGGGACCGGCTCCCGGTCGAGCACAACTGCACTTGGGACTGGAGCAGCAACCGGAGCGGCCTCGAAGGTGGCTGAGCGAGTCTCTGCGAGTCGTGCCTTGTTCGCATCG
The DNA here is from genome assembly GCA_964494395.1 of uncultured Acidimicrobiales bacterium. Lineage (GTDB taxonomy): Bacteria > Actinomycetota > Acidimicrobiia > Acidimicrobiales > SHLQ01 > SHLQ01. The sequence continues at coordinate 10,467 of CAZBTI010000040.1, read as the reverse complement.
ACTCGAGCAGCAGCTTGCAGCTCTGGCCAGTCGTCAGCTTGCGGTTTTGGTTGCGACGCAAACGGGTCCGCGTGTGGGTCGTCCTGACCGTGTCCACCAGAGTTGCCCTCTGGAGCACTCGCCTGAACGAGAGCCTCGGAGACGACCGAATGGACCCACTCAGGGTTCGTAGCCGTTGAGCTTGGATTCGTCTCAGGAGTGTCGGAGGACGGAGTGGTCACAAAAAAAGAGTGTACAACGCTAATGCGGCCTGCCGAGGTACCCACGTTTGAGCCGCACGGACCAAATTCGGTCCGCCGGTGCACGTACGGTTAGAGGCCGCTGATCGCCCGGAGCGGCCAAATTCGAAGGAATGCGCGGCCGACGATGTTGTCTTCAGGCACCGGGCCAAAGGATCGGGAGTCGGTGCTGTTGAAACGGTTGTCGCCCATCATGAAATAGCTGCTGTCATCGAGGGTGCAGCGGCCGGGTTCTCTCGGGTTCGCGCAGCGTTCATCCCACAGATCGACTTGGACCGAGTCGGTGGCGCGTGGAGGTCGGAGTGTGAGCCCGTCGGCGAGGTATGGCTCGTCGAGCTGAATTGCGTCCTCAGGGCCTTCACCGGGGCCCCAGAGGTAGAGCAGCCCATCACTTCGCAATTCGACGGTCTCCCCCGGCAGAGCGATTGCACGCTTGATCAACTCGTCGGTGTTGCCACTCGTGAGCGTCCCCCGCGAGAACACCACGAGATCGCCGCGAGAGACATCACCAAGGGAGTAGCTGAGCTTGTTCACGAGAATGCGATCGCCCACGTTGACGGTGTCTTCCATCGACTGTGACGGAATCTCGAACGCTTGGATGAAGTACTCGCGAATAACGAGTGCAGCGACCAAGGCCACGACAACGACAGCAATCCACTCGACCATGTCGCGAATGCTGGTCGATGAGCTCGCAACCTCTTCGGCTGCATGGGCCGGGACGTGCGGGCTGGTCGTCACGCTGACTTCGGGGGATTCTGGAGACTCGACTTCTGAAGCGGGTTCTCTCGTCGCGTAGGTTGGGGTGTCCAAAGCATTGCGGCGCCCCGCTTCTCCAGGTGTTTCGTCATCGATCATTTCGCCACCGTTGTTTCTGCGTTGCGGTAGCGCTCCCGGAGGCGTTCGCCAGCAGCAGCGAGTTCGACGTCGACATCAGGAGATTCGGTTACGGCCACACCCGGGCCAATTCTCAGCAGCAGTTGTTCGAGCCATCGCGACGATGAAACGGGCAGTGTGACAACGAGTGAGTCTCCTTCACCCTCTGAAATGTCATCAATCGGTAACCCATCGAGGACACGCCGTCGGTTCTCTGGCATGGAGATCGTTGCGCGTGGAGCCGTATCGAGCGAGAACATCTCTGTCGATTGTTGGTCGCCAGAAACAGCTTCAGCGGTGTTCGAGAACGAGTGCGATGTTGCAACAGCCGAACGGATTCGGTCTACTCGAAAGACCCGATCGTCGCTTGCGAGATGGCAGTAGCCACCGACGTACCAGTTGCCTTCCGCGAGGAAGAAGCGTCCCGGTTCGATACGACGGTTCGTGACCGAGTTGGTCGCGACCGAGTAATGCTCGATGTCGACACAAAGCCGGTCGTCGGCCGCAGAGCGGATCACGGGAAGGGCGGTTTGCTCAGCGCTTGCCACCTGCACGTCGACGAACTGGTCACTCCCGCTAGCGACTCGCAGCTTCAGCAGGCCGCGAGCAAGCGCTCCGGCCTGATCTTGGTTGTCGAAGGCGAGAGCTGTTTCTCCAGCCGTAAGCAACGCGAGCAGTTCTGGTCCGGTCAATTTCATTGGGCGCGAGAACCAGTCGGCGTAGCTGATGTACACGACGTCGTCGTCGATATAGACCTCGATCAACGTGTCGGGTGTGTATGGCGGGACGCCGACGAAAAACACGACCTCTCGAAGATCGTCGACGAGGAGGTTGCGCGGGTAGTCAAACCGTTCGGATATTTCGTCCAGCGATGCACCGTCTTGGGCAACGATCCAAGGAATCGCTGCGACGAGGCGCTTCATGCGGTCGGTTGCCGAGATCATGGCGCCACCGTCGCGTCGATCCAATCGATCATCATCTGGCGAATTTCCGGTGGTCCGAGCACGACGGCGTTGTCGTAGAACTCGAGAACCCAGTCTCGGAACATTTCAGAGTTTCGCACGGTCAAGGTGGCGATGATCGAACCATCAGCTTGTTCGCCGATTTCGTCGGTGTTCAGTTGTATGCGCGCCGAGGCAGCCATCGCTGCTTCGATCCTGACGGTGCAATCGAGCGGTTCCTCGTCGCCGAGTTCCCAGATTCGGGTGACCTGCGGTCCCCGAGTGGAGCGGGCTTCGAAGGCTCCCGGAGACCCGACATCGATTCCGGAGGTGATTCGATCGAGGCGGAACACACGGTCATCATCACGGCAGCGATCGAAGCCAGATATGTACCAACGTCCTCGCGTAAAGCTGAGTCGCGCCGGATCGAGGATCCGTTCTTCTCCGTTGTCGTACTCAAAGGTTGCCGTGCGACGCTCGCGAATGGCGTTGTGTAGCAGCCCTGCAGTGTCGGTCTCGGCGCTGGCTTCTACCTGGACTCCAGTTCCGTCGGCTTGGGTTCCATCACTCGGGCGCCCACCGAGCTTCCAGAGGGCGTCGTCCCCCATCTCCTCGACTCGCACCAACGCCGCAGCGAGGTGAAGGGCTGCGAGTTCGTCGGCGTCGAGGCCGGGGTCGCGGCCAGCGTACTCCTCTTGGTCAATGAGGTACCCGTCGATTGCTGGCTCGGTGTCGGGCACCGGCTTGACGAGGATGGTTATGCCCGACTGGCGCAAGTCATCCTTGTCCCGTTCAAAGGCCCGTCGAAACGACTCATCACGATCCGGGTATCCGCCGATGCGGCGTCGAAGGTCTTCGGCTGCAAGTGGAATTGTCGTATCGAGCAGCGCGGCCAGAAGTTTCAGCAGGCGTTCAAGTTTGTTCATCAGAGACTGGCGATCAACTTGTCTACGCGCTCGTCGTGGCTACGGAACGGGTCTTTGCACAGCACTGTCCGCTGCGCTTGATCGTTCAGTTTGAGGTGCACCCAGTCGACGGTGAAGTCGCGTCGCGTTTCTTTCGCGGCCTTGATGAACTCGCCACGCAACCGAGCCCGAGTGTTCTGTGGTGGGGTCTCGACGGCTGCGGCGATGTCGTGATCGTCGCAAATCCGTTCGACGAGTCCCTTGCGCTGCATCCGGTAGAAGAGGCTGCGTTGCCGGTTGATGTCGTGATACTGCAGATCGACCAACCCAACGCGGGCATCGGAAAGCGACAGGTCGTGTCGCTCGCGGTATGCCTCGACCAGTTTGTACTTGATGACCCAGTCGACCTCGCGGTCGAGTTTGAGGGGGTCGTCAGCGATTGTTGTGAGGCAGTGCTCCCACATTTGCAGGGCCTGCTTTTCGAGCGGATCCAGTTCGTGATGTTCGGAGAATCGAATTGCCCGTTCGAGGTACTCGGATTGAATTTCGAGAGCCGACGCCTCGCGACCGTTCGCAAGTCGTACCCGTCGACGACAGGTGGGGTCGTGACTGATCTCTCGAATAGCTCGGATGGGGTTTTCCAGCGTCATATCGCGGAGAACGACATTCGGCTCTTCGAGCATTCGCAACATCAACGATGCTGCTCCAACCTTCAGAAATGAGGTGTACTCGCTCATGTTGGAGTCGCCCACGATGACGTGGAGCCGACGGTAGCGCTCGGCGTCGGCGTGCGGCTCGTCTCGCGTGTTGATGATCGGCCGAGAACGGGTCGTTGCGCTCGAGACGCTCTCCCAGATGTGTTCGGCACGTTGGCTCACCGAGTACATTGCGCCGCGAGCGGTTTGGAGTACCTTGCCTGCCCCGGCGTAGATCTGACGACTGACGAGGAATGGGATCAGGACTTCGGAGTACGAACCAATGTCGTCCCGACGGCTGGTCAGATAGTTCTCGTGGCAGCCATAGGAGTTACCAGCGGAGTCCGTATTGTTTTTGAAGAGGTAGATGTCGCCGCGGATGCCCTCTTCGTCGAGTCGTTGCTCGGCGCCGGTGAGGAGCTGTTCGAGGATGCGCTCGCCAGCCTTGTCGTGAACAATGACGTCATAGACGTTGTCGCACTCGGGAGTTGCATATTCAGGATGTGAGCCGACGTCGAGATACAAGCGAGCGCCATTGGCGAGAAAGACATTGCTGCTTCTCCCCCAGGAGACGACCCGGCGAAAAAGATAGCGAGCGACCTCGTCTGGTGAGAGTCGACGTTGCCCTTCCAAGGTGCAGGTGACGCCGTATTCGTTCTCGAGTCCGAAAATGCGCCGCTTCATAGAGCAAACCGTACTCGACCGGCGGCCAAATACCGGTCACTGAGGTGGTTTGAGGCGGAATCATGCCGCCGCAACATCACACTCAGGCGGCCCACACGTCGCTCTTGGTCTCCGGAGGGCGAGACAATCGGAGTAACACGGCGAAGCTCTGTCCTTCCTCGAGGCTTTGACCGAACCAGAAACGGGCTCGTTGGTCGAGTTCAGGATCTTCGAGGTCCGCCAAGCTCGCGAGCACTGGCATGTCTGCCGCTCGGAGGCGCAGGGGCACGCTCGGCGCAAGACGTCGAAGCCTGCGAATTGCCGAACTGTAGCCACGGAAGAGCACATCGTTGTCGTCTTCGCCGACTCGAAATCGCACGCCGAGGTCGTCGATCCGAAGAATTCCGGCTTCTGCGTCGTAGCTCATCAGCTTGCGCTCGACCTTTTCTCGCGGCCCGTCTTGCACCATTGCGAGGTCAATACCGTATGTCTCTTCGAAGAGTGTTTTGAGGTGGTCGTTCATAGGAACCAGACCGTCCTCAATATCTTGGAGGAGACTCTCCGTCATTCCAAGGGTGCTCGCTGCACCCATCTTGGACATTCCGAGCACCGTGCGTGCCTCTGCCACCTTGTCACCAAAACTATTTCCGACCATATAGGCCTATCGGCAGGGGTGTACCCGGTCTTAGGAAGTTGGCCGCAAGAAACTGCGACTATCAGATCATCGTGCGAGGAGATTGTCGTGCGGCTGTTAGGTGTCGAGTCGGGTGAATGTGCGTCGGCCCCGTGTGCGGTCGAGCATTGCAATCTCGAGGTCGCTATCTTCGAGTGTCCGGTCGTCGCCAGCCAGCGCTGCCCGACACACAGACAATGCATCCTTGGCGGACAAGCCGTCTTTGTAGGTATCGGCCATCCGGGTTCTGATCGCTTCGGAGTCTCCCCCGAGGACGACGAACCGGGTCTCATCCATCACCGTACCGTCGTAGAGGATATGGAATATCTGCTCTTCGCCTGGCGTATCGGTGATTTCTGCCACGCAAATCTCGACTTCCATGGGCTTCATCTCGTGGGTGAAGCTCTGGCCGAGCATCTGAGCGTAGTTGTTTGCGAGGCTTCGCGCTTCGACGTCCTCGCGACTGTAGGTAAAGCCCTTCATGTCCGCGTGCCTGATCCCGGCAATGCGGAGTTGGTCGAACTCGTTGTACTTGCCAACACCAGCAAAGGCGATGCGGTCGTAGATCTCCGACACCTTGTGAAGCGTGGAAGAGGGGTTTTCGGCGCAGATAAAGACGCCGTCGGCGTACGCCATGGTGACGAGGCTGCGTCCGCGTGCGATGCCCTTCCGGGCGTAATCGGCCCGGTCCTTCATCATCTGTTCGGGTGCTACATAGAACGGTGTGGTCATGGCTGCACCTCACGATGGTTGGCCGCAAAGCGATCGGCGATGTCGGCGAAGCTCGCGCTGACGACGTCGTCGCCGACGCGCTCGAAGCCATCGGCGCTGATGGTGGCGAAGATCGGGTAGATGCCGCGAAGGGTATCGGCGCCGCCGGTGGCCGAATCGGCGTCGGCTGCTTGGAAGAGTGATTCGGCGAGGAGGTCGATGGCATTGGCTGCTGTCATGTCTCGGCGGTAGCCCACCTTGATGACGGTTTCGGCGTGCAGCGAGCCGGAGCCGGTGGCGGCATGGTCGGATTCTTCGTAACGGCCACCGGTGATGTCGTACTCGAAGAGCCGACCAGTGTCGCGACCCAAGTCGTAGCCGGCGAAGATCGGGACAACGGCGAGTCCGGACATGGCAGCGGGCAGGTTTGATCGAAGCATCTGGCCCAACTGGTTGGCCTTGCCCTCAAGGCTGAGGGGTAAGCCTTCGACCTTTTCGTAGTGTTCGAGTTGTAGTTGGAAGAGACGAACCATCTCGACCGCAGGGCCGGCCGCGCCGGCGATTGCAACGGCGCTGTGTCGGTCGGCGGCAAAGACCTTTTCGATGGAGCGGTGCGAGATGAGGTTGCCGGCGGTCGCTCGCCGGTCACCAGCCATCACGACGCCTTCGGCGTAGCGGACGGCCACGCAGGTGGTGCCGTGGGTTATCTCCGGGCTGGCTGCGCCGTCAGCTGGAGGAAAGGGCTCAGCACCGGTGGAGCGAATCAAACGCGCGAAGTCCGGGCCGGGGTCGTCACCCTGTTCGAAGTGTGGAAGGTTCACTGGCCGCCTTTCTGGATATAGCTCTTCACGAAGTCTTCGGCATTTGTCTCGAGCACTTCATCGATTTCGTCGAGGAGATCGTCCATATCGGACTTGAGTTTGTCGCTCGACTCTGACGTTGTCGGCAACTCATCGGCCTCGACCTCGTCACGTTGGTCGGCCGACTTCTTCTTCTGTTCGCGCTCTGCCATGGGGGCTCCTCTTCGAGTCGGTACGACGGTACCTGAATTTGGATCGTGTGGGGTTAACCGCTCAGACGTTCGAAGAGCTCAAGCGGCGTGTCGCACTCTTCCAACACGGTACCCACATGGCTGCGAGTACCGCGAGTCGGTTCCATCATTGGTATGCGCCGTAGCGGATCGGTTCCGACATCAAATACCAACGAATCCCAATTTGCAGCAACGATGTCGTCTGGCCACTTTCGCAGACACTCCCCACGAAAGAAGGCTCGCGTGTCCTCCGGCGGGGCCGAAATTGCGTTGGAGACATCGGCTTCGTCGACGAGCGTTTCCAATCCGAGCTTGCGTGCGACGCCTCGGCCAGGTCGCATGTCGTGGTATTGAATGTCCATCGCTGCGAGCTTTGCGTCGGCCCAATCGAGGCCGTGGCGCTCGCGGTAGGCGCTGAACAACTTGTACTTGGCCACCCAGTCGAGGGTGGAAGACAACTGCATGGGGTCGGTTTCGAGAGCGTCGAGCGTCTGACCCCAACGTTCGATCACGTCGAGGGCGACCTCGCCGCCCACATGTTCGGTACCGTTCGCAGCGATGTAGCGAACCGCGTCTTCGAAGAGCGAGCGCTGTACCTCGATAGGGCGAATTCGGGTCCCATCTTCGAGCGAGACCGTCTTCTTCAGCGTGAGATCGAAACTGATCTCCTGCATTGCGCGCACCGGATCGGCGAAGACGAACGGTCGGCTGATCGCGCCGTCTTCGACCATGCCGAGGACGATTGCTGTGGTTCCAACCTTGAGGTAGGTGGCGATCTCGCTCATGTTCGCGTCGCCGGCGATGACGTGGAGGCGTCGATACTTGCGTGCATCGGCGTGCGGTTCGTCGCGGGTATTGACGATCGGCCGTTTCAAGGTTGTTTCGAGTCCGACTTGTTCTTCGAAGAAGTCCGCGCGTTGGGTGATCTGGAAGGTGACCTCGTCGCGGTTCATCCCCGGGAGTTCAGTACCGACTTTGCCTGCACCGGTGAAGATCTGGCGGGAGATGAAATGAGCAATGCCGTGATGGACGATTTGGCCGAACGGCGTTGCCCGGTCCATCAGATAGTTCTCGTGACACCCATAGGAGTTGCCCTTACCGTCGCTGTTGTTCTTGTAGACGACGATTTCTTGTCCGTCTTGGAGCGCTCGGTTGGCTGCGGCCATCGACCGCACCAGTACTTCTTCTCCAGCTCTGTCGTAGAGAACGACCGACCGGGCATCGGCACACTCGGGTGATGAGTACTCGGGGTGGGCGTGGTCGACATAATAGCGCGCGCCGTTTGTGAGGACGGCGTTGACCATGTGGGTTTCGATCTCGGGAGCGAGAGCGTTTAGCGGCGTTTCGCCGCGTGCATCAGCCGACGGACTCTCATCTTCGAAGTCCCAAGTGACCCGCGGCGAGCGCCCCTCATCGCGGTCGGCGAGATAGGCATTAATGAGTAGCGATGAGGCGAGGATTGGGTTCGGATCGTCCGTGCCGCGCAGGACAATGCCGTACTCGGTTTCGATACCGAGCGTTTTGGGAACGCTCACTACAGATACTGTCCAGTCCCGACCCGCTGCACTTCGCGGCCACCGCTGCCCGAATTTGCAGAAGATCCAACGAGGGTGCGGATGTACACGATCCGCTCGCCCTTCTTGCCAGAGATCTTCGCCCAGTCGTCCGGGTTGGTGGTGTTCGGAAGATCCTCGTGTTCTTTGAACTCGCGTTTGGTCGCCGAGATGAGGTCTTCGGTTCGCAGACCGTGACTCCCCCCGTTGATCACTCGCTTGATAGCGAGTTGCTTCGCCCTGCGCACGATGTTTTCGATCATGGCGCCAGACGAGAAGTCCTTGAAGTACATGACCTCTTTGTCACCATTCTGGTAGGTGACCTCGAGGAACTCATTCGTCTTGTCGGTTCGGTACATCTCTTCGACCGCAGCATCGACCATCGCAGCGACCGCCTTGTGCCGGTCACCTCCACCAGTGGTGTCGATGAGCGTTTGATCGACGGGGAGATCCGAGGTGAGGTAACGGCCGAAGATCGCCGCTGCCGAAAGCTCGTCGGGGCGTTCGATGCGGATCTTCACATCGAGTCGGCCTGGACGAAGGATTGCGGGGTCGATGAGGTCTTCACGGTTCGATGCACCGATGACCACGACGTTGCGGAGTGTCTCGACCCCGTCGATCTCGGCGAGGAGCTGAGGGACGATGGTGGACTCGATATCGGAGCTGATGCCCGACCCACGCGTGCGGAACAGGGACTCCATCTCATCGAAGAACACGATGACAGGCCAACCCTCTTGGGCCTTCTCGCGCGCACGTTGGAAGACGAGACGGATCTGGCGCTCGGTCTCGCCGACGTACTTGTTGAGAAGCTCAGGGCCCTTGATGTTGATGAAGAACGACTTGGCTGTGTCGTCCTCAGTGACCTCGGCGACCCGCTTCGCGAGCGAGTTCGCTACCGCCTTCGCGATGAGTGTCTTGCCACAGCCGGGAGGGCCATAGAGCAAAATGCCCTTTGGCGACGGCAGTTCGTATTCGGTGAACAGGTCGGCGTGCACGAAGGGCAATTCGATGGCGTCGGTGATCTGTTCGATCTGTTCGTCGAGCCCGCCAATATCGGAATAGGAAACGTCGGGCACCTCTTCGAGAACAAGGTCTTCGACCCCGGGACGTGGCAGTTTCTCGACGATCATGTTCGATCGTTGGTCGAGAAGGACAGCGTCGCCGGCCTTGAGGTTGCCTGGCCCGCGTAAGGACTCGGAGATGGTGACGACGCGTTCTTCGTCCGCTCGACCGGTGATCATTGCCCGGTCATCACCCATGAGTTCGCGGATGCTCGCCATCTCGCCAGTCGTTTCGACCGAACGAGCCTTGACGATATTGAGGCTGTCGTTGAGGACGACCTCTTGGCCGACCTCGAGGAGTTCGTCGAGTTCTGGGTTGACCGCGACGCGAACCTTGCGACCTCCAGCAAACACGTCGGCGCTGCCGTCGTCGTCGTTCAACCCGAGGAAGGTTCCGTAGCTCGCAGGAGCCTGGGTGAGTTTGTCGACCTCTTCGCGCAAGGTGGCAATGCTGTCGCGCGCTTCTCGGAGGGTGTAGGTGAGCTTCTCGTTGCGAGAAACGGACTGGGCGAGTTGGCCTTTGGTCTCGAGCAAGCGCTCCTCGAGCGCCCGCACGCGATGGGGCGATTCGCCAAGACGATTCCGTAGCGCCTCGATCTCGTCGGTTAGGACAGCTGACTCGCGTCGAATTCGCGCAATCTCGCGCTCATAGTCTTCGCGTTCATAGTCTTCGCTCACAGGTCAAAAACCTCCTAACCAAGAACCTAGTCGTACACCCGCAGACAAGGCGTGAACCAATAGGGAGAGTATCGTTTCTTACCATTTTTGTTAAATTTCCCAACGTTCTGATTCGTCGAGGGTCGGGCCGGCGCACCACGAGGAGTTGGCATCGCTACACTTCGCCTTGGTCTAGCCGATCGCGTAGAAAACGGTCGTCGAGAGAGGAAATCATCATGAAGGTCTGGATTGATCAGGACTTGTGCACCGGCGACGGCATCTGTGTCGAAATCGCCCCCGATGTGTTTGCGCTTCTCGACGACGGCCTCGCTTACGTCAAAGATGACGGCGGAGCAATCCTCTCGGAGCCAGGTGGCGTCCAAGGCCTCGCTGCGGTCAAGAGCGGCACCGAAGACGGCGTCATCGAATCCGCCGAAGAGTGCCCCGGCGAGTGCATCTTTATCGA
>CAZBTI010000039.1:22197-26343 GCA_964494395.1 uncultured Acidimicrobiales bacterium | reverse complement strand
AGTGATTGCAGTGTTGCGCTGAAATCAGTGATTGCAGTGCGGACCGTGTTCGTGCTCGATATCGATCTCGATCTTCTTGCGCACAGCACCTTTGACATCGAGTTGAACTGCGCGGGCGTAGCCCATGAGTTTCGGCGCAACGTGAATCTTCATGCCCTCGTGTCGAATGATTCGGTATGGGGCGAGGTTCTTGCCTTTGAGATGCATGTCGACCGACACGTCATTTTTGGTGCGGCCTCAACCTATGGGCGGGACGAAGTCGATCGCGATGACCCCGCCCTTCTTGCGAATTAGGTCTGCAGCCTCGTCGGTGACGAAGAGTTCCATGCGTTCATAACCCCTTGAGTTGGTCGCTTCCTAGATTATCGGCGCCAATGGCGCGCTTTTCAATCATGGGCACAAGGCGATAGATATCGCCAATGACACCAACGCCCTTGATCGATACCGCGACGGCGCGGTCGGCTTCGACCCAATCGGGAAGATGATCGGGTTCGCACGCTCCGAGAATCTCATCGGGGTTTGCCGCAGCGCAAAGCTTTGCGGCCAAATTCACGGGCTCGCCGATGTAATCGTCACCCTCGAAGAGCAGGGCGATGCCACTTGCGATACCGACCCGAACCTGTAGGGCGGTCGGAGTGAAATGATGAATCAGGTGAGCACCGAACGCGACGGCAGCTTCTGGTTCGACGCTGACGATCATGACACCGTCGCCGAGCCACTTCGCTACTCGCACGCCGCGCTTCGCCGCGACATTGCGCGTGACCCGTCGGAATTCACCGAGCAACTTCACTGACTCGTGCGGGCCGTTCTCACGCGTGTACTGCGTGAACCCGGAGAGATCGGCGAACACAAAGGTGCGATCGATGTTGAGGTGGGTGTCGCCATCGGGGAGTTCGTCGGGCGATTCAAGGCCTGAGCCTTGGCGCGCTTGAAACCAGTCGAGGGCCGGTCCGGCATCTTCGGCCACAGGGATATCGGGCGCGTCGTCGACCATTGGAGTCTCATCGGTGATCACCGGCGTCTCGTCGTCGACCCGATGAACGGCCTTGGATTGCTGTACTTCCATAATTGCGTCCTATTGCTCTTTCAACCCCCGACTGGAAGTGAATCACAAACGCTCGGGGATTACCCGCCACGAACCCAAAAGGTGGTGGAAATAGACCTACTGGCCTATGCCGAGATGATGCGCTGTGCAGCGGCCCGTCCGGCAGCGACGCACGCGGGTAAGCCGAGACCGTCACGCCAAGCACCGGTCAGGTGTAGCCCCGTCACGCGCTCTAGGTGATCGTCGATGTCGTCGATGCGTTGCCGGTGTCCGACGTCGTACTGCGGGAGCCCGTGCATCCATCGCGTGACATCGGTATGGCCTGCCTCGACTTCAACGCCGAAGATCTCCGAGAGATCCGCTTCGATTGCACGCACGAGACCTCCATCGTCGAGGTCGGTCCAGGAACGGTCGGTTCTCCGCCCAACCGAGACTCGTAAGACCTGTCGTCCGCCGACGGCGAGGGCTGGCCACTTGTGCGAGGCGAACGACACGGCGGTGACGTGGTGACCCAAGGTTCGTGGGACGAGTACGCCGCTGATAGCAGAGTCGATGTCGATCGTGCCCGGTGCCAGCGTGAGCAGGGTGAGTGCCACCGAGCTGTACTCGATTCCACTAAGGAGTTCTGCAACCGTTGGAGCGACGTTCGCAACGAGCTTCGTCGCTGCGTGCGCTGGGATTGTGCTGATGATCTGGTCGACCTCGACACCATTGACGAGCCAGCCATTGTCGGTACGAGTGAGTTCGGCGCCGGAACCGGTTCGGATCTCACAGCTGCCACTGCGCTCGAGTCGTTCGACGAGGTGTTCGACAAGGCGACCGAGGCCACCTTCGATGCTGTGAAACACCGGCGGCGGTTCACCGGCCGGCGCGTTTCGGGCAGCGTCGGCAAGAGCTGCGGCAGCAGCGTCGAGTAGCCGTCCGCCCCGTTGACGAAGCCCGTCGAGTTGTGGCACTCCAGACACGACGCTCAGCCGATCGGTGTCACCAGCGTTGATTCCGCCCAAGAGCGGGTCGACGAGAAATTCGAGAACCTCATCGCCTAACTGACGACGGATGAGCGCACCGACCGACTCGTCTTCCTGCACCTGGTCGGGGTCATCGGCTACGCCAGCGGCAGCGACGGCTGCTCCTTCGGCCGATATCAGGCCGGTCTCGGTGAGTTCTGCGGTCGCTGGGACGCCGAGTACGTTCGGCGGCAGCGGGTGGAGTTCGCCGTTGCGGTAAATTCGAGCCGAGCGAGCCACCGGGCTAGTCAGCGCATTGCTAAGGCCGAGTTGCTTAGCGAGTTCGGTGACCTCGGGACGGCGGGCGAGAAACGCGTCGGGCCCAGTTGGGATGATGGTCCCGTCTAGCGATGTCTCGGCGATCTTGCCGCCGAGTGATTTCGCTGCTTCGAACAGGACGACGTCGCGTCCGGCTTCGATGAGTTCGAACGCCGCGGTCAGTCCGGAGATGCCTCCCCCGATCACCGCGATCCGTCGTGTCGTGTCAGGCACGGAACTGGTGGACGCGCTCGACGACTCTCTCAAGCTTCTCGGGCTCGGTGTCGGGGGTGACGCCATGACCCAGGTTGAAGATGTGTCCGGGGTGGCCGCCGTTCGATTCGAGCACGGCGTCGACTTCCTTTTCGACGACCTCCCAAGGCGCACCGAGGATTGCGGGGTCGAGGTTTCCTTGTAGCGCCTTGCCCTCCGGCACGCGCTTGCGGGCCTCGGCGAGAGGAATGCGCCAGTCGACACCGACCACGTCGGCGCCCGCATCGGCCATCAGGCCGAGAAGTTCGCCAGTTCCGACGCCGAAGTGGATGCGCGGCACGCCTGTAGCGCCGATTGCGTCGAGCACTTTGGCGCTCGATGGCATGGCGTACTTCTCGTAGTCAGCAGCGCTCAACGAACCAGCCCATGAGTCGAAGAGTTGGATGGCTTCGGCTCCGTGATCAACCTGCGACTGCAGCGACGCGATAGCAAGATCGGCGAGGCGATCAGCGAGCGCAAACCAGAGGTCGGGGCGAGCCTTCATCATGACCTTGGTGTTGTGATAGGTCCGCGAAGGTCGTCCCTCGATGAGGTAGCTCGCAACGGTGAACGGGGCACCTGCAAAGCCGATGAGCGGGATGTCGAGTTCGGCGACGAGGTTGTCGATGGTCTCGAGCACGTACGGCGTGTCGGCCTCGGGGTCGAGGGGGCGAAGGCGAGAGAGGTCGTCGCTCGAACGGAACGGTTTTTCGACGACAGGTCCGACGCCAGGGACGACGTCGAGCCCGAACCCGATGGCGTGGGTGGGGGTGACGATGTCTGAGTACAGGATGGCCGCGTCGACTCCGTAGCGGCGGATGGGCTGAAGCGTGATTTCCGTCGCGAGGTCGGGGTTCGCAATAGCGTCGTTGATGCTGCCCGGCCCGCGGATCTCTCGATACTCGGGCAGCGATCGCCCGGCCTGGCGCATGAACCACACGGGGGTCACCTCGTGGGGTTCGTTTCGGCAGGCAGCGAGGAAACAGGAATCGGGTAGTGCGGTCACATCCTTAGCCTAGGAGCTTCCCCGCTGGCTGGAACGGCTAGAGCGGCAGATAGGATTATGAACCCGCTGGAACGGCCTAGCGGCGTAGCAGACGACCGTGTGAGGCGACCATTCACCCCGAGCTAGAAGCCGAACAGCAATACCTAGATTTCGCCCATGGCTGCCTCGATGAGTCGAGGGAAATGGCGCGCCAACTGTCGTCATCTCTCGAAGTTGGCGCGGGCGGCACCAACCAAGCGAGATTTGAGCGAGAGGCGTTCACCGAGAACATCGTCGATCGACTGCAACAGCTCGACATTGGCGATGCCTCTCTGATCTTTGGTCGCATCGATCACGGTGGCGAGTACGACGACACGCTCTATATCGGCCGGGTCGGCGTGTGGGATCGAGCCCAAGACCCGGTCGTCGTCGATTGGCGGGCACCTGCGGCCGAGCCGTTCTACCGGGCGACCGGAGCCGATTCGTTTGGTTTGGAGCGCCGTCGTCACTTCGCAACTCGAGGCAAGACGCTCATCGATATCGACGACGAGTTCTTCGGCGACCTCAGCCGACTCGACGCGGTCATCGCAGCTGACGCT
>CAZBTI010000039.1:12900-22097 GCA_964494395.1 uncultured Acidimicrobiales bacterium | reverse complement strand
CGCAGCTGACGCTGTTTCCGCGCCAACCGACGCTGGTGGGCGTCGTATTCAGGGCCACGGTGCGCTCATCACGGCACTTGAGACGGCTCGAACCGGGCGACTCGGCGACATCGTCGCAACGATCCAAGGCGAACAGGATGAGATCATCCGTTCTCGCCTGCAAGGTCTGCTCGTTGTCCAGGGTGGCCCTGGAACCGGCAAGACGGTCGTGGCGCTCCACCGAGCTGCCTACCTGCTCTACTCACATCGATTCCCTTTGCAAGATCAAGGCGTGCTCGTGCTGGGGCCGAACCGGCTCTTCCTCGCGTACATCGAGCAGGTGTTGCCGTCGCTCGGCGAGGCCGGCGTTCGCCTCGCCGTGCTCAGCGACCTCGTCGTTCCCCGGGTTCGCACCGACCGGCTCGGCACCGAGCAGGCAGCGGCGATCAAGGGCGACCTTCGCATGGTCGAACTGATTCGCAAAGCGGTTCGTCAACGCCAGCGCCCGCTTCGTGAAGACGTTGTCGTCGGCTTCGGCCTCCAGAATCTGCGGCTCACGGCCTATGAGAGCGCCATGATCATCCAAGAGGCTCGACGTCGGTTCCGCACACACAACGCGGCCCGGAAGTTCATCGAGAACGAGGTCTTCGCGACACTCGCAAACAGCGGGCGCGAAGAGGTCGACCCGAGAGTCCTGCGAGATCGCATTCGACGCACGTGGCAGATGCGGGAGGTACTCGAATGGATGTGGCCAGTTCTCACCCCAGCGCACCTGCTGCACGACCTCTTTAGAAGCCCGGCCTTGCTCGCCGCCGCCGGACGTGACCTCTTCTCCGCTGACGAGCTTGGGGCACTCGCACAAACCAACGACGTTCACGTCGATTCACTCGTGTGGACATTCGACGATGCTCCATTGCTCGACGAGGCTCGGGCGCACCTCGGCGCCCGACCGGGGAAGAAGTCGATCGACGAAGTCCGTACGTATGGCCACATCGTGATCGATGAAGCGCAAGACCTCGCACCGATGGCGCTGCGTATGATCTCGCGCCGTTCGTTGAACGGATCGATGACCGTCGTTGGCGACCTCGCACAATCGACCGGGTCGTGGGCGCGTGACTCGTGGGACGACGTGATCGAGCAACTTCCCTCTAACGCAAAGTACGCTCCGGTTCGCCGGGAGCTCACGACCGGCTATCGAATCCCGGCTCCCGCAATGGCGTTGGCGGCAAAGGTGCTCACTGAAGCAGCCCCAGGTCTCGAACCGCCGGTCGCTATTCGTGACGAGGGCACCGCACCCATCATCACCAAAGTCGATGATGTCGAAGCTGCTCTTCCCGACGCTATCCGGCGAGAGCTCGCCGAGATTGGCCAAGGCAACGTTGCCGTTGTCGTGCCGCGGTCGATGGTGGCCCCGCTCACTGCAGCCCTTGAGGCCGCCGACATGGACTTCGGTCAAGCCAGCCGCTCTGGGCTCGATCGTCAAGTGGCGGTTGTGCCGGTGCAGTTAGTGAAAGGTCTCGAAGTCGATGCGGTGTTGGTCGTCGAACCGTCACGAATTGTTTCCGAAGAACGCCAGGGCATGCGTGCCCTCTACGTTGCCCTTACGAGAGCGACAAAGCGGGTCGGCATTGTGCATGCCGACCCGCTTCCTCGCGTACTTCAATCAGTTGTCTGAGGCGCAGCGCCTCGAGCGAAACCGCTACCGGGTCAGTGTCGGTGCGCTCGTGATCGAGAGGTTGATTCTCTCTTCTTCGGTGAAGACCGGTTCGCCGCCGACGAGCCTCGTGTCGGCCTCGAGCGTGAGGTAGATCATGCCCGGAACGTCTGCAAGATCGTTCAGGCTGGTGAGATCGAGCTCGCCGTTTGTCGCCAGGAGATCGACGAGACGGAGTCCGTCGATTACCGAGCTCGGGTTCGTGAAATCTTCACTATCTGAAACCGTTGCCTGAAGACGAGTGACCTGGCTGGTGAGCTCTGGCGGGATCGTGATCGTTCCCCAGCGAGAGCCAGCGTTTGCGTCGTCACAATCACATGGAAAGATTGGGTTCGTGGTCGTCACGTCGGTGCATGCACCAAGGCCGACCGGGTCGAACGAGAAGAACACCGCGTCGTGGCCAAGGCCGAGAAGGCAGCGATCGCTGATCTGGTCGAACGCATATGGGTTTGCGTTGCCGTTGCCGCCGGTCGCGGTGTTGTTGGTCTCCAAGAACTGCGATCCACCTTCCGAACACGGACCTGCGTCTTGCCAGCTCCAGCAACCAACGTGGTTGGAGTTACCACCAGCGAAGAAGGTGCGCACGTTGGCAGGGTCTTGCGAGTCCGTCCAAGTGAAGGTGTCTCCGCCCCACTCATTCCGGAGATCGTTCAATCCATCGTTGATTCCAGAGAGGACAGTCGGTGCTCCGGCGGACCAGTCGACGCAACCGTTCACTCGGTCCTGAATGTGGTAGACGCACACGCCGGTGTCGTTGCCGTTTGTGTCGAAGCGGGTAAAGGTCAGGTTGTCGTCGCCACCGTTGTCGAGTGTGGTGTTCCAGTGCTCACCACAAGATGTCACCACGCCGTCGCCGTTGGTCAGGTCGAGGCAGCGGAACAGCAGACCGTCCTGCCCGTTCTGGGTGAGGATCAGGCGGCCTGTTGTGAGACCGGCGTCATTCAATTGCTGCTCGCCGTTCGAGATGAAGTATCCGCCGTTCAAGGTAGGCAGGTTGCTCGTTAGAGTCGCTCCGGTAACAGCGACCGGTCCGTTGGCTGCGGTGTTGGTGCATGGGGTGAGATTCAAGTTCGTGCAAGCAACCTGTCCGTCTTGAGAGAAGATGTAGAGGCGGTTGTCGTGTTCGAATGGTCCATGAGCAACGACCGATGATGGGAACGTTGACGGGTCGCCGTTGTTGAAGTTTCCGGTCTGCTCCCAGAACGCAACGAACTCGTTGGCGCAGTAGTCCTGTGCCCGAACGTCGAAGCAAGCAATTCCAAGGTTGTTTGCGCCTCGTACATCACGGTCGAGCGCTGTGAAGTAGATCTTTCCGTCGATGAAGGTCTCGATTGGGCGGTTACCGGTTCGGTAGGTCAGACGCCAGGCGAAATTGCCTTCACCGTCGGCAATGTTGCCTCCTGGGCATGGGTTGCCCGTGGTGTCTGGATCGCCGATCAACACGCAGATGATTTGGCCTTCGCCGTTTCCAGCTCCACCGAAGGAGTGGTGGTTTACTGCCCACACCTCGTCGAACTCGCCGTTCTCGTCGCGGTCGAACAGGAGCGGAGCAAAGCCGTCACCGTTACCGGTGCCCTCGAAGCCAACGAATGGTGGGTTAATCGTGATCTCGTTCTCGCAGGCAGCGCCGCAGTTTTCGAGTACCGACTGAGCCGTGCGGTTAATGGTCGGTGCGTCGCGGAGCAGTTGTGAGAAGAACTGCTCGCCGTCATTCGAAATAGTGATCTCGATGACTCGAGAGAACGTGGTAACTCCATCGAGGTTCACGCCCGTCGGTGCCCAAGTGCGGACGATAGTGACAAGTGTTCCGTCATCAGCCGTGAGTGTGATCTCGGACCGTTGCGCTGCGATGGTCGGGTCGATAGTTGTTGGGTTTGGGTCGCTGGCGTAGATGGCCGCTGGTCGAGCTGCGCTAAAGGTGAGACCACTCGTCTCCAAGAGTGACTGAATTTGGTCGACAGCAGCGTCGAAAGCCATCATCTCAAGCTGTTGAGGCGTTGGATCGGTGGTTACTTCGTCCCACCCGCTGATGTCGGACGATGCGAACTCGGCCCGAGTGACGCGATCGTACGCGGCGATGCCGTTGAGTGTGCCCACGTCGGCAGCACGTTGCTGCTCTGAGCCTTGGCGGTACCAAGCTCCAAGGTCGGTTGCGAACGCCGCAATGAATAGCAGCAGCAGCATGACAAGAGCGGTCAGAACAAGGATCGCACCACGCTCAGAGTCTGAGCGGTCGATCCGGGAACGGAGGCGAGAAAAAGAGTTCACGCCTAGGTGTCGGCGCGGTAGGCGGGATCCTGTGTAGGTAAAAAGCCCTGTTGACGGACGTCTTCTGCCGTATTTCAGGGCATTCGTCGCCAGAGTCCGCCATTTTCGCCGATTCGTTGCTCGAACTGCTTCAAACAGCACAGCAACAGTACGGTTGTCGGCGTGTCGTCATCTGCCCTTGAGCGCTTTTCTGAACCCGTGCGAACGTGGTTTGAAACGTCGTTTCCTGAGCCCACACCGCCTCAAGAGCTGGGCTGGCCACATATTGCCGAAGGATCGAACAGTTTGATCGTTTCGCCGACCGGTTCGGGCAAGACCTTGTCGGCATTTCTCTTCGGCATCGATCGGCTGATGACGAGCCCCGTCCCCGAGCGCGAGAACCGGACACGATTGCTCTATATCTCTCCGCTACGTGCGCTCGCTGTTGACGTCGAGAAGAATCTTCGTGCGCCACTGCGCGGCATCACCCTCGCAGCCGAACGCTTGGGGGACCAGGTGCACGTACCGACGGTGGGGATGCGCACCGGTGACACCCCCGCCGATGAACGGCGAAAGTTGGTTCGCAACCCGCCAGATCTGCTGATCACGACACCCGAATCGCTCTACCTCATGCTCACCTCGGCGGCGAAGGAAACCCTTCGTTCGGTCGACGCGGTGATCATCGATGAAATTCACTCGGTTGCGGGCACCAAGCGTGGAGCGCACTTGAGCCTCACGTTGGAACGGTTGGAACGCCTTGTTGGTCGCCCAGTTCAACGGATTGGGCTTTCGGCCACGCAACGACCCCTCGATGAAATTTCCCGGTTCCTCGGTGGACGAGAGGTCGTCGACGGAACGCACCGTTGGCGACCGGTCGAGATCATCGACGCCGGTGCTGCGCCGAACATGGATATTGAAGTCATCGTCCCGGTCGAAGACATGGCCGAGTTGGGGAAGGTCACCGAAGAACCAATGGCTGGACCGGCATCTGCAGGCCCGCAGCGCACCAGCATCTGGCCATCGGTCCACCCCCGAATTCTCGATCAGATCAAAGCCCATACGTCATCGATCGTGTTTGTGAACTCACGGCGACTCGCCGAGCGTTTGGCGGGTCGATTGAACGAGATCTGGGACGAGGAGGACCAGCAAGGCCGGGATGCTGCTGAAGCACAAGATGCCGACGCAGTAATCGACGCAGTAGACAATCCAGAATTCCAGCGAATTCAGGCCCATCACGGCTCGCTTTCGAAGGCTCGTCGACTCGACATCGAAGATCAGCTGAAACGCGGAGCCATTCGGGCGATCGTGGCGACGAGCTCCCTCGAACTCGGCATCGACATGGGTGCGGTCGACTTGGTGATTCAGGTCGAGTCGCCGGGGTCGGTCAGTCGAGGTCTCCAACGAGTTGGTCGCGCTGGCCACCAGGTCGGGGCCCGCTCGATGGGAAAGGTGTTCCCGAAGCACCGCTCGGATCTGCTCGAAACAGCGGTTGTCGTCGATCGCATGTTGAAAGGCGAGATCGAGGAGACCCGCTATCCACGAAACCCGCTCGACGTACTGGCCCAACAGATCGTGGCGATGACCGCTCTTGAGGATTGGCCACTCGACGAACTGATGTCCACCATTCGGAGTTCGGCCAATTTTGCTGAGTTGTCCGATGACGTGCTCGAAGGCGTGCTCGATCTGTTATCGGGGCGGTACCCGTCCGAGGAGTTCTCCGAACTGCGGCCCCGCATTGTGTGGGATCGAGTCGCCGGAACAATCCGGAGTCGAAAGGGCGCCCAGCGCTTAGCGGTCACCAACGCTGGCACCATCCCCGATCGGGGCCTCTACGGCGTGTTCCTGCCCGATGGAACCCGAGTGGGCGAACTCGACGAAGAGATGGTCTACGAGTCGCGGCCAGGCGAGACCTTCCTGCTCGGCGCATCGACGTGGCGCATCGAAGACATCACCTTCGAACGTGTTGTCGTGACCCCTGCACCCGGGCAGCCCGGAAAGATGCCGTTCTGGCACGGCGACGGACCTGGTAGGCCGATCGAACTCGGTCAAGCGCTAGGTGCATTCGTTCGCGAGATCCAAGGCGTGGATAGCGAAGCGGCACAGAGTCGGTTGGTCGAACGGCACGGACTCGACGAACTCGCCGCAGCGAACGTGTTGAACTTCATCTTCGATCAGCGCGAAGCCACCGGCGTCGTTCCCGACGACCAAACCATCGTGGTCGAGCGCTTCCGTGACGAGATCGGCGACTGGCGCGTATGCATCCTGTCGCCGTTCGGCGCCCAGGTGCACGCCCCATGGGGCATGGCGCTTCGAGCGCAGCTGTCCGAACGGTGGGGGATGGACGTCGAGATGATGTGGGCCGACGACGGCATCGTGATCCGTCTGCCCGAATCGGCCGAAGAGGTCGAACTCGTCGACCTCGCAATCGATCCCAACGAGATCGACGAACGGGTCGTCGCTGAACTTCCGGGCAGTGCCCTGTTCGCTAGCCGGTTCCGCGAATGTGCCGGACGTTCGCTGCTCCTGCCACGCCGCCGCCCCGACCAACGGACGCCGTTGTGGCAGCAACGCCAGCGCTCGGCCGATCTCCTGCGAGTCGCGGCGAAGTATCCGAGCTTCCCGATCCTGCTGGAAGCAACCCGCGAGTGCCTGAACGATGTCTTCGACGTGCCAGCGCTGCGGACGGTCCTGCAAGGCCTGACCGACCGATCGATCCGGATGGTCCCCGTCGAGACATCCAAGGCATCGCCCTTTGCCCAGTCCCTCTTGTTTGGGTGGATTGCTGTCTACATGTACGAGGGAGACGCTCCACTCGCCGAGCGGCGTGCCGCTGCACTCTCTCTCGACCGAGACCTGCTTCGAGACCTCCTCGGCGCCGAGGAGCTTCGCGAGTTACTCGACCCCGGTGTGCTCGCCGACCTCGAACTCGAACTACAACGCCTCGTCGATGGTCGGCGGGCCCGCGACGGTGACGAACTCCACGACCTTTTCCGCATCCTCGGGCCACTCGATCGGCTCGAGATCGATGCCCGTTGCACCGAGGACGTCGACGCTGTACTCAACCAGCTCATGGCCGACCTGCGAGTCATCGAAGTGGGCATCGGAAACGACCGCCGTTTCGCTGCATCGGAGGATGCTGGGCGGTTGCGCGATGCATTTGGTGTGTCGCTGCCGATCGGACTTCCCGCCGCGTACACCGACAGTGTCGACGACCCGCTTTCGGACTTCGCGATGCGCTTCGCTCGGACACACGGACCCTTCGTAACCGAGCAGTTCGCCTCTCGGTTTGCGATCTCGGTCGAGCGGGCAGATGCGGCGCTTGAAGCGCTTGCCGTGACCGGCAAGTTGCTTCGAGGAGAGTTCCGCCCAGACGGAACGACACGCGAATGGGTCGACGATGGCGTGCTTCGACAACTCCGCCGCCGTTCGCTCGCTGCCCTTCGAGCCGAGGTCGCCCCGGTCGAGAAGAACACGCTCGCGCGGTTCTTACCGCTTTGGCAGGGGGTTGGTATCCCACGCCGCGGACCCGACGGTTTGGCCGACGTCATCACCGTCCTTCAGGGTGCAGCGGTTCCGGCATCGGTACTCGAACGCTCGGTGCTCCCAGCGCGCATGGCCAGCTATCGCCAGAGCGACCTCGACGCGCTCATGACCTCGGGCGAGGTCGTGTGGGTTGGGGCCGGGGCCATTGGCTCAAAGGACGGCAGAATCCGTTTGGCGTTCCGAGACCAAGCGGGGCTGCTCATCTCTCCGGTCGATGATCCGCCAGATGAACCGTTGCACGATGCACTGCGTTCGCATCTCGCAGCCAACGGCGCATCGTTTTGGTACGACCTCGTTGGAGCAGCCCAACAACTCGGCTTGCAATACGGCGATAAGGCAGTGCTCGCAGCCCTCTGGGACCTGGTGTGGGCAGGCGAGGTCACCAACGATTCGCTCACTCCGGTGCGTGCGTTTCTTGGAGCGAAGAAATCGGCTGGAGCGAAACAGCGTCGCCGTCGCCCGAGGGTTGGACAGCTGCAGGCCGCTGGCCCACCGCAGGCCGCGGGCCGTTGGTCGCTCGTCTCGACGGTGCTGTCACCATCGATGCCGGCCACTCAGCGAGCGACCGCACAGGCGCTACAACTCGTCGAACGCTACGGAGTGCTGACCCGCGAGGCTGCTCTCGGCGAGGGCATCACCGGTGGATTCGCAGGCGTGTACCCCGTGCTCAAGGCGCTTGAGGAGCGAGGCGACCTTCGACGTGGCTACTTCGTCGAGGGCCTCGGCGCCGCGCAGTTCGCCCTCCCCGGAGCCGTCGACCGTTTGCGAACATCTGCAGCGACTGATTTCGAAGAAGACTCCATCATCTTGCTCGCAGCGACAGATACGGCCCAACCCTTTGGCGCTTCACTGCCTTGGCCAGAATCCTCAGGTCGACCCGCACGAGCTGCCGGGGCGCACGTCATCATCGTCAACGGCGAAGCGTGCGTGTACGTCGATCGCGGTGCAAAGACGATGGTTGGCTTTCCCGCCGCCCACGAACACACGCTGTGGGTAGACGCGTTGAAGGACATTGCTCGAGCTGGTCATGTGCGGTCCGTGGAAATCGCCAAGATCGATGGCGAACCATCGAGCGATTCACCCTTGGCCGAAGTGCTCACCCAGCACGGCTTCGTAAAGGCATATAAGGGTCTCACTTGGACCCCTGACCGCCGCTGACGACTGTTCCAAATCAGCTGCGCTACTCGGCTTCTTCTGCTGTTCCCTCGGCTTCGAGGCGAGCGAGAAGCTCATCGCGAATGCTCCGGCCCGGCTCTCTGGCCTTTCCGCCAGCGACTCGCCAACCGTGCCGAGACGAATACAACAGAGGGTCTTCGCCCAGCCGGCCCTCACCGAACTGGCTGACCCGAGCGAGGAAGAGATCGTGGTCAAGGTCGGTATCGAGCTTCTCCAGAACATCGCACTTGAGCCACGAGATGCAGTTCTCGATGACGGGCAAGCCATCGACCTCGGTCAGATACTCGGGTGCGATGTATTGAAACTTGCGACCCGGGTAAGAGAAGTACTGACCAACATCGACCTGATCGCCCGCAAGGTTCGACACCGTGAACCACCCGGAGGCCTCGATAAGGGCATGGGTGTCATGCTTTGGCGAGATCGAGCACAACATGATTGGTTCCTCGAACGAAACCTGCATGACCCAGTGCGAGCAGTACCCCCGAGTAAGGCCATCATGGGTAGAGGCAACGACCTGCACACCCTTCATCATCTGGCC
>CAZBTI010000039.1:0-12800 GCA_964494395.1 uncultured Acidimicrobiales bacterium | reverse complement strand
CCGCCTCTGGCGCACCAACCTCCGTGGCTCTGGAACGGCCCCCGGAGGGGACGACGGGAACTGCATTCCGAATCCGCCAAAATTGCGACGAAGTCGCTGGCGGATGAGGAATCAGTTCAAGCGGCCCCATAGGGCGTTTATGTCGGGGTCGTTTGGGTCGGCTTGTTCTTTGAGCCTTGCTGCGAGGTCGAAGCGTGCTCTTGCTTCGGCGATCTCTATGAGCATTTGTTGTTCGCCCTGCGCGACCGGGAGTTGGACGCGAAGGTCGAGTAGTCGATCGAATTTGTCCGGTTTGTCGGCCCACGTTCGCATCAGGTTGTTGGAGACTCGTGTGACTACTGCGGTCGTGCTCATTGGTGTTAACGAGCTATCGCGTATTTCGATGTCTCGACCAAAGATCGAAGCGAGTCGATGCTGCAATGCGACTCGGTCCACGACGGCGCCGCCGTAAGCATCGATGAACACATTTGAATCACCGGGCACCCCAACGACCACGTGGCCAGGTAGGCCGATGAGTTCCAGGTCCAGGCCGAGCCTCCTGCCGACGGCGACGGCGACGGCGCTCAGCGTGATCGGCATGCCAATCCGTCGTTCGAGCACTCGATCCAGGAACGAGTTGTCTTCTGCGTGGTAGTTCTCCACATCGCCGGTGAAGCCAGCATCGACGAAGATGCCGTTCACGATCATGTCGATATCGGGTGTTGACGAGCCCGAAGATTCCGTGGCGGCGGCAAGTTCGTCGAGAATGCGTTGCCCGCCGAGGACGATCTCCGCGGACTTGTGGGATGGGTCGTCGCCAGGGTCTGGTGTCTGGAGCGCCTGACTGAGGAGAAGGAGGCCATCTTCGACCGCAGGAGACTCCGAGGAAAGAAGCGTGATGAGTTCGGCTGAGCGGCCATCTGCCATAGACGCACAGTAGTGGGGCGAAGTGTGCACGGAGGTTCGTGCTCGCATGCGAAAGGCCATCTTGGGGTGGCCTCCCCATGCCCCCGATGCCTCTTTGCAAGCTATTTGTGGTCACTTGGAAGGATGCGAGGACTAAAAAACGCTCAACGTCGCTATTTTGCACTGCACCCGCACTATCTGTTGCAATGGTAGATATGGAGCGTCTGACCATCCTTCCCGTACGTCGCGCGCTCGCCGTCTTCTTTTTCATGCTCGTCGCTGCGCTTCTCCTCGCAGTGATCTTTCGCCCTGGGGATCAGACAGCGGCTGCGGTCACCTTGGGTGACCCAACTGCATGGATTGAGCACGGCATCGACGGAGAGCTACTCCAGATCAACGCGCGGACGGGCGAGGTAACGACCCGCATTGATGTTGCTGAGTCGGGAGACGACTTTGTCGCGGTTCCACATGCCGATGGGGCGGTGGTGTTCAACAACACGACCGGTGTCCTCTCGTTGGTGGATGGCGCCGAACTCGAGGTTGTAAACACCACAGAGCTTTCACTGACCGAGGGGGCTGAAGAACGAGATATAGAACTCTTTGGCCAACTTCGTATCGAGGACGACATCTTTGTCATCGACGAGGACCAGATTCTTCAGGTCGACTCAAGCACCGGATTTGAGACGCCGATCGAGCTCGCATCGCCGATCGGTGCGTTGGTGCAGGACCCCACAGGTACCATCCTCGGGCTCGACGCTGCGCGGTCTGCGGTTGTCCGGGTGGCATCAGATGGTGCGAGTCCGTTCGCAGAGGTCAATGAGCCCGCGGACGAGGAAGAGGACGGACGTGAACTGGTTCGTGCCGGTGAACGGGTCTTTGCTCTCGACCCCGCTCGCCTATCGATGTCGGAGGTGCTGCCCGAGGGAGTCCTCGGCGAGCCCATCTGCATGAGCAGCTCTGCGATCGGTGCTCTTCACGGAGGAACGTCTCCCGGCGAGGAATCGATCGTGTTCTCGCTCAACCCTGAGCAATCGATGGTGGCCTTCAGCACCGCCTCTGGCACCTGTGGTGAACTTGAGGTCGAGATCCCCGACGGCGAGTACGGAACTCCGGTCGCGTATGGCGATGTTCTCTACCTCCCATTCTTCGAAGACGGACGGATCACGACGATCGATCTCGACTCAGGCCAGACGATCGCCAACATGGGCTTCGGGTTCGGCGGACCGTTCGAACTTGAAGTGATTGGATCGACCGTTTGGGCGAATGACCGCTCGGGCCCGTTCGCAGCGGTCGTTGAGAGCAACCGGATTCAACCCATCGCAAAGATCTCCGCCGTGATCGGCGAAGCGGGAGACATCATCGACGAGGGTGACGGAATCTCGGTCGCACCCGGCGGCGTGGATGAATCAGGTCCGCGATTCATTGGGGACTCCGGCGCCTCAGTGTTCGAACCACGCAACGATGGATCCGACACAGCCGCAGATGGCACCGGCACGGTCGACACGGGCGAGGTGACCCTCGATGAGATTGCGCTAAACCCCGAACCCGAACCCGAACCCGAGTTTGAGCCTGAGGCATTCGGTATCGCGGTTGAACTCGAGGAGATCGAAGAGCAGGCCGAAGTCGAACAAATCGATCTGGAAGAGCTCGGTGAGGTCGAAGGTGACAATGTCGATGTTTTAGGCGAGATCGACGAATTACCTGAACTCGATTCCACTGTCGAACCCGAAGCAGTACCCGACACAGTTCCCGAAGTAGAACTCGTTGAGGTACCGGACGAAGGCGAAGAAGACCTCGAGTTGGTTGAACTCGAAGAGGGACTCACTGCCAACTTCTCTATTTCGGCGGCCGAAGTGCCGGTTGGACAGGTAGTCCGCTTGACCGACGCGAGTGTTGGTGCCCCGGTGAATTGGTCGTGGACCTTCGGCGACGGCACGTCTGCAGATACCCCGACCGTGGAAAAGGAGTGGGGTGAAGAGGGCGAATACGAGGTTCTCTTGACGGTCACGAATGCCTCTGGTGCCACCTCGACCCGAAGCACGACGATCTTGGTCGTTCCCGACTCGGTGATCTTGCCTCCAAACGCAGACTTCCAGTTCAGTAGCGACACGATCGAAGTTGGCGATTCGGTGACGTTCGAAAGCCGTACGGTCGGCGACGCCGATCTCCTCGAGTGGGACTTCGGGAACGGTCGAACCGGTGTTGGCGAAGAGGTCACGCACACCTTCGAAGAAGCAGGTCGGTTCCGGGTTGTCTTGACCGCGTCGAACGAGGCAGGCGAGACCACGAGTAACACGGTCATCGACGTGGTCGCCGGTGTCGAACCCCCGGTAGCAGCCATTGACTCGATCCCCGAGGTCGTCGTCACCGGCCAGTTCGTCACACTCGAGAGCGTGTCGTTGAACGACCCCACCCGAATCGATTGGCGATTTGGTGATGGGAACAATGCAACCGGTACGTCGGTACGTCACTCCTGGTCTGAGCCAGGCGAGTATCGAATCATCCTCACCGTGGAGAACTCCGAGGGGACCGACCGAACCGTTGCCGACATCACCGTCGAGGCCCGCGTTGTCGAGCCAGTTTCAAGCTTCACCGAGAGCGATACCTCGGTCTTGGTTGGCGAGTCGATCCGATTCTCCGACACCTCCATCAACAACCCTGATCAGCTGGTTTGGAACTTCGACGATGGAACAACATCCAACGCCGCAAATCCGACTCACTCGTGGGACAGAGCTGGCACGTATCGAGTGACGCTTCGTGCAATCAACGATGCAGGAGCGGACCGCAGCGGAGTCACGATCACGGTGATCGAGCCCATCGACCCGCCCGACGCATCGTTCACCGTGGATTCGAACGTTGTAGCCACCGGCTCCGATGTCCGATTCACAGACACGTCCACCAACAATCCGGAAGAGTGGCTCTGGGACTTCGAGAATTCTGGAACGGCGACCAATCCTGATCCGTTCCGTCGTTGGCCCACTGCAGGTACCTACACGGTTCGATTGACCGTTACGAACGAAGGCGGCCGCTCTTCCAGCAGAACAGAGATTCGGGTCATCGACCCGCCGACCGCGAGCTTCCGCTTTGAGATGGTCGACGATGACACGGTTCGCTTCTTCGACCAATCTCGCAATGCCACAGCGTGGCAATGGAACTTCGGCGATGGCTCGACCTCCAACCAGCAGAACCCCACCCATGACTTCGATGGCGGCGTTTTCAACGTCACCCTGACCACCTCGAACGAGGTCGCCACCGCTGGGCCCGCAGGTCAACGAGTGACCATCGCAGAACCTCCAGTAGCGGTTGCGACATGTCGTGCCGACGGCAATCAGCTCATATGTGCGAGCAACGGCTCCGAACGAGCGAGCAGCTTTCAGTGGAGTGCCGAGGACGCAGTGTCGAACTCGACTCCAAACGGTTCCACGACGACCTTCACCTTCGATCGCAGCCTCACCCCAGACGTCACGCTTCGGGTAACCAGCGACGCTGGACTCACCGATACCACGACTATTCAAGGGCCAGCTGTAGAGCAAGGTCAGGCACCTCGCGTGCTCAGCGTGCGGATTGCGGCAGTCGATGGTGATCTCGTGCGCCTCGACGCCGAGTTTGACCGAGATCCGACCAGCTGGCGATGGGGTTTCGATGGAGTCGAGCTCGTATCGGGTGGCGATACGTCTTCGCCGATCTTCCGAGTCCCCGGCAATGGAACGTATTCGGGCCAGGTGCAGGTCACCAATGCGTTTGGCCAAGACACAGATCCAGTGCAGTTCCGGATCGACAGTATCGAACCTGAGCCCGAGCCGATTCGGCCGCCGCGTGTGCTCAGTGTTCGGGTAGCAGCGATCGACGGTGATCTCGTTCGCCTCGACGCCGAATTCGATCGCGACCCAACCGGTTGGCAATGGAGTGTGAATGGCGCTCAACTCGTGTCCGGTGGCGATACGTCGTCTCCGATCTTCCAAGTCCCCGGAGATGGCACGTATACGGGTCAAGTGATCGCGAGCAACGAAGCTGGGCAAGACAGAGACCCGCTCGAGTTCCTTGTCACCGGAATCGACCCGCCGCCTCCTCCACCGCCCCCAGAAATCGATGCCTCGTTTACGTGGCAGATCATCAGCCCCGGCGTCGTGCAGTTCGTCAACACCTCCACGGCACCGCCCGATGCGGTGATCTCGTTCCGCTTCGACGGCGCGGAAGAGATCATCGACGATGATGAGAACCGCCCTGTCATTCGCTACCCCGACGAGGGTGGAACTTTCGGAGTCCTTCTCGTCGTCAGAGATGACATCAGTCGCGATACCGCCCGGCAGAACATTTTGGTCCCACCGGTCAACTGAGGTTCGGGCCGTCGCTGGCGACCCGCCGCTGACAAACTGACGCCATGCCTGAAGGCGACACGATTCACCGGACTGCCAACCGACTCCGCCCCGCGCTCGCAGGAGCGGAACTCGTTGCGTTCCGCGCACCCCGGCTCGCTGGAGATCGACCACGACACGGCGAGCAGATTCTTTCGGTCGTGGCCCAGGGTAAGCACCTGATGATCACCTTTAGCGGAGGCCTGGTTCTCGAAACGCACATGAAGATGACCGGGTCGTGGCACCTTTATGAAACGGGTCAGAAGTGGAGAAAGCCCGCCGAGTACGCCCGAGTGGTCATCGAGGTTCCCGGCTGGACGGCGGTGTGTTTCAGCGCTCCGGTCGTCAAGATCGGCGCGCCGAGCGCTGTTGGCCGTGCCGACCTTGGGCCCGACCTGTGCCTCGAAGACGTCGATATCAGCGAGGTGGTAACTCGGGCTCGAACGTTGGTCGGTAGTGACGAGATGATCGCCGATGTACTGCTGGACCAACGGGTCGCCTCGGGCATTGGCAACGTCTACAAGAGCGAGGTGCTGTGGTCGCTCCAGACCAACCCGTTCGACACGATCGACACCGTGTCTGATGAGCTCCTCCTGAAGTTGTACGGCCGCGCATCCAAGCTGCTGATCGTCAACCTCAGCACGACCTCACGCACCACCGTGCCCGGAGGGTTGGCCGTTTACGGTCGACGGGGCAAACCGTGTCGTCGCTGCGGTACGCCGATTCTGAAAAAGGAACAGGGCCAGTACGCCCGCATCACCACGTGGTGCCCTCGCTGCCAGCCGCCAAGCGTGGCTATGCAGGAGTC
The DNA here is from genome assembly GCA_964494395.1 of uncultured Acidimicrobiales bacterium. Taxonomy (GTDB): domain Bacteria; phylum Actinomycetota; class Acidimicrobiia; order Acidimicrobiales; family SHLQ01; genus SHLQ01. Next base: position 6,752 of record CAZBTI010000039.1, on the reverse strand, counting down.
CTAGCCGTCTGCGCTGATTGCGTCGAGGATGTTCATGCGGCCAGCGATCCAAGCAGGGAACACCGCTGCGGCGAGGCCGGTCAGGCCCGCAGAAATCAGATAGATCGCAAGTGTTGTTACAGGCACCGAGACTCGGTTCGCGACGACGTCCGGAAGGTTGTTTGCAGCGAGTACACCAATGAGCACACCTAAGATAATTCCGAGGAAACCTCCGAAGGCAGCGATGATCACGCCCTCCCAGCGAATGATCCAGCGAGTCTGAGCACGGGTGCTTCCTACCGCCCGGAATAGACCAATTTCCCGAGTGCGCTCGAACACTGCGAGGGAGAGCGCTACGAGAATGCCGAGTGCGGCAATGAGTGCCGAGAGGCCCAACAGCACGTTGACCGTTGCGAGCAACTGGTTGAGTTGCAACTGTGCTTGGGCGGCAAACTCTTCGGTCGTCTGAGGCTCTAGAGCGGGAAAGTCAACCTCCAACTCGGCTTCGATGGCGGCGCGCGCAGCGTCTTCGGAAACTCCTGAGGCGGTGACGACGCTCAGCAGGTTGTCGGTCGCGGGTAAGTGCTGTTCCCAAAAGTCGATTTTGACAACCCGGTCGCCGAGCACGAAGCCATTGTCGTAGATGCCGGCTACGACGAGGTCCTCACTCTCGAGATCGGCAAAGAGCGCAGAGAATGTGTCCCCAACCTCAAGCCCTCCATCTTCGGCCACCTCTTCGAAGAGGTAAATGGCGTTGTCGAGTTCGGCGAGTTCGGGGTCCCGTTCTATGAAGCCGGGATCGACGACGAGTTCGAGCGTGTCGAAGTCAGTGGCTCCTGCACTGTTGAGTTCGACGTCGGTACCGAGTTCTTGCTGGAATGCCAATAACTCTTCGGGTGAGAGGTCAGCACCATCGTCGAGGAGTTGCAAGATGATGGGCAAGAACTCGATGAAGTCCTCGGCACGGAGTTCGCCCGATGCACTGGTCGCCCAAGCGGCTGGAAAAGCAAACCGGAACGGCACGACGGTTTCGACCTCATCGAGAGCCAAGACCCGCTCGCGGGCTGTTGCCGCAAACGGCGCTCCGCCGGGTTGGCTCTGGGGACCAGTAATGGTGAAGTCAGACGTGATCGATGTGTCGAAGGCATCACTGACCGACGCCTTGATCGAGTCTCCAACGACCGTGACGGTAGTGACGAGGGTAAGGCCGATCATCATCGCCGCCGCTGTTGTCGAGGTGCGCTGCGGGTTGCGTGCAGCATTGGCACGTGCGAGCTGCAAGGCCAGCCCGAGACCGCCCCACGCAGTCCTGATCATGCCGTATCCAATCACCCCGAAGATCACCGTTCCGGCGATGAGCGGAGCGATGATACCGACCGCTGGGATGTCCTCTCCCGTGGTGTCGATGATCGAGTTTGGCACTCCAGTTGCCGCAATTCCGATCGCTCCGACGAGCGCTCCGACCGAGGCGATGGCAAACACTAAGCCGAGCAGGCCGCAGACGATGATCGAGGGTGTGCGGCCCAACAGGTTGGTCATTGGCTTCGCAACGAGTGGACCAGCCATGATCGCTCCGGCGATCGTTACCATCGCTCCACCGCCGATAGTCGCAAAGGTTTTGCTGAGTTCAGCGTCGATGAACGCACCGATGAGTAAGACGGCAATGCCGACGATGATCACCATGAAGCGCGGAGCGATAGGACTGACGAACTTCGCTGCCACCCACGACAGGATGCCGATACCCAAGGCGATTATGAGGCTGGGAATCCAGCCATCGACGGTGAACAGTAGAGCGAAGAGTGCAATGAGACCGAGTGCCGCCGGGATACCCAACGCTGGAGGTATCCGGGTAACGAAGTCCTCGTTTTCGGGCGAGTCGCGAAGGGCAGCGATGGGTGGAACCCGCTTTGCTTGAAGCGCCGGGATCGTGGCGGAGCCGACGGTTATGCCGATACCGACCACCAGTGCTGCGATGATCGCCCCGGCGGTGATTGGCAGGCCGGTGTTGTCCGGGAAACCGAGGGCGACGAGGGCCTCGCGAAGAAGAAACGCCAACCCAAGTCCGCCCGGAATTCCAATCGCCGTCGAGATCACGCCGAGGAGTACCGCTTCGCCGATCATCATGTTCGTGACCTGAGAACCGAATGCTCCGACGGCGCGTAAGAGGCCGAGTTCTTGGATGCGCTGGCCGAGCGTGATCGAAAATACGTTGTAGATCAGGAAGCCACTGACCCCGGCGATGATGAAGGCAAAAACGGAGAGGACCGTCTGAAAGATCGTGAGGATCTCGCCAAAGTTGCCTTGGGTTTCTTCGAGGACCTCTGCTTGAGTCCGCACCTGAAGGTCGTCGTTGACGACCTCGACGAGAGCGTCGATGGTGGCGAGCTGATCGGCGTCCGCCTCGAGAACGACGACGATGTCAGAAAAGCCCTCGCCAGCGGTGAGCAGTTCGAGTGCGGTTGGCTCGTCAAAGGCGACGATCGCTGCGCCGACAAGGGCGTTACGGTCGGGGTTAGCGAAGGTAAAGGTCCCGGTCAGTTCAAAGGTGCGGCCTATTGCAACATCGCTGCTGAAGTCGATGGTGTATGTTTCGCCGACAACGAAGTTGCCGGCGTCGAATGTGTCGATGTCGAGAGCGAACTGTTCAGCGCCTTCGGGGCGTTCCCCGGTTTGCAAGAACAGACTGGTATTCGGGCTGCGTTCGCCCCACAGGACGCCGAGGTTCGGTCCCGCCGGGGCGAAGATCAACTCGTCGTCGCCGTCGACGGGTATGACCGGTACGTCGACGATTCGTGGTTGCGCGGCGAGCACGCCTGGTACCGAGTCGATGATGTCGAGGTGATCGACCGGCACGAGGTTTGCTCCATCGTTGCCGAAGATCGATGTTGGTTGAACCGCAATGTCGTAACCCGATTCGATGTTTTGCGCGAGTTGATCGAAGGTAGAACGAAGCCCTCCGGTGAAGATGAACACCGCGGAGACCGCGGCGACGCTAAAGACGATCGCGAAACTCGTCAGAACATATCGAAGTGGTCGCTGTACCAAGTTTTTGAGCACAAGCCGAGATAACACAGGCTCACGATACGCCGTCACTACTCGACCCGTTCGTCAGGGTTGAGCTGAACTTTCAGACGTCCGCGTACGTCATGGCCGCTCGGCCTGTAACGATGGTCAGGTGCTTAGCAATCGACGTCGTGGCCTTCTGTACTGGTCGCTCGTGATCCTGCTCGCCCTCGTTGCGGCTGGATGCTCGTCCACCGACTCCACTGGGCAGGCCGAGCAGGGTCCGAGTGGTGAGGTTGAGTCAAACCAGTCGACTGCGGCGTCGACGTCCACGACGACGAGTACCACGATTCCTCCGCAACCGCCCAATGTTCGGCTTCCGGAGATGGCGTTTGCAGTGGTCGGCCAGAACGTCTCTGAGGCGATCGTGGTCACTGACCCGAACGACGATGAGGTGGTGATTCGAGCGTTCGGCGAGGACGTGCCTGGTTTCGCTCCGGTCACCAATGTCCGAGGACGGATGATCGGGTTTGAGTGGGAGCCGACCGAGGCAGGGGAGTGGGATGTCGAAGTCACCGCCACCGATACCGGTGGTTTGGTGGGAAGCGCTCAGGTGCAACTCGTTGCGCACCACGAGCCGAGTGTCGACATGTTCTTTGCGATGGGAGACTCTATCGCTGCTGGCTTTGGGCGAGATAGAAGCGACTTTGCCGGCACCGACGATTGCTTTCGTAGCGAGATCGATTCCTATGGGGCGATCGCCTTTCAGTCACTTATCGAAGCCGGCGCACTCGGATCCCGGGCGGAGTTCATGATCGTGGCCTGCGCCGCCGCAGGTTCGGCCGATCTGGCCACCACCGAAACGTCGGCCACCAACATCGACGGCGAGGTTGTTGGAGATCCGATTTCCCAGCTCGAGCGGGCGACGCTACTGAATCCGACCATCGTCACCTTGAGCATCGGCGCTGGCGACGTTGGGTTGTTCGATCTCGAGGAGTTTCTACGGCCCGACGCTGGGCAAGATCCGCTGGCGGCGGTCGACGAACTCGAACTCGATCGTCGAGTTTCGACCGTTCGAGCCAATCTCATCGATACCTTCGACGTGCTCACCTCGACGACCAGTGCACACATCGTCATGACGACGGCGTACAACCCCGTCGCCACCAACCCAGTAGGGATCGATGGCTGCACCGGCGAGTGCATGGTAGCGGCGAGCACTCGAATCGTCGATGCCCTTAATGCCATGCTGATCGACGTTGCATCCAGTCAACGGGAAGGTCGAGTTTCGGTTGCCAGACTCGATGGCGAGGCCGACAGCTGGGAGGCACCCAACGGTCTTGGTATCGATGCGCTTCGAGACGGGCTCGGTCCGCTCCAAGGGCTTGTCGACAATTTCACCGGTGGAACGTCGGCGTTGTGCGCTGACGATGGGGGTATCGATGATTCATTGATCTCCGCGCTCGATTGCGCCCATCCAAACGAAGACGGGCATCGGGAAATTGCCGAGATCGTCGCAATGGTCTTGCTTTCTATCTGACTCTGGGTTCGCACGAATCTCGTAGGCTGTCAGTCCAGCAGTGGGCGAATAGCGAAAGCGAGGGATGGACAGTGGCAGCAATCGCTATCGGCCGTCCCTTCGGCCCGTACCAGATTCGCGACACCCTCGGAAAGGGCGCTTCTGCCACGGTGTTCGTTGGCCGCCGATCAGACGGTGTCGATGTGGCAGTCAAAGTTTTGTCGACCTTTGCCATGGGTAACGCCAACTTTCGAGCGGCCATACCGCGTGAATTCAATGCATTGAACAAGATTGACCACCCCAACGTGATCTCGGTCGAGAAGATGGGCACGATTGCCGACGTGCTGTTCATTGAGATGGATTGGATCGAAGGGAACACGTTGGACCAGCTCATGACGGTCGGTAAGCCGCTCTCCTCACAGCGAGCGGTCACAATAGGAATCGGACTCGCTGATGCTCTTGAATCCTGTCACCGCGCTGGTGTGGTGCACCGCGACGTGAAGCCATCGAACGTGCTGATGCGCGAGGGAGACCAACCCATCCTCTTCGACTTTGGTTTGGCCCAGGATGCTGCAAACCCCGACTCTGAACCGGGTCGTTTGTACGCCACACCAATGACAGCCTCACCCGAACAAGTGGCCGCAGAAGGCTTGGTCGACGGACGAGCCGATGTGTATGCGCTCGGTATCACGCTCTTCCGCATGGTGACTGGGAAGCTCCCGTTCTACGGCGAACGAATGGATCTCTTACGAATGCACGCGGAGAAGGCTCCCCCCGCTCCCCGTTCGATCAACAAGTCGATCGCCGAGTCGGTCGAGCAGGTAGTGCTCAAAGCAATCGAGAAGCGTCCCGAAGACCGGTATGGGTCGGCGTCCGCCCTCGCTGAAGCGCTTCGTGAACTACCCGAAGACGATCTCGTGAGCGCGAAACGTCGAGGACTCTTCCGGAGATAGTCCTCGCCTATATGAACAGGCGGTTGAAGTCGGACTCTGCGGCGATGAGGCTCTGATCTCCTTGGACGACAGACTCGCAGCCGGTAATGACGGCCTGCGTGGTGTTTGTGAGTCTGCGACAGGAATCTTCGCCGCCGCCTCCACGAACTCGATCCACACCCTTGAGGTCGAGCGTGTCGAGGCCACTGCCACCTCGCATGTCGTCACGGCCGCCGCCGCCGCTGAGAAAGTCCGGTCCTTTGCCCCCGACGAGCAGGTCGTTCCCCTCTAGGGACAGAAGATCGTCTTGGCCGGCGTTGCCGTGCATCTCATCGTCTTCGATCGATCCAACGAGGAGGTCGTCGCCATCACCACCAAACATCTGAGCTCCAGCGGTGTCGGTCTTCGTGGATGCATCAACCGAAAAGAGTTCGTCGTCGCCAGCGCCACCAAAGAGTGTGTCGGCTCCTCGATCACCAGCGATCAGGTCGTTGCCTCCGCCGCCAAAGATCCGATCTGCCCCGTTGCCACCCACGACGATGTCGTTACCGAAACCGGCACAGACAACGTCGGCGCCACTGAGGGCAATGATTTCGTCGTCACCGCCGAGCGCCACGATGACATCGCGGCCGGTCGTACCGACGAGAAAGTCATCTCCAGGAGTGCCAACGAGAGTGGCGGGCTCGCCATCACAGCTGAGTCCGGCCTCTTGTGCGGTCACCACACCCGTAGTAAGGGGCAAGCTTGCCGCAGTGATTGCTACGACGGCAAGTGCCTTGCCACATCGCTTCATGTTGATCTCCAATGATGTTCTTCATCCGCCATGACAATGGAGGGCAGTGTTGTAAACGACCTCATTTAGGGTCTCGTCTATCGAAACCTAGGCGGCACGGACGGTTTCGGTCGATACGGGCGCAAGTACAGCCATGTGCGGACTAGCGTTGGGGGCTATGGCTTTGCACTACGTAGCCGATCGAGCCTTGGACGACCTACTGACTGCCTGGCGACACTACGACGACATGCGCTCAAAGCCCGAGGTGAAGATTGCTGACCTCGGTCGGGCCCGCTGCATTCTTGATGATGCGAGGGTGCGAATGAATCGGATTCGATCAGCGATGCACCCAAATGCGAGCGAGCAAACGCGGGTGCAGATGGTCGTTCTGTGCCAAACACTCGATGAAGTCGTACACCTCGGCTGGGATCACGTCGAACCAGATGACCGCACAAATCTCCGGTGCATCTGCGGCCACCTAGTTACCACGGAGATCGCGTCACCCGTCTGAGTGTTTGACGGTGAACGAATGCTGCCAATATTGCCAATA
>CAZBTI010000038.1:19053-27522 GCA_964494395.1 uncultured Acidimicrobiales bacterium | reverse complement strand
GACGCTGATGGTTGGACCCAATGAGTGGCCGCCGCAACGGCTAACGGTGGTCTACGACGACACGTGCGAACTGTGTCGTCGTTGCCGTCAGTGGTTGTTGCACGAACCAACCGTCGTCGAACTCGAGTTCTTGGCAACGAGTGACCCTCGCATCCAAGAGCGTTACGGCGACTACCCGTGGTTCCAGGTGGAGCTATTGGTACTCGACGACCACGGTCGTGCGTGGCTCGGCCCAGATGCATTTCTCATGTGCCTCTGGGCCACACATCGGTGGCGGCCGATGTCGTTCCGCTTAACCGGGACTGCGTTTGCACCGCTCGCCGAGCGATTCTTCCACGCACTGTCCGCCAACCGCTCGCTGGTTTCGGGCATGCTCAAACCGCAGCACTGCGATGGGGATGCCTGTGCGATCGGAGGCGCTGCGCACAGTATCACTTCAAACAACAGTATCACTTCAAATAACAGCGTCACTTCACACGGTGCATCGAGCAGATCGGGATGGTAAGCCCATGGCAGAGGACAAGAAGCGCAAGTCGACCTCTGGTGAAGAGACCAAGGCGCGCATTCTCGCCGCAACCATGCGGACACTGCGCAACGACGGCATTCGTGGAGCGAGCGCTCGGACGATCGCCAAGGAAGGTGACTTCAACCAAGCGCTGATCTTCTACCACTTCGGTTCCATCGACGAGCTCGTGGTAGCGACGGTCGCCGAGATGAGTTGTGATCGGATGTCGCGTCATCAGTCTCGTCTTGAGGGTACGGAGAAGCTGAGCGAACTTGTGCGAGTCGCACGGGAACTCAACGCTGAGGATCGAGCAAACGACAATATGGCCGTTCTGGTCCAAGCGTTTGCGGGCGCGACGTCTGACTCAGATATGGGCGCCAAGCTGTACGACGAGCTGGAGCCATGGAACAACATGGTCGCAGGAACGATCGCTCGGACTTTGGGTAATTCGCCGCTCGGTGGGGCAGTTCCGCACGACCGCATCGCCCAAATGATCGGCGCGCTTTTTTTGGGAATCGAACTCCTCGACAATCTCGACCCCGAGCGCGCCAACGCTGACGAGTTGTTTGACACCCTTGAACCGCTTGCGGTGCTCCTCGAAGGCTTGCTCAACTCGCCGCTTCTGCAGAACCTGCAGAATCCAGCCACACCAGCTGAGTAAGGTGCTCTAGAGCTTGGTTCGCAGGAACCGAGAGCCCGCCTTCTTCACAATTTCGGCGTACGTGGGATACGCAAAGATCGTCTCGGCAATATCGGTTGCGGTGAGTTGGTGTCTGATCGTCAACGTCAGGATCTGCACCCATTCGCCGGCATGAGCACCCACGCCCGTCGCTCCAACAATGGTGTCATCGGCGGTCATGATGACCTTGATAAACCCGCCCACCTTTGAGTCGGTGATGAACCGGTCGGTGGCCGCGTCGATGCGCGAAACCTGAACACCATCGCCATGGACCTCTCGTGCCTCAGCTTCGGTGAGGCCAACGTGGCCAATCTCTGGGTCCGAGAAGATGGCCCAGGGGAGTGGGTTGATGTCGATCGGGTTCGACTCGCCCGACAAGATGTTTCGAACTACTCGCTCGCCTTGGTAGTTGGCGACGTGGCTGAACTTGGCCCGCGAAGCAACGTCGCCGATTGCGACGATGTGCGGCGCAGAGGTCTGCATTGCCTCATTTACCGTGATGCCTCGAGGCGTGTATTCGACGCCGGCGTTCTCGAGGTCGAGCCCATTGATGTTCGGCACTCGTCCAATACCCATGAAGAGCTGATCGACCGTGAGTTTCTCGGCGACTTTCTCGCCCTCTGGACCCACTTGGAGGTCGATGCAAATCTTGCCGTCGGCATCGGTCGAGCACACAGTGGCGTCAGCCATCGTGACCATGTCGATGCCCTGCTCGGCGAACTGGTCGATGAGGTAGCCGGCCACCTCTGCGTCGACCGACCGCAGGATTCGGTCTCCGCGATCGATGATGGTCACCTTCGAACCAAAGCGGGCGAGCGACTGACCGAGTTCGGCCGAGATAACACCACCGCCGAGAAACGCGATGGTCTCTGGCAATTCGCGGAGTTCCCAGAAGTTCTCGTTGTTGAGAAACGGCACGGGCTGGTCTCCCTCGGTCGGCAACATCCGAGGGCCCGAGCCGGTAGTGATGATGAAGTTGTCGCCGGTGACTTGATCGTCACCGATCTGGACGGTGTTCGGATCGACAAACTTCGCCCCGCTTGGATTGATGTAGGTATCGATCCCCATCCCATGGAAGCGCTCAGGCTGCTCGTGGGCGTAAACGCCATCGATAATGCTCTTGACGTGCTCCATTGCACGGGAAAACTCAAAGCCAGACTCGACATCGAGTTGATGTAGTCCGTGCTTGGTGCTGTTCTGCGCAGCGGAGTACGCCTTCGCGACATCGATCAGGGCTTTCGATGGCACACACCCGGAGTGGGTGCACTCGCCACCGATCTTGTGCTTCTCGAGCAGTGCCACCTTTGCACCTCGACGCTGTGCTTCGAAGGCGGAAGTAATACCGCCACCGCCGGCGCCGACGATGACGATGTCGTAGTGATTGCTTGGGTTGTCGCTCATCAGATGGTCTCCGTAAAGATCGCTTCGGCGTCCCCATCGACGCCGGGAACTTGAAAGTAGGTCATTTCACCGTCTGCGCCATCGATATCGAGGACGCAAAACGCGTGGTGGTAGTGGTCTTCGTCGTGACCGAGACGAACGTCTTCGGACATCACCGGCGGGCCGTCGACGCCCTCGGGAAGCACGAGCGTGTCGAGTGGCGTGTACGGCTCCCACATCAGGGCGACCGGCATCGCCCCAGAACCAATGCACCGACCTCGCTCAAGACCAACGTACGGTTCGAACGCTGCCAGATTGTGTTCGTGGCCCCAAAGCCACACATCGATGTCGGGCAAGACCGGTTCGAAGGCTTCCATGAACACCGGGTTCACCGCCAGTGGAAGGTTGTCAACGCTACGGGCGATGTTTCCAGACGCCGTGAAGAGTTGATAGTGAGACAACATGACGGTCTTGCGGCCGTCGCCATTCTCGATTTTGTGGCGCTGCCACTCCGCCTCTTTGGGGTCGACGTCCTGTGCGTGCGATTGAGATGACATCGGGCTGCCGATTTCGGGTGGTGCCCCAATCCCGAGAATCTGCCAGTGGTCGTTGCGCAAGCAGAAGTAGCTAGCGGGTTGGCCGAGTTCGTCGATGAGCCAGTAGTAACCCTCACCGCCCGCGTACAGGTCGTGATTTCCAGCGAGGCTGTACACCTTGGTCTCGGCGGATACATGTTCGCGAACGATCGAGAGGAAGTGCTCGTCCATCTCCTCTTTGGTTCCGGAGTAGTAGACGTCGCCTAGATGAATCAGTACGTCGGGCTTCTGTTCGCCAATGCACCGCATCACGTTCTTTGCAACTTCGGTGCCGGTCGCCCAGTCGGCGATGAAGGCGATCTTGAGCTTGTCGCCCGTTAGGGGCAGGACAAAGTCATCGATCGATTCGTAGTGTCGATACGGCGTGACGGTCCGATCGCTATCAAAGTGAAACAACGTCTTCGCCCAGAGCGGATCGCACGTGGAGAACTGAATCTCCGATTCGAGTTCTTTGGCACGGTCGTCGTCTCCGGTGGCCTTAGCCATCGCGAGGCTTAAGTACAGCCGTGCACACGTGGAAATCAGTTCGCTGGTGGATATGTCGGCGGCGAAGTCGAGCGGATTCTTGCCCGCAGCTACAGATTGCTCCATTACTTCGCAGGCATCGCAACTCGCCTGCATGATCGGATGCTGAGCAGCGAGGTCGGTGTCGTCTTCGTCTTCGCCTCGGACCGCTGACAACACTGCCGACTGCCAGCGCGACATGAACCCCATCGCATAGGTTTTAATGTCCATGCGGACAACCTACCGGCCGTAGTTAGCACCGCGGGTCGATAGCGTTCGGTAGGTGAGCGATGTGCCTGAAGAGACGATGCCAACCAGTGCGAGCGATCGCCGCGACGAACAGGCGTCCTCGGTCTCCTTTCGGCTAGCTGACCCTCGAAGTGAAGAGGCCATAGCCTCGATGATGTCTTACTTCGATGAACTCGAGCAGCGCTTCCCGGAAGGCTTCGACCCCGGTGACACGTTGGTTGCTGATGCTGCATCGTTCGACGAACCCCATGGCACATTCCTGGTCGCGTGGGCCCACGGTCACGCTGTTGGGTGCGGCGGAGTCCACCTCCTCGGTGGGGATACGGGCGAGATCAAGCGGATGTGGATCGATCCCGAATGGCGCGGGATCGGTCTTGGCAAGGCGTTGCTTTCAGCCCTTGAGGAACATGGGGCCCGTCTCGGCTTCACCACCATCAGACTCGACACCAACAGCGTCCTGACCACAGCAATCCGAATGTATGAGACGGCTGGCTACAAGACCATTCCGCGCTATAACGACAACCCTTTCGCCAAGCATTGGTTTGAAAAGGTGATCTAGGGTCTGGCAATGACCCGCCTTGGCTACCAGATTCCTAACTACACCTATCCCAATGTCGATGCCGCCGGGCTGTTCCCGAAGCTGATCGAGCAGGCCAAGGCCGCAGAGGTGGCAGGCTTCGACCGTCTCCTGCTGATGGACCACTTCTACCAACTACCGGGAATTGGCGATCCCGATGACTTCATGCTCGAGTGCTACACGACGCTCGCTGCGCTCGCCCAGCACACCGAAACCATCGGCCTCTCCGCGTTGGTGACCGGAAACACCTATCGAAACCCTGCGGTTCTGGCCAAGATCGTCACCGCACTCGATGTGGTATCGGCGGGTCGCGCGACCCTCGGCATGGGTGCTGGTTGGTTCGAACTCGAGCACGACGCGTATGGCATTGCATTCAACTCGTTCACCGAGCGATTCGAGAAGCTTGAGGAGGCACTCCAGATCATCCTGCCGATGTTGAATAGTGAGCGACCCAGCCTCGACGGCAAGCACTACACAGTGACCGAGGCGATCAACTCGCCGGCACCACTGTCGAAAGTGCCGCTCATGATTGGTGGTTCGGGAGAAAAGAAGACCCTGCGAATGGTGGCGCAGTACGCCGATGAATCGAACCTGGTTTGTTCGACCGACGAGATCCCGCGAAAGCTCGACGCATTGGCTGCGCATTGCGAACGCCTTGGCCGAGACCGTTCCGAGATCAAGGTCACGAAGTTGGTCATGGGCGTGGTCGCTCCTACGCATGAAGAAGCTGAAGCATCGATCGACGCCTATATGGACCTGCACGGTTGGCCTCGGGAGGCCGCGCAGATGATGGCACCCATGATGACGATGGGGGACCCCGACGGATTCGGCGAGCAGGTTCAGGAAATGATCGACGCCGGGCTCGATGGCATCACGATGAACTTGGCAACGCTCGCCCACGACACCGACATGATCTCGCTCGCGGGCGAGATCGCCAACAAGATCATTCCCTAGCGCACTCGACCTGCCTGTAGAGCAGGCCGGATCTCAAAGAAGGTTCGGGGGTTAGCTATCGGTGACGGTGACGTCGACCGTGTCGGTCAGAATCGTTCCGTCGCTAACTTCCACCGAGAGTTCGACGGTCCACAGGCCGACTTCGTCGATCTCCATTACGTTCTCGAGCGTGAAGGAACAGCCTTCGGTTTCTGTGCGAAGGAACTTGCCTTCGTCCTCGGCGTTCGCTGTTGGGGTGCCGACGATCTGCCACTGGTAGTTCACAATGTCGCCGCTTGAGGAGCAAGCGTCGAATACTGGAGCCTCGCCGGCAACAACGTTGATGGGTTCGCCTGCGTCGACAACAGCGGTCTCAACCGATCCGCCACATGCGGCAAGGAGTAAGGCACCGGCGGCGAGGCCAGCTGCGGTGCGGTGACGACGAGCAGGAGAAGTAGAAAAGCGCATGTGACCATTGTCGCACGTTTCTCGGCTCTTTGGCGTATTTCTTACGAACTGTTCCGATCCGGAGGTGAAGCCCAATGCGTCAAACGCCCCATTTTCACCCTCGCGGCCATTTCCTACCTTTAGGGACATGTCTTTCGATGGCGAAATCAATGATGAAGAGCACCTCCCGCAGTCACTGTCTGGGGCCACGATGACCATCTTGGACTTCAACAAGGCTCGGGAGGACGGACCCGTCGTCGGCACGCTCTTTGGCAAAGTCACCAAGGGCATTCGTTGCACCGATGGTGATGCGCTCACCGTTGCTGACTTCAGCGGTGCTATCGATATATGGGTTCCACGGACGGTCCTAAAGGCCGCGCTCGGAGTCGGAAAATGGTTCGAATTCGATGTGGTGGCCGAGCAAACTCAGCATGAAGCCATCGATTTGGCAGCACAACGGAAGGCCGTTACCGACGCTGCGTTGAACGGTGATGCAAGAGCTGCCGGTGCACTCGCTCTCGACCTGATCATCGCCATTGCCGGCAATGATCGTCCGGTTGTTGCGAACGCGCAACGGTTCGTCGAACGCATGTAATCCAAAAAACTGCTTAACGAGTACCTCTGGAGATCCGATACCTCTTGTACTAGTGGTCAGGTTGGCTGACCGATCGGTTGTGAGGAGCCTTGATGGGATTCATTCGTAAGCGCAGGGGAGTGCCCGACGCTGGTGACGAGAGCAGGACGGTTCCAGCCCCATCGAAGACGCTCGGACATAGCGGAGCAATAACCTTCACCCAGGCGGTCATCGATGAGCGTTGGGACGATGCTCAGTCGATCTTCGCCGCCGGAAGCCTGACCGACCAAGCCCATTCGGTCTCGGTTGCGAGCGACATCGTGGCACCCCCGTCCTTCTTTGACGATTTCGTAGACGCACAGTCGGGTACGGGTTTGGCCGAGCTTCTGCGGGGTGCGATAGCTGTTGTCAATGCATGGGATGCTCGGGCTGAGGCAAGCGACGCGAAGGCTATCGATCAGTTTCACCTCGATCTTGCAGCAGCCGAGCAGGACCTCCACGCTGCAGCAGAACTTATGCCAGAAAGTTCCATTCCATGGCAACATTTGCTGACGAGCGGCCGCGGTCTGCACACCGGTCGCGCAGAGATGGACGACCGATACGTCCAGCACATCTCCCGCGGTGGATTGCTGTCCGGGCACATGGCCTTCCAACAGTTGATCTCAGATAAATGGGCAGGTTCACACGAGGAGATGTGGGAGCACGCTGAGTGGATGACTCGCACTGCTCAGCCGGGTTCGCCGAATCCGGCTCTCGCCGCAGTTGCCCTTATCGAACACCACATTGCTGGTAACGCACGACGTCACACCATTCACGAACTTCCGGCGATGCTCGGCAAGGAGTGGCTGATCGGCGAGGCAATGTCTAGGTCCTACCAAGACCCAGCGTTCGACTCCTCGACACCGCAGGGTGCTGCTGTGTTGAGCATCTGGTTCACGCTCCACTACCTCATGGGCAACTGGGGTCAAGCAGCTGAACTGATCCCGATGATCGGCGAACGATTTGCCCGATTCCCCATGGCCTACTTCCAAGACGCGCCTTGGTTGGAGATCCAGAACTTCGTAAACGCTCGCCAAGTTCAGGCTGCGTAGCAGCCACGCCTCAGCCGACGGTGACCGACTCTTCGATAAAGGTGATTCCGTTGGCGAGTGTTTTGTGCACCGGGCATCGCTGTGCAATTTCTGTCAGGCGTGCCCGCTGATCGTCATCGAAGGTTCCCTCGATAAAGATCGTGCTCCGTACACCCTCGAGCCAGCCTGACTCCGCCTCATCGCATTCTTCGCAGTCATCAGCATGGACCTTCTCATACTCGTACTTGACCGAAACCGAATCGATCTCCCAGCCCTTGCGGTTCGCGTAGTAGCTGAGCGTTATCGACGTGCAGGCAGCTAAAGAACCAAGTAATAGTTCATAGGGGTTTGGGCCCTTGTCGGTACCGTTTACTTCGATGGGTTCGTCGGCGTACCAGACGTGTCGCCCGTTGCGTATCTCGACGAGAGTTCCTGAGGTGAGGTCAGCGGTGATAGTAGTCATGAGGCGAGCTTAGATTGCTCTCTCGGTTGCGTATACCCACTTCCTCCGGGAACCGTCATTCACGCGTTGAATCGAGCGGTTCTCCCCGCCTTTCATTCGACTCTTTTCCCCGCGTAGAGTGGTCAGCGATGTCTCAGCGATCTCGGAGTGTGCTTTTCGTAGTTGTGCTCGCCCTCGTAGCGGCGGCGTGCTCCGCCGACGCCAGTCCAGAGCTGAGTGCGACGGCCTCGATCTCGTCGGCGACAGACACCGACCCGAGGGGTGTTGAAGACCGCCAAGTTGACGAGACCGGCGAAGAGTCCAAGGAAGGTGCTTCGACCGACGCCGACGTGCAGGATCCTTCAACCGATCGTGCGTTGTTCGATGCGCTCAAGCTGCCGCAACTCCCGAGTGGAGATGCGCCCGGCACAAGTTCCAACACAGCCAATTCTACGGACGCACTCGAGGACAGTGCACTCGAGGACAGTGCACTCGAGGACAGTGCACTCGAGG
>CAZBTI010000038.1:14150-18953 GCA_964494395.1 uncultured Acidimicrobiales bacterium | reverse complement strand
ACTCGAGGACAGTGCACTCGAGGACAGTGCACTCGAGGACAGTGCACTCGAGGACAGTGCACTCGAGGACGGAGTTGCCGCCGATGTCGAGTCGTTGGTTGAGCCCGCCACCGAACCCGTGGTCGACGCTGCAGTCCGTTCGGCCTCTTGCGTGGCGCCAGTTGAACAGGAACTGACCGTTGCACCTCCGTGGGTGACCAACGCACTTCAAGGCGCCGTGAATCACCCAGACTTCGACGGACTCGACGTGAGTGTTTCGGTCTGGATTGATGGTTGGGGAGAGGTCATCACGCGAGACCCTGACGTGGGTCTCGTGCCCGCCTCGAACGAGAAAATTCTGGTCGCTCACGCTGCGAACGAACTGCTCGATCTCGAGAGCACCATCGATACGACCGTAGAGCGAGTCGGCCGCGACCTTGTCTTCCGTGCCGCTGGCGACCCCACCTTCTCCACAGCCCGAGCAAACGTCCTCGTCGATCAGGTGCTCGCTGCTGGGATTACATCGGCCGATCGTCTGATCATCGATGTCTCGCAATTCCCCCAACCTCCAGCAGCGTCGGGTTGGCAGAGCTGGCAAATCCGGAACTTCGTCGGTCCGCTGTCTGGCTTCATGCTCGATGCAAACCGTTGGAACACATCGGACCAGTTCTTCGAGAGCCCAGCCCAGGTGAACGGAGAGTGGCTCGCCGAACGCTTCCGCATCGCTGGCGTTGCTGTCGACACCGTCGAAGTAGGGACAGCGCCGGTCGGTCGTGAAGTCGGACGGGTGGAATCGGCGCCGGTCGGAGCGCTCGTTCGAGACATGATGCTCAACAGCAACAACCAGATCGCAGACATGTTGGTGTTGCAACTCGGGCTCCTAAGCAACGAAGGCACTTTGCTCAACGGCATTGCTCAGATCGAACAAGAGCTCTCAGACCTCTGCGTGCCACTCGACGGAGTCATGGACGATGGTTCAGGGCTCAGCCGCTTAAACCTGCGCTCTGCCCGAGAGTTCCAAGAGATCCTGCGGGCGGTACGAGGATCCGACACTGCCGACGTCTTTGAGAGCCAGCTGCCGATCTCGGGAGTTTCGGGAACGCTCAGAAACCGCTTCGGTGGCGATGCAGGACGAGTCCTTGCAAAGACCGGCACAATCTTTGGCGGACGCGCCCTCTCGGGCTACGCCTCAACCGATAGTGGCCGCGATGCAGTCTTCTCGATCATCATTAACGGTGAACGCGATGCGACCAGTTCCTCGCTCGCAGCAATGGACCAGCTCGTCCGCACCATCCTGCGCTCGTAGTCAGCGTCGCAGGCGATTGACAACGCGTTCAGGCACCGATCCAGTCGAGGAATGTGTCTTTATCCCAAGAGTTGACAACGAGGTCTCTCGGGGCCCAACCACGCTGAGCCGTGCGGATGCCGTACTCCATACGACCAAGCTCGGAGGTGTGATGGCTATCGGTGTTGATCACGAGCTTTACGCCGCGGTCTACCGCCTTTCGAACCACATCGGATGCAGCGTCTAGCCGTTGCAGCGCGCCGTTGACTTCGAGCGCAACGTCGTAGTCGAGTAACGCTGAAATGACCGCGTCGTAGTCGAGTTCGATACCGGGACGACGGCCGATGTACCGCCCGGTCAGGTGCCCAATGGAGTTGACGGTGGGGTCGGCAATGGCGGCGATCAGGCGGTTCGTTTGTTCGGGAATGCTCTGGTCGTAATGCGAGTGCACCGAGGCGACCGTGTAATCGAAGAGCGCTCGGAAATCGGCGTCGTAGTCCAGCCCACCGGTGGCATCGATATTGAGCTCACAGCCCCACAGCAGAGTCATGTCAGGGTATGCCTTTGCCACCTCTGCAATATGTTCTCGATGCTCGAGCATCTCCTCGGCGGTAGACCCGTTGATTGCGAGGTCGACCCCATGATCGGTAATCGCGAGGTAGTCGTAGCCCTGGTCGTGCGCTGCCTTGACCATGTCCTCGACGGAACTGCGTCCATCGCCCGAACGATCGGTGTGATAGTGCAGGTCGCCTCGAATGTCGCTGCGTTGGATCAATTCGGGAAGCTCACCCGTCGCAGCAGCGTCCACCTCGCCGGTGGCTTCGCGCAGCGGGGCGGGCACGTAGGGAAGGTCGAGAGCTGCATAGATCTCCTCTTCGGTGCGGCTCGCAACGACCGGCCTGTCAGCACCCGCGATTGTTTCATCGGAGGTGTCCATTAGCCCGTACTCGTTCAAGAGCATGTTCCGGTCGATCGCCCGTTGACGGAGTGCGATGTTGTGCGCCTTTGAGCCGGTGAAGTAGAGCGTGGCTGCACCGTACTGGTCTGGCGTGACGACGCGAACATCTACCTGTAGGCCGCCGGCGGTGAGAAATGACGTCTTCGTCTTTCCGCTGACGACGATGTCGGCGACTTCGTGGTGGCCATTGACAAATACCATCACCTCGGCAGCGTCGTCCGAAGAAACGGTGATGTCGATGTCGCCGATCGTCTCCGACATTCGCCGGAGGCTGCCGCAGAACCGCGCATCGACGGTTTCGGGTAGCGCTTTAAGGTCAGCTACGAGTCGCTCTGCGAGCGGGAGTGCATCGGCAATCGGCGTCCGTCGGTCCTTTCCGGTGAGCCCCAATCGCTCGATCGACTTTGCGATTTTGGCCTCGCTGGTAGCTCCGAGGCCAGGGAGGGTGCGGAGTCTTTCCTCGGCAATGCAGACCCGCAACTGCTCGACGTTCTCAACCCCAAGTTCAGAGCGCAACAGCTTCAGCGTCTTGGGGCCGACGCCGGGGATTCGGCTCAGTTCAACGAAGTCTGGCGGGTAGAGGGCGCGCAACTTTTCGAGCTTCTCGACGCTGCCTGACTCGACGAGTTCGAGGATCTTGCTCGCTGTTGCCTTGCCCACTCCATCGATCTTTACGAGTTCGGTCATTGCGAGCGCAGCGATATCTCGTCCATCGGATTGGAGCGCCAATCCGGCCTTCTCATAGGCGCGAACCTTGAACGATTGCGGGCTGCCCTCGTCGAGCGCGGTGAGCGTGACGAGTTCGCTCAGCATTGCGAGGATGTCGGGTGTAGTGGCCATGACGGCCAGCCTAGGTTCCTACGTTTGTGTTCTCACGATGGCGTTGGGCATCCGAAGCGTCAGGTTCGACATCAACATATCGAACGCATGCGCACCAATCACCGCATTGACGAGTGCAGCACTTTCGTTCGCTCCAGCGAGAGAACGAAGCTGGAAGGTCTCGAGGTCATCACCGAGAACCTTGTCCAGGCGGCGGAGCTTCTTATCGTTGATCGACATGTCGGGCACGACGAGTCGAACAATCCGGCGACCATCGGTGGCGGTTTCTGGCAGCGGCACTTCGGTTTCGGCGTACCATGCGCTGGCGCCCCCCGATACGAGGGTTCCGATGCTCTGGTGACCGGGAATTGGTTGGTCCACCGGAATCGACTGCTCGTTCCAATAGATACGAGTCTTCTTTCGCCCCGAGACTCCAATCCAAACCCCAGCGCCTGGCAGGGGGTCATCGGCTGGTGACACTCCGAGTAATATGACTGTGCGAAAGCCACCACTAACGTTGGCCTGGATTTGGTCAACCGGCATTTCGGTATCGGCCGGAGCGGGCACCGCTGCATCGGGAATGGTAAGTGGAACAGCTTCGGGGACAGGTGCAGCAGCTGGCGCTGCACTTGCGGCTTCTACGGGAACTGCCTGAACTGGAGATGGCTGAACAGGAGATGCCTGGATGGGGTTGTTCGCCCGCTCTGCGTAGGAAGCAGCGTGCTCGGCAATTTGTTCGCTAGTGCCGACGATTTTGGCGTGGTGATTTCGGAGCGCGTCGAGGGTTCGGGTACCGACGTCCGCTGTGGCTACTGTCCAGGTGCCTTCTCCGAGACGGAACTCTTGGACGGTCCAGGGCAGAACGGTGAAGTCGGTTCCAGCTACTGGGTCCGGAGTCCATTCGATTGCGTTCGCTGGGCGGGGCGGCATTCCAGGCACGTCCCATCCAATAGCGCGCAAATCGTCAAACATGGCGGTGGGTTCGTGCAGCCCTTGGAAGGACAGCACGACCTCGGGCGGCCTGCTGTGGACCGTCCATGACACCTCTGCTTCGATTTCGCTATCCACGATGGTTGAGTCATCGACGGTTGTTGGAGGTTGCGTACTCAAAAAGACTCCCGTAAGTGTTTCCGTGTGGCCCGCTCGAAGTCCCCACATGCGTACTCTGATGTTTTCGCCGTAATGGGTGAATCGGCTGCGTTAAGTGCGACTTGAGAGCAAACCGGCCCAAATTGGTGGTCTTGCTCAAGGACGCTCAGGTGGGGAACCCGCGGGGTTGCTTGCGTAATGCTGCGAATCGGTCCAAAATTCTGGTCGGACCGCTAGCGGGAGACTTCGTGGCTAACTATCCACTCGATGTACCGGGATTTGAGAATGACCCGTTGTGGTTCAAGGCCCCGCTTATCGGCGCCCCGAGACTCATGCAGGGTGAGAGCAAGGCTGGTCCGGGTGACGAGATTTTCGAGCGAGTCGTGATCGATGACAGGGGTCGTGAAGTTGTAGCGACACTTGAGAAGCGCATGGGCGGGCTTGACCTTCCCTTGATCAAGATCGATGGAGAGCGCTACAAGCCAACGCCGACGATTCCCGGTCCGGAGTTCGCGGCGGGTTTGGCGCCAATGCTGTTGGCGCTCACCGCTGGCGTTCCTGGAGCGATCATGGGCATTGCAGCAGTGCTGATCAACTTGCCGGTCTTGCGTTCGGGAAGGCCCGTGTGGCAACGAATGGGCATCCTTGTGGGTGTGCTCGTGCTGGCGGTCCT